>NZ_CP033169.1:2162561-2471498 GCF_003691585.1 Biomaibacter acetigenes | reverse complement strand
GGGGCAAAGCTCTGGGATATAATGCCATGGCAGTGGCGGTGGGGCTTGCTATAGGTCCGTCCTTCGGGGGATTTTTGCTTAAAAGTTTTGGCTGGAGGTCTATATTTTTTATAAATCTCCCCATAGGTATAGGAGGATATTTCTGGGCAAGAAACGTAATACCCCAGAGAGGCGTTCTAAAAAAAGAAAAATTTGATCCTCTCGGAGCATTATTTGGTTTTATTTTTCTTGCAAGCCTGCTTTTATATATCAGCAAAGGCCAGGAAATCGGTTGGACTTCCGGCCTGGGTTATTCCCTGCTGATAATATTTATCCTGGCTTTTACAGCTTTTATCCTGCAGGAAAAAAGGGCCAGGGAACCTATGCTGGACCTTTCGCTGTTTTCCAACCGGATGTTTTCGGCAGGGAATTTGAGCTGCCTTTTAAACTTCATTGCGCAGTACACTATGATATTCTTGACGCCGTTTTTTCTTACCCGGGCAGGTTATTCCGCAAACAGAATCGGTCTTATAATGACGGCTTTCCCCATTACCATGCTGCTTGTGGCGCCCATCAGCGGTACTCTTTCCGATAAAATCGGCCCGCTGTTTTTGAGCACCGGCGGAGCATTGATATGTTCCGTAGCCCTGTACCTTATGAGCACTCTAAGCCTTTCTTCCACTAGCTTTGATGTGGTGTGGAGGCTGGTGCTGTTTGGCCTGGGAAATGGCCTCTTTCAAACTCCCAACAACAGCTCGGTAATGGGCAGCGCCCCGCGGGAAAGGCAGGGAATAGCTTCCGGAGTCCTTGCCACCATGAGAAATGTGGGTATGGTGCTGGGGGTTGCTCTGGGGAGCGGGCTTTTTGCCCTCCGACATTCATACTATCTGAAGATTTTACCGCTAACCGGAAAGCACCTTCAGGATGCTGCTTTCATGAATGGGCTAAGGGATGTTTTCTTGTTGACCGCCGTTATAGACATACTCTGTATGCTGGCATCATCGGTGCGGGGAAAACAAAGTATAAATCACGAGAGGCTGCCTGAAAATTGATGCAAAAAGGCCTCCCAATGGAGGCCTTTTATAAAGGTGGTAAAGAATTGTTATAAAAGGAGGGTAGCATTTTGAAAGATAGAATCGAAGCAAACAGTGGAAATAATAAATCACTGAAGAGGAAAGAGAAAGTGTATCGGAAACTCAGGGAGCTCACTGAGTCATTGCAGCTAGAAAAGCTCCATCAAGACCAGAGGATCGGTTTTGAGGCAAGCTTTATCGGAGGACTCATCGGTGTAAGCCGAAACAACACCAGTAAGGAATTAAACCGCCTTGTACGGGAGGGCAAGGTAGTAAAAATAGAGGGTAAGCCGGTTCTTTACGTTGATAAATATATTCTGGAATCGAAATGGGGATTAAAAGTAGATAACCCGGTAATAGAAAATTACGAAACCTTCAGAAGAATGCTTAAAAATGGCATAAGTGACAGTAACCGCATTGATGATAAAGAAATATTTCAAACTAAAGCTGTTACAGAACTGCATGGGTCTCCGAATAGATTAGTAACAGCCGAACATAGAGAAGATAAATTTAATTTTAACAACATAAATGATAATTGCCTGACCGAAAAAAGCGTGCTGGACAACATGATAGGTGCCCGGGAGAGCCTCAAAGCCCAGGTGGAGCAGGCCAAGGCCGCCGTATTGTATCCGCCCGGCGGACTTCATACGCTGGTCGTGGGGCCTACCGGCGTGGGTAAGACCACCTTTGCCGAAGCCATGTACAGGTATGCGGTGGAAGTGAAAAAGTTACCGCCGAGAGCGCCATTTATTGTGTTTAACTGCGCCGACTATGCCGAGAACCCACAGCTTTTGATGTCCCAGCTCTTCGGCCATGTAAAGGGTGCTTTCACCGGAGCCGACAGGGAGAAGCGGGGTCTGGTAGATAATGCCGATGGAGGGATATTATTTCTGGATGAAGTTCACCGCCTGCCGCCGGAAGGTCAGGAAATGATGTTTCTGCTGATGGATAAAGGTATCTATCGGCGTCTCGGAGAATCGGAGAACACGAGAAAAGTCCGGGTGCTTATCATAGCTGCCACCACAGAGGAACCGGAGTCCGCCATGCTCCATACTTTTTTACGAAGGATTCCGGTAGTCATCAAACTACCCAGCCTGGAAGAGCGTACCCTTCAGGAGCGCATGGCCCTCATATGCCGGTTTTTCCGGGATGAATCGGTCAGAATAAAAGCTCCTGTAAGGGTTTCGAAAGAAGTTATCAAGGCTTTTATGCTCTATGATTGCCCGGGAAATATAGGGCAACTCAAAAGCGATATCCAGCTCATATGTGCCAGGGCTTTCTTGGATTATATGACATTTAAGAAAGACACCGTAGAGGTAAAATTATCCCAGCTTTCCCAGAGGGTAAGGGAAGGTTTCTTTAAAATCGGCGAAAAAAGGGAAGAACTGGTGAAAAATTTCAACTTAAGCGGTAGTGAGGATGTACTATTTGACGCACAGGACAAAGGCCCCTCAAATATCCATGAAATTTTAATGCTGGATGAATATAAGACGGGTGATGATTTTTATGAAATTATTCAAAATACATGGCGAAAATATGCAGGAGAAGGCCTTTCCGAAAGACAGATCCGGGAGAAAGTAGATGGCGAGATAAAAGATTATTTTGAGGAATTTTTCTCCAGGATAAGGCCGAAAGACGCCAGTGTGGATCGGGAGGCCATATCTAAGATAGTTAGCCCGCAGATCCTTGAGGCCGTGGAAGATACTTTAAAAAATGTAGAGGGAGTATTCGGCGGTCCATTAAATAAAAAGGTCATATACGGTATAGCCCTTCATGTGGAGACATTGATGAAAAGACTTCGGTTAGGCACCGTAATATCACACCCAGATAAGGAAAGTATTTTAAAAGAACACCCGGGAGAATATGATCTGGCGAAAAAGATAAAGGTAAGTTTGGAAGAAAAACTGGGTATAAGCATCCCCGAAGATGAAGTCGCATATCTTGCCATGTTTTTATACGCTGTAAAGGCAGGCAAAGGCCGGGGCAATACTGGCGTTCTGGTGATAGCCCATGGACATGCGGCGGCCAGCACCATGGCCCAGGTGGCCAACGCCCTGCTGGGAGTTGATCATGCCCGGGCCCTGGATATGCCCCTGGAAGAAAAGGTTGAAGTGATACTTGACAGAGCTGTGGAAGAAGTAAGAAAGATAGATCGGGGAAAAGGGGTTCTTATCCTGGTGGATATGGGCTCCCTAGTTGCTTTTTCTCAGTTGATAACAGAAAAAACTGGCATTCCCACCAGGGTTGTTGAAATGGTAAGCACCCCCATGGTCATAGAAGCCACCCGCAAAGCTTTGATGCCGGATCTGGATCTTGATACCCTGGTGGAAGATGTGAAGAGCTTAAGTCCTTTCATCGGACAGCAACAGGACATAAAAGATGTTGCGTCGTTGAACGAATATGGCGGTCGCTTCTTTCAAGGTATTCTGGTAGATATCCTGGGCAAGACCCTGACCTTTTTAAATCCACAAAAAGCCTGCAGCGCCTTGAACGATGTCCTGGAAAAAATACTGGCGGAATTCGGAGAAAAAATCGACGATGATATCACCATAAAATTTTTGTTTCACTGTTCATGTATGGTGGAAAGAGTCATTAAAGGCGAGTCTCTACCTTATAACAATCTGGAGGAACTTAAAAAGGTACGAAATAATGTGTTTGAGGTATTGAGGAAACACTTTGAGTTGATAGAAGAGGTCTTCGGCATAAACATACCCGATGCGGAACTGGCCTATGTGGTGGAAATGTTTGATACACATTTTGATACACTTGCGACAAAACCTGACACACTTGCTTGATACACATCCTGTAACGAATTTTGCGGTCCAATAAAGGACCGCTTTTTTGATACACATTAAGTTTTTATTCAGGTAATTATGGGTAAGTATTCTGCCGTACAAAGTTTCATCGATTCAAACATTTAAATTAATACAAGGCTTGCCTCGAGGATTAATATATTTGATGTATCGATGTTGATACACATTATAAAAACCTATGGTATGAAATTTGCTGATATATTTTGCTAAAAAAATTAGTATACGGCCAAAGAATTAAAAATAAAAAATCGTAATAAACGAGGAGGCAGATAATGGAGAATTTTATCTATTGCAATCCAACGAAAATATTGTTTGGTAAAGGCCAAATATTTAATCTTGGCAGTGAAATCAAGAACTACAGCAACAAAATATTGTTTGTATATGGGGGAGAAAGTATTAGAAAAAACGGGGTTTATAATGAAGTATTAAAACAATTAAACAGATACAACATAATTTTTTTTGAATTATCGGGTGTTGTTCCTAACCCCAGGATATCATTAATTAAGAAAGGAATAGAAATCTGCAGAGAGAAAGGGATTGGATTTATCCTGGCTGTCGGCGGAGGCAGCACAATTGATACTGCTAAAACTATTGCTGCAGCAGTTAAATATGATGGAGATCCATGGGATTTATTCGTTAAAAGAATACCAATAAAGGAAGCATTGCCGATAGGGACAGTATTAACAATAGCAGCAACCGGTTCCGAAATGAATGACACAGCTGTAATAACAAATTGGGAAAAACATGAAAAAAGAATGATATCCGCTGAAGCCCTTTATCCTAAATTTTCTATACTTGACCCGGAATGTACATATACTGTTCCAAATAATCAAACTGTTTTTGGCAGTATAGACATCATGATTCATTTATTGGAGCAATATTTCCATCATGATCAGGAGACGATGGTTCAAGATGTGCTTTGTGAAGGTTTATTAAAAACGGTTATCAAATATTTGACGATGGCGCTGAAGGATCCTGAAGACTATAATGCTCGAGCTAATTTAATGTGGGCAAGCAGTCTAGCTCTAAACGGTCTTATAGGTTCCGGTGTTATTTCGGATTGGACAACCCATAGAATTGGTCAGGAAATTAGTGCCATTTATGATATTCCGCATGGAGAAAGTCTTGCCATAGTATGGCCTCATTGGGCTAAATATGTGATGGAAGAAGGGTATGGCAAATTTAAACAATATGCAACTAACGTCTGGGGTGCAAATGATGAACATAAAACAGATAAGGAAATCGCTATAGAAGGCATTGATATGACTGAGAAGTTTTTTAGTAAGATGGGAGTTGGATACAGACTCAATTATCTTAAAATATATGAAAAAGATATTGAAATAATAGCTGGAAAAGTTGTCGAGCCAGGACCAGTGGGAAATTTTAAGAAATTATATAAAGAAGATGTTATTCAGATATTAAAGAAGTGTTTTTACAAAGATTAACAATAGCAAAAGAAATGAGTATGGAGAAAGGATGATAAGATGATTGGAGTATTAATCGTGACCCATGGTGATTTAGGAAAAGAACTTTTATATAGTGCCGAACTGATCGTGGGGAAACAAAGGAATGTGGCTACTTTAGGGCTTTTTCATGGTGATAGTATAGATGGGTTCAGCGAAAAGGTCTCAAAAACCATCAAGGAATTAGAAGAGGGGGAAGGAGTATTGGTATTTGTAGATCTTTATGGCGGTAGCCCCTCCAATGCCACCGCTTTGAATATGAAGAAGTTTTTTAAGAACATGCAATTTGAGTGTATTACAGGAGTCAATCTGCCTATGGTTTTAGAGGCTTTGATGTTAAGATCATCTTATAATCTGAAAAAGTTGAAAGAACACTGCATAGAAGCAGGATTACTGGGCATTAAAGATTTATATCAGCAACTGTACTCAGAAGAAAATATCAAAAAAGTTGTCGATGGGAGGTAAAAAAACATGTTAAACATAGTACTTACAAGAATAGATGATAGGCTTATTCATGGCCAAGTAATGACTGCATGGGTAAAATACACGCAGGCTAATAGGATCATAATTGTGGATGATAATGTGGCACAAGATCCATTTATGGAGAAGGTACTCAAAATGGCAGCTCCTCCGGGGATAAAAGTAGAAGTTTATGATACCCAAAAAGCCGTCGCAGTCTTGAAAGGGGAAGGATCCCCGGGTGAGAAGGTAATAGTTTTAGCAAAGCACCCCAAGACAATTTATGCACTTATGGAAGGAGGTGTTGGAATAAAGGAGTTGAACGTTGGTGGAATGGGTGCAGGAGCAGGAAGAAAGTTACTTTATAAAAATATTTCTGCATCCCAGGAAGAGAGAGAAGTATTTAAAAATATTCTGTCAAAAGGAGTTGCAATCCTGATTAGAATTGTGCCTGATGACAAGGGGGTGGAAATAAAGAAGTTCTTATAATGCGTAGGAAAGCAAAAATATACCTTAATGTAGGGCTTTCCGTAACGCATTTCAAAAAAGCTACCACTGTTTAATTGCTTATAAATAAAAGCTTTTTTATAAAAAAAAAGAGGCCATAAAGGCCTTAAAAGAAAAATAGATTTTTTTAAATTCTATCATGCATCTTTAATTTTGTAAAGGAGGGAAAGTATGCACATCAATTTTTGGCAGGCATTCTTGATAGGTATGATTTACTATCTGGGGAATAGCACCTGGCTTGCGGGAGTAGGCTATTATACGTTATATAGACCGCTGGTGGCCGGTACGTTGGTGGGATTTGTCCTTGGTGATCCGGTTCAGGGAGCAATAATGGGAGCAACAATAAACTTGATATATTTAGGCTTTATATCGGCTGGAGGAGCGTTGCCCGGGGATCCGGCCCTGGCAGGGACAGTGGGTACCGCTATAGCCATAGCATCAGGTATTACGCCGGAAGCCGCTCTTGCTCTGGCAGTTCCAATAGGTCTTTTGGGCACTTTGATCTGGTTTGCAAGACTTACTGTGAATGTTATCTTTATCCACTGGGCTGATGCTTTCGCGGAAAAGGGAGATACCAGGGGAGTAATGCTGATAAATGTTTTTCCGCCACAGATTTTTCTTTTTATAATTAGCTTCTTCCCGGTATTTCTAGCCTCATTATACGGTCCTGAAGCAATACAGTCGGCAATACAGTTATTAGGCGGTAAGGTGTTGCATGTTCTCATTGTAATAGGAGGAATGATGCCTGCCCTCGGGATCGCTTTAAATATGAGGGCTATTGCTAAAAGCGATACGATGATATACTTTTTCCTCGGTTTTTTCCTTACAGTCTATTTGAATCTTAATGTAATTGCTGTCGGGGCTTTTGCAGTTGTTGCTGCGTATATCCATATAATACTTTCAAGAGGGGGGAACGTTCATGGGACAGTCTAAAAAACTTTCAAGATGGGATGTAATAAAATCCTTCTGGTTGTGGATGTTTTTCTCTCATTCATGTTATAACTATGAGCGTTTACAAGCAGGAGCTGTTGCTCAATATATGGCACCGATCTTAAAGAAACTCTATACGAGTAAAGAAGACATATCGGCAGGTTTAAAAAGACATTTAACTTTTTTTAATACCGAACCCAATGTAGGCGCCATTATTCATGGAATAACCATAGCTATGGAAGAAGAAAAAGCCAATGGTGTACCGATTACTGATGAAGGAATAAATGCAATAAAAACAGGTCTTATGGGCCCTATGGCAGGCATAGGCGATACTATAACTCAGGGCATAATAACGCCGATATTACTTGCTTTGGGAATAAGCTTGGCGAAAGAAGGCAATCTCGCAGGACCAGTAATATATACAGCTTTAATTTCAGCATGCATTATAGGAATAGCGTATTTTGGATGGATGCAGGGTTATATCCAGGGCCGTAAGGCCGTAGAAAAGATCCTGGAGGGTGGTTTAATCAATACTGTGATCACAGGCGCAGGCGTCATGGGCTGCATGGTGTTAGGGGCTCTGACGGGCCAGTTTGTAAGTCTGTCTACACCGGTTGTATTGACAGTAGGTCAAACCGCAATAAAATTACAGGCTGATATTTTGGACAAAATCGTACCTAAAGTGCTTGCTTTGTTATTGACACTGGGAGTTTTATATCTTGTGAGGAAGGGGAAAAGTCCAGTGACAGTAATGATCTATATAGTCTTGGCAGGATTAATTGGTGGATTAATAGGCTTATTTTAAGCAAAAATTTATGACAATACAATAATTGAAGGAGAGATATCTGATGAAGAGAAGATGGCATAACATTTTTAAAGACGACAGAAAGGCTTTTGTGTTGGCAATGGATCACGGCAATGGTTTAAATGTCTTACCGGATATGCAAAAACCCGGTGAGATTATTAAAAAGGCCGTAGCCGGCGGAATAGATGCTATTCTCACTACTTTTGGTATATCTCAGTATTTCCAAAAGGAAATAGATAATGTAGGTTTGATACTTCGCATTGATGGAGGCACTTCACAAATCGCCGTTGAAAAAAGCCCCATGGAAAATCTTTACTCCATTGAAGATGCAGTAAGACTTGGTGCAGATGGAGTTCTATGTATGGGTTTTCCCGGAGCAAAAAATGAAGACGTGAGCCTTAAAAACCTTGCGAAAAACGCTGCTGATTGCAATAAATGGGGTATAGTTTTGGGAGCAGAGATGCTACCCAGAGGATTCGAGCCAGCTCCCGATGCAAGAAATCCGGAAAATATTGCTTTAGCCTGCAGGATAGGCGCAGAATTGGGTGCAGATTTCATAAAAACACAATATATAGGGGACAAAGAAACATTTAGAAAGATTGTAGAAGGATGTTATAGGCCTATACTGGTACTGGGTGGAGGAAAGATAAAATCAGATGAAGAACTATTGCATATGGTAAAAGAAGCAATGGATGCAGGAGCCTCCGGAGTAGTTATGGGGAGAAATATCTGGATGCATCAAAAAATAGAAAAAATTTGTTCGGCCATAGCTAAAATAATTCATGAAAATGCGGAAGTTGAAAAAGTCCTGGAAGAAATGTGATGTTAAATCTCGCTGTTTTTTTAAAGGAGGTGTTGGTTTTGGCGACGATGATGAAAGTCGCTGTATTTTCAGATACAGAAAAAGTAGAAATACGAGAAATTGAAAAACCTATCCCGAAAAAAGGCGAAGTTTTAGTTAAAGTCAAAGCATGTGCTTTATGTACCTGGGAACAAAGAATATTCAAAGGCGTTTCGCATGTTCCTTTTCCTTTTATAGGCGGACATGAGGTATCAGGAATAATAGAAGAACTAGGTGAAGATGTGGATGAAAACAGATGGAAAAAAGGCCAAAAAGTTGCTTTAAGACTCCTGGAAACCTGTGGAGAATGTTATTACTGCAGAATGGGAGAACAAAACCTCTGTGAAATGATAGGTAAAAAAAGGCAGAATGGCCTGGCAATCCCCGGACCGGGAGGTCTCGGTGAATATTTAACTGTTTCGTCGACCAGATTGTTTAAAATAGTGGATGATCTCGCTTTTGAAGTCGGAGCATTGTCGGAACCGCTTGCCTGTGTTATACACAGCATTCAAAGAGCTCATATTGAGATTGGAAATGATGTTGTAATAATAGGAGCAGGAGTTATGGGACTCTTCCATGTAATGATGTCAAAAAAACAAGCCGCCAGAGTAATAGTTAGTGAAGTGAGCGAAGAAAGGCGTAGACTGGCGAAAGTATTAGGCGCCGATGATACTTTTAATCCTTTGCAGGAAGACCCGATAGAAAAAATTAAAAAAATAACCGAAGGTCGTGGCGCCGACGTGGTAATAAACACTACCGCAATAAGTAAAATAGCTCAGCAAGCTACGCAAATGGTGGGGAAAACAGGTAGAGTAATCTTTTATAGTTCCCAGCACCCCGATAGCCCGATTAGCATTAGCCCGGATTGGATCCATAATAGTGAAATAACAATTACTGGTAGTGTAAGTCCCAGTATATCAGATTTTCAAAAATCCACAAGACTTTTATCGTCAAGGATAATAACGCCAGAACCGTTAATTTCGGAAGTAATTCCATTTGAAAAAGTACAGGAAGCATTCCAAAAAGCTACAGATCCTAGGAATTACAGAATTATCGTAAAAATGAACGAATAGTAAAACAATTTAACAATCTTTACGATTAAGCCCGGCTACTGTCCACCGGGCTTATTTTTTTAGGATTTCCATCGTCATTATGTATCATTATATGTCAAAAAGGCTGGCTTGCTTGTATTGCCTCGCCTGCTTTTGTGCAAGGGTATTCTCTGTTATAAGTTGCTCTTCGGATATGTCGGCAATAAAAGGAGATGGAGCATGGGACGTCAGAAGCACAAGTTCATCCCGTGCTCTTGTCATGCCGACATAGAAAAGCCGTCTCTCCTCGTCCATATCAAAGCCGGATCCGCTGCTTCTTAAAGGAATTATACCATCGTTTGCGCCATATATGAAAACTGTGGGGAATTCAAGGCCCTTTGCCGCATGTATGGTCATTAACCAGACCGCATCCGGAGAATACGCCTTGCTGCCGCTGCGGACAACATCACTCTCACGTCCCAACACAAGGTTTTGAATAAAGGAAGACATTTCGTCATACATAACAGCCGTATTTAAAAGCAGTTCCGTACACCTCAGGCCTGACAGGCTGTTGTCGTTAATCCAGGAATCAATAATCTTCCCCGGCTTTTCTTTATGGATGATAGGTTCGTATTTTCTCAACATTTCCATGAAATGCCGGAGTCTGTCCGGTTTATGCAGCTGCAATTGGCCCCCTTCCATTAACCTTGTTAGGGCCGATACACTTTTCTCGCCTGCAGCGTAACTTTCCAGGACTTTTTGGTTCAGGTCTGCTGAAGATATGCTTTCTGCTTTAAGGCATAACAATAGTGAAGCAATATCCCCGGGGTTGAGCAAAAACCTGAAAAAGGCGATCGCTTCACGGACCGGCTTATCTGAAAGGAATTCGTCCCGCCCGACGACCACATACTGGATGCCTTCTTTTGAGAGGCACTGCTCAAGGATTTCTGCCTGGCGGTTGGTGCGGTATAGTACAGCAATATCGGAGAAACTCCTTGTGTGTCTTGCCGCAGGCTTTTTTCTGCCGGGCCCTGAAAGTGCCTGGGCATCAAGCATATCGATGCCGCCGACCATGCGGTTTATTTCCTTTGCAATAAATATCGCCTCTGAGAATTCATCATTGGTTTTAATTAGTCGTACTCTTGCGCCGCTTTCCCTTTTAGCATACAGGGGGCATGTGCATCCTGTAGCGGTTTTCTTTGAGATAACCGATTTGGCGGAAGCGATTATCTCGGGCGTTGAGCGGTAATTCTGAGTCAGCCGGACGTACCGAATGCTGAGGAAATCTTCCTTTAGCCTTTCGAAATACCGAAAATCCGAACCCCTGAAACCATAAATAGACTGGTCGGGATCTCCTATGATAAAAACACTTTCGCTTTTTTTGCTCCATTCTTTTATCAAGCGGTATTGAATCTCATTTATATCCTGGAACTCATCCACCAGCAGGTGCGAGAAACAGTTTTCCCCGCCACTTTCCGATATATCCCATGTATCATTGCACTCAAATCGGTGGAGCACTTCGAGGAGGATATCATCATAATCCATTAAACCGTAACTCTTGAGCAGTGAGCAGTAAGAATCGTATACTTCGGCCAAAATATTGGATTTATAATCTTTCGCCTGTGCTGCACCATTTTTAACAAGCGATATCCCTCTCAGAACATCCCGTGGAGAGATTCCCGATTTTATGTTCTTTAATATCTCCTCAATTATTGAAACAGCAGTATATTCATCGATAATGGTTAAGTTATTCGTATCCTTCCATTTGGACAGTATTTGAAGACATATTGAATGGAAAGTGCCTATTGTTACTGCACCTGCCGTCCGCTCGTCCCCAAAATGCTCATTCAGGCGGGTGCGCATCTCATTTGCAGCCTTGTTGGTAAATGTGACGGCGGTTATGTGTGAGGGATGTACACCGCATTTTTCAACAAGGTATGCGATACGGTATACCAACGTTTTTGTTTTTCCGGTTCCGGGGCCGGCAATTACTGCCATTGCCGGATTGGAAGATGAAACGGCTTCCCACTGTTCCTGGTTCAATCCATAGAGAATATTTGAGGAAACGGTTTTAACAGCGTCCTTACTATCGCTAGGCGCACTGCTATCGACTAAAACAGGCGCCGATTCGGCTATCGAAATCATCATATTCTCGATTTTGCCGGGTATGGCTCTTTTAGTGTTAGTGCGTTTGTCATTGACAAAGCATAACTGGCCTGAGAGCATGTCTATTTCGCGTTTGTCCATTATTTTTATTTTGCCGTATTCACCGTCATACCCGGGTTGTATTTCAATTTCGCCGCATCTCAGCCTGCGGATTCCTTCAGCTATGTATGGGCCTGCAAAAAGTTCAATTTCTTTTAATGATGCCTCACGGAGTATATAAAGCTCCGTGCCGAGGTTCTGGATCAGGTCATCGTATTTTCTCTTCACCTTCATGCTGGCTGCAGTAGAATTAATCGATGAAGCTATAACTTCTTGAAGGGGGACAAGGCTTTCGAAAGGCTTTGCAGTCGATGGTTTGAATCCTTCGGGCCTGTCTGCCAGGGCTTCGACCCGGTGAAGCACTCCGACTGTGATCCTGCCGCCGCATACTGGGCATATTCCTCCGGCGGCTATCGTGTCGGAAGGACTCCAGCAGACGTTGCACTTTCTGTGTCCATCATAATGGTATTTACCTTCTTCAGGGAAAAACTCTATAGTGCCGTAGAAGTCATTTGTACCGCGATCTTTTAAAGCCCTCAAAATTCCCCTGTAAGAAAGTTCCGTATCAAAAATGTTTGCCTCTCTTCCCAGATTCGTCGGCGAATGCGCATCCGAGTTGGACACAAGCGTGAATCCGTCCAGCGCGGAAAGGCGCCAGTTCATGGAAGGATTCGAAGAAAGCCCGGTTTCGAGCGCATATATGCAGCCGGTAAGGTCCTCAAAGCACTCCCTGATGTCGTCGAAGCCTGAATATGCGCCGTAGAGGGAAAAATGCGGGGTCCATATGTGGGCAGGTATAAATATGGCCTCTGGGCACGTGTCAAGCACTATCTCAAGCAAATCCTTACTGTCAAGACCCAATATGGGTCTGCCGTCGGAGTGCAGATTGCCTATGGCCTCAAGCCGGTGCGATAATGATTCGGCATGTTCCAGGCCGGGTAGAAGTATAAGGTTGTGGACTTTTCTTACCTTTCCGTTCTTTTTGTATATTGAGCTTATTTCACCCGTCACAATAAATCGAGGCGTAAAATTAGCTCCTGCTGCTTTATCCTCTCTGCGAAAATCATCCTTAAGTATATAAAGGCCTTCTTCCGAGGGGGACCAGCTTTTCCTTTAATTCCTCTCGCCAGGCCGGATGGGTAAAATCACCTGTCCCAATAACGCCGATTCCTTTACGCCTCGCCCAAATTTCCAGCATCTCGGGATTGCATTCCCTGCTTGTGGCTCTTGAATATTTTGAATGTATATGAAAATCAGCGATGAACATTTGCTACACCCTCACCCCTTTATATACATACCAGGAAAAGAAAAGCATGTATATTTATTTTATAACTTAAAACTTCGATATAATCAATTATAGCATAAAAAGACAAAAGTGACTAAAAGCCGCAAAAAATTCCTGCGGCTTTCAGTCTGGAAATATTATATATGATTTATGGGGAGGATTCCAATTCATGCAGCCTTGCTGGTACCATTCAAAACGAAGTCGGCATAAGCTTCGGTGGCATGTTCACTGCGGTCAAGCCCCATCAACTCATGTTCCTTGCTGACTCTCAAGCCCACCGTTGCCTTCAGAGTTTTGAACAATACGAAGGTTGTGGAAAGAGTCCATACGGCCACCGCGGCCACTCCCGTCAACTGAACGAGCAGCAGAGAAGCTCCGCCACCGTAAAACAATCCGCCTTCCGTGGCAAAAAGGCCTACCAATATGGTTCCGGCGGCTCCGCAGAGAGCATGGACACCTACCGCTCCCACCGGGTCATCTATTTTGAGCACCTTATCGATAAACTCAGTTCCAAAAACTATTACAAAACCAGCAATGACGCCGATAGCTATGGAACCCCACATGCTTACGGCGGCCGTTCCTGCGGTAATGGCTACCAGACCGCCAAGGGTGCCGTTTAGAGTCATGCCCACATCAGGTTTTCCGCTTCTAATCCAGGTGATGATCATAACTGTAGTAGCTGCCGCTGCTGCAGCGAGATTGGTGGTCATTGCAATACGGGCTATATCGGGAACCGCTGCCAGGGTGCTACCGGGATTGAATCCAAACCATCCGAACCACAGAATAAATACTCCAAGCGCCCCGAGAGTGATGCTGTGGCCGGAAAGATTATGCACTTCACCGTTTTTGCCGTATTTTCCTATTCTCGGTCCAAGAATGGCCGCACCCATCAAAGCTGCCCATCCTCCTACCGAATGCACTACGGTAGAACCGGCAAAATCAATAAATCCGAGCTTCGAAAGCCACCCACCGCCCCAGGCCCAGTGGCCGACCACCGGATATATGATGAGACTTACCACCGCACTGTATATAACGTAAGCTATGAATTTAGTCCTTTCGGCCATAGCTCCCGAAACGATGGTGGCAGCTGTTGCGGCAAAAACAGTCTGGAAAATGATAAAGCTTCAATAGGAATCTTTAAACCCAGATGCTCCATGCTGCCAAGACCCAGAAAACCTGATGTTCCAATAAAACCGCCCAGATCTTTACCGAACATAATAGCAAAACCGAAAGCGAAAAAAACTATGGAACCGATAGCAAAATCCATGAGGTTTTTCATAACGATATTGCTGGCGTTTTTAGCTCTGGTGAAACCGGCTTCCACCATGGCAAATCCCGCCTGCATGAAAAAAACAAGGAAAGCGGCCACAAGCACCCATACCGTATCAAGAGCCACACTTACATCGGAAACAGAAGACATTTTAATCATCCTCCTTCATGGAATGGTAATTTTTTATTTCGTTAAAGGATTTTAACATAAAATTAATGAAATATACAAAATCCATACAAAACCACCTCCATTATGTCAGGTATTTAAAAAAATATGTAAGGTTTATTGAAATGTTTTTTTATTGATATATAGAATAAATCGTTTAAAGAAAAAAGTCAACAAAATGTCAGAATTAATTTTCTAAACCTGACATAAAAATAAAAAACCTAACATTTCACAAAAATTTACATTGGGTTTTTGCAATGATATAATTAAAAACGGTGTTGCGTATGATTGAAATGTTTTTTGAAACATATGGCGAGGGAAAGTTCTGCCTGCAGGCAGAGGTTCCGATGGCGGAAGAAATATGCAAAGATGAATCAGGTTGTTGTCGTTACATGAGGGATACATATTGACAATGCTACAAAAGAGGAAATTGATAAGATTATAAGAAATGGGCGGGAGTTGACGAAAATTATAGTAATGAGTCTTGAACCGAAGAAAAATCGGCTGATCCGAAAGATTAGCGCAACGTCCTTCCCGCTTAAATAGAGGAAGTATATTTATGGCAAACTTCGGATAAAGCTGCGCTTAATCGGGAGGGATTGACATGAGATTGATAGTAGCCATTACGGGTGCTTCGGGAGCAATTTTCGGCATCAGAATACTGGAAGAGCTCAAGAAAAAGAACGTCGAAACACACCTTATTGTGAGCAAATGGGGTGGTTTCACCATCGAGGAAGAAACCGGATATAAGGTGGCGGAAGTGGAGAAAATGGCGAGTTTTTGCCACGATGTAAACGACCTGTCGGATGTTGTTGCCAGCGGTTCATTTAAAACCGACGGCATGATAGTGGCGCCCTGCAGCATGAAGACCCTGGCGGGCATAGCTTGCGGCTATTCGGATGACCTTATCATAAGGGCCGCCGATGTTTGTATAAAAGAAAGACGAAAATTGTTGCTAATGGTGCGAGAAACACCCCTTTCCTCCATACACCTGGAAAATATGCTAAAGCTTTCGAGGCTAGGAGTCATTATCATGCCTCCGGTGCCGGCATTTTATACTAAGCCCGTAACGGTGGATGATATAGTGAACCAAACTGTGGCTAAAGCCCTGGATTATTTTGGAGTAGAAACGGAACATTTAAAGTGCTGGCAAGGTCTTAAAAATAAAATTAGTGATTAGATTTCTCCCCATAAGTATTAAATTTTAAAATAAAAAACTTTTATCATATATCCCCTCTTAAAAAAATATTTTTTATTACAGGTTTTTAAGGGGGATTTTTATATGAAAAATTTCTATTGGATTAAAAAATGCCCTATTGCCGGACATATTTACATTATCCTGATTTTGCTTACCGCTGTTATGGTTGTAAAACTGTTGTACGGGGAAAATCCGGCCATGGAAGTTTTCAGATATTGGGCACCTTTATCCGGAAGGATAATAGTAATAGACGCGGGCCACGGTGGTGTTGATGGAGGCACATATCATAGCGATGGAACTCTGGAAAAAAATATAAATTTGCAGGTAGCCCTGGAACTCAAGAGATTACTGGAAAAGAGCGGTGCCAATGTCATAATGACAAGGACCAAAGATGTGGCCCTGGACAGGCTCAACAATAAAAGCGAATACAGGCACAGGAGGGATTTGATCGCCAGGGCGGATATAATAAACAGAGCGCATCCGGATCTTTTTTGAGTATACATGTAAATGCCGAAAGAAGCTCAATAAACACTCGCGGACCTATGGTATTTTATTTCAGGGGAAGTGATGAGAGCAGCAGATTGGCCGGTTTTTTGCAAAGAAGGCTGGAGGAAGCATATGGGTCTTCGGGTCAAAAGGTGAAGGCAAGAAAACCCATATCCAATTCATCGTTGTTTTTACTATGCAATACCAATGTTCCGGGCGCCATTGTTGAACTGGGGTTCATCACGAACCCCCAGGACAGGGCGCTGCTGACTACTAAGGAATTTCAACAGAAATTAAGTCAGCACATACTATATGCCCTTAAAGATTATTTTTAAAAAAATAATTTGTTTCCTATACCCTTTTATATTTTTGTGCTATAATAGATAAGTAATGTCCTTGCAGCGGGTGAAAATATTTGATGGAAAAGAACTTAAAAAATGAGATAGTAGAATGGATAAAAGCCATTGCCTTTGCTCTTGTCCTGGCACTGGCCATAAGGGGTTATGTGTTCGAGCCCATGATTGTTCCCACGGGTTCCATGATACACACCATAGAAATAGGAGATAGGATCCTTGTAAATAAATTTATTTACAGGTTTGAACCATTAAAACGTGGAGATATTGTGGTGTTCAGATTTCCCGACGACCCCAGGCAGACTTTTGTGAAACGCCTTATAGGGATTGGCGGAGATGTCATCGAGATAAAGAACGGTACCCTCTACAGGAACAATGTTCCGGTGCAGGAACCTTATCTTAAAGAGCCCATGGTCGGCAGCTTTGGGCCTTACAGGGTCCCTGAAGGATACTTTTTCATGATGGGGGACAACAGGAACAATTCCAAAGACAGCCGCTTCTGGGAAAACAAATTTGTTTCCAGGAACCAGATAGTGGGCAAGGCCACCTACAGGATATGGCCCCTCAGCAGAATAGGGCCGTTGAAATAGCCATGATTTTCTGCTATATTGTATAGACCATCTTAAAATCGGAACCAGGGCCTTGCATTTTCAAGGATTTTATATTATAATTATTTTACGTCACGGGAAAACCGTGGGCGTGTGGCTCAGCTGGGAGAGCATCTGGTTCGCAATCAGAGGGTCAGGGGTTCGAATCCCCTCACGTCCACCAATATATGGGCACGTAGCTCAGTGGGAGAGCGCTTGACTCACATTCAAGAGGTCGCAGGTTCGAAACCTGCCGCGCCCACCAATATGAAATCTAGACACAGAGCGTATTTGAAGGCTCTGTGTTTTTTGTTTATGTTTGCCATTATCTCCGGCCGGGAATGTTTAAAAATATTGGCAATCATGATCATCGTCTTATGGGGTATAAAAACTAAAGAGCCCTTTCGGGCTCCAAAATATAATATCATAAACTATCGGTTCATGGCGTCATTGGGACCCACTACGCAGAAAGTCCCATAATACCTCATTAAGTTTGACCGCACTAAAATCAGCTTTTAATAAAATTGATCCGTGAGAGATATTTTATAAAAAATATTCAGCTATATATAAAAAATATAAAAGTACATATTGAAAAATTAATTTATATGGTATAATAAGATTAAGATTTTTAACTCGAAAATAAAAATTTAGACCCGGGGTGGTGATGGCTTGAATGAAATCATAGGCAGGTGCCCCGTTTGCAATGAAAAATTTACTGTAACCAGGCTAACCTGCTCAAGATGCGGCACGGCTATGGAAGGCGAATTTTCGATGTGCAAGTTCTGCTACCTCACCAGGGAACAAAGAACCTTTATAGAGATTTTCATTAAATGCAGGGGCAACCTGAAAGAAATGGAAAAGGAACTGGGCATATCCTATCCGACTATCAGGAGCAGGCTTGAAAATGTTATTCTGGCACTGGGGTATAAGGTTGAAGCAGTGGAGGAAAATACGGTAAACAGGAAAGAAGTACTTGAGAAACTTGAAAAAGGGGAGATTTCTCCTCAGGAAGCCCTAAAGCTTTTAAAAGACCGTTAAGACTCATGCCCGGAGGACTCTAAGGGTAAAAAACGTTAGAATGCAAAAAGGAGGATAATATCCATGGATGAAGAAAGAATGAGTATTTTGAAGATGATCGAGTCGGGCACGATATCGGCCCAGGAAGGTATGGAGCTTCTTGCAGCCCTGGATCAAAAACCCGTGGCGGCCCAAACAACCGGAGGCAATATAAAGTGGCTCAGAGTAAGGGTTTACGACATGAAGTCCAACAGGCAGAAGGTAAATGTCAACATCCCTTATGGACTGGTAAAGTTCGGACTGAAATTCGTTCCAAAAGAATATGTAAAAGATGTGAACATGGATGAAATAATGGAAGCCGTTAAAAACGGCGAACAGGGCAAGATAGTGGACATCTTCGATGAAGAAGATGGAGTGCGGGTAGAAGTGACGGTGGAATAAGCCTTATTCAATCCTGCCTCTCAAGGCTATATATAAAGGCCAGAATCTCCGCTGCCGCCCTGTAGAGTTCGGGCGGGATCTCCTGGCCTATATCAAGCTTCACCAGGGCCTCGGCCATTGCAGGATCTTTGTATATGGGTATGTTGTGCTCCCGGGCAAGTTCCAGCATTTTTTGAGCAGATTCCCCCTCGCCCAGGGCCGTCACCCGGGGAGCTGCATCTTTTTCCGCATCGTATTTTAGCGCTGCGGCTTTTTTATTTTTTTAAGGATATCATCGTTTGTATAATTCACGTCATCACACCCTGTAATCTTATCGGCTAGACCTGCAGATTTATGCCCGGCGAAAAGCCGGGGGCTTCAAGGCCCTTTAAAAAGAAATCCCGCTTTGAAACTTTCCCCACCTTCATTTTCAAAGATTTTAACAGGCTGCCGGCTTGAGGGCCAAGATCGGCTACAGCCTTTCGGACGATTTCCATGCCCTTTCTTTCTTCAAAAGTGAGCGAGGCTGCGGTGGAACTTTCGGTTTGATAGATTTCAGCCAGGATCGGACCAAGAGTCACGGTTTCAACTATGAAGCTTAAATGGAACAAAACCCTGCCGCCATTAGCTTTAGAACCGCTGGATAGTCTGAAATAAACTGTTTTATATTCCGGCAGGGGGAGAGCAAAAAAATAAATATTGTCAGGCCTTGCCTCTTTATATATTATATTTAAAGCCCTAAGGGCCAGATTTTCCTTGAAAGCGTCAGATTTATCAGGCCTAGGATCGGGATGTCCATTATTATTTACAATACCGGCCAGCAAATCGGACACCATTGAAAGCCTTTCCCCGGTGATGGGTAGATTCAATTTTGACAGGAGCTTGAACGCTGCCCTGATTTCGACGGAGGAAAGGTGTTTTGAGAGGACAGGCGGCTCATCCTGAATACCTTTTGCCCGGGTGTCGGTATTTATGACCTTTAATATCAGTCGTGAAGGAGCCGATTCAATTACCTTAAGCCTCAAAAGATTTCCCGGCTCAAGGTTCAGGTCCGATTGCGCAAAAATTTCCAGGCCGTTTAAATCGATAATATAACCGCCGTCGACATTCTGCAGCACCGTGGCAGTTAAAACTTCACCCTGCAACAGATTGTTTTGCAACATTACCGGGTATGGTAAATTTACCTGCATATCCCATCACCCTAACCTATTATACCAGATATAGACAATCTGTAACAGACTATCGAGGAACACTAATAACAAAGCGGGTGAATTAAAATCACCCGCTTAATAATCGTAACAGTTTAGCATCTGCATTAGATGGCCGGAGGTTTTTCTGCAAGCGACTTGTGCAGCACCGCAGGTAGCAATCGGTGCAGCGAAGGTAACCACAGCGGCATGAAACCAACTGCAGATTAAAGTTATGTGCTCAGGCTATTTTGCAAAGGAAAGGGCCTCTCCCATCAAAGTCTTGAAATTACCGGTGGTACCGGTAGCTCCGGTTACTGCGTCGACCTGGGACGCATCCTGTTTTTCGAGCAATGATTTGGTCAGGGCTTCCACGGCTTTATTCGGCGTCATTTTTGTTTTAGCTTCCATGTTTTTGGCATATTCTGTATCGGTGCTCTTGTAATGGCCGTCTTCTTTGTTCAATTGGTCATAAAAAGCTGATGCGATCTTCCCGTCTTTTATAATGACCGCTGCCATACCTTTCCAGCCATGATCGTCAAAATCCTTATCTGCTGCTTTGTATAGACCATCTTTGAAAGCGCCTTTGGCTTCTACGGGAGTGCCCGCCAGTGTCTGTTTTACCATTTCTTTGAACTTGTCGCTGGAATGAGTTGCTCCAGTTACAGCGTCTATATTATCCGGGTTTTGTTTTTCCAGTAATGAAGCGGCAAGTGAAGTTTGGGCCAGAACAGGAGTGGCTCCCGATTTTGCTTTCATGTTCTTGGCATACTCGGGATCAAAGCTTTTTAGCAGGCCATCTTTGTTGATTTCATCATAAAAAACATTGGCTATCTTGCCATCCTTTACGACAACTGTCATCATAGCTTTCCAGCCGTGGTCGTCAAAATCCTTGTCTTCAGAATAATACACGCCGTCTTTCAATGTCGCCTGCTGATTATTACTTGGTTGAGTTTGTTCTTGTTGTTGCTGTTGCTGCTGCTGTTGCTCGCCGCCGGACTGCTGGGCAGGTTCAGTCTTTTGTTGTCCACAGCCGGCAATCAAGGCCAGAACCATTAAGGCAACCAGGGCAATTACGAAAAGCTTTTTCATTTAAAAATCCTCCCTTTGTGAATGTATTAATTAGAATTATGTATATATAATTAGACAAAAGTTTAAAATATCCTTCAAGAATAACCGAAATGTAAAAAAAAATAATCATCCATAATATGGAAATTAATAATGATGTCTACTTAATTAAACAGAAGTATTTATTAGCTTAACAAAAGCAGACTGCGAGTGGAGCAGGGGTGACATGCACAATCAGATAGTTAAGGGCAGGTATTGAATAAATATGCAAAATAAGGTATAATTATAAAAAATATTTCAGGGGGTTTTAATTTTGAAGGGCCAGCTTATTCTCGAAGATGGGAGTGTATATAAAGGGAATTTGTTTGGTGCTGTCAATCCTTCGGAAGCAGTAACCGGAGAAGTGGTTTTTAATACAAGCATGACCGGTTATCAGGAAATACTTACCGATCCGTCTTACGCAGGCCAGATTGTAACATTGACCTTTCCTCTGGTAGGGAATTACGGTACATCGCCGGTTTTTTCGGAGTCGGATAAAATATGGGCGAAGGCTTTAATAGTTAAAGAAAATTATATGACGGAAAATAATGGTTTTAAAGCACTGAATGAATTTTTAAAAGACCATAAAGTTACCGGAATATCTGGTATTGACACCCGCAGCCTGACAAGGCATATCAGATCATGCGGTACCATGAGGGGATATATCAAAGCCGGGAGCGAGTATGATTGTGATGTGCTCCGGGAGCATCAGGATATAAAGGCAAAGGATGATGAGAACCTGGTCGCCCAGGTTACTACCAGGAAAATATACAGACTTCCAGGAAAAGGTCCAAGAGTGGTGGTAATGGATTTTGGGGTAAAAAAGGACATTCTCAGGCAGCTCCAGATAAAAGGCGCAGATGTTGTAGTGGTTTCCGCTTTTTCCGAGGCAAGAGATATCTTTTCCTTAAACCCCGATGGCATACTTTTGTCCAACGGGCCCGGGGACCCTGCTCATGTCCCCGGAATAGTTGCCACCATAAAAAAGCTTCTGGGACGGGTGCCGATTTTCGGCATATGTCTCGGTCATCAGCTTCTGGCGCTGGCCTTTGGTGCAGAAACATATAAGCTAAAGTTCGGACATAGGGGTGCAAATCACCCGGTTATGGACCTTGAAACCGGCAAAACTTACATGACTTCCCAGAATCATGGATATGCCGTAAAGGAAAAGGACCTGAGAAGGCTTGGACTGGTGGTGACCCATAAGAATCTCAACGACGGCACTGTAGAGGGGCTCAGGCACAGGTATCTTCCCGCTTTTTCGGTACAGTTTCACCCGGAGGCTTCTCCGGGGCCGCAAGACAGCGGCGAACTTTTTGAGGAATTTTATGACATGATTATCAAAAAGAAACATGAGGAACAGGTAATATAATAATAAAGGGCGAACGATAGGGAAAAATCATAAAAAATCGTTCGCTTTTTTATTGACAGCCTTTTAATAAAATGATAATATATTTTTTGGAAAAAATCATATTTTTACCCTGTATAATTCCGGGAATATGGCTCGGAAGTTTCTACCAGGTGTCCGTAAAACACCACAGGCTACAGGGGGGTATACCCATTCCCCGCTGTGGGGATTTTTTTATTTTTTAACGGGGAATGGTCATAAAAAAATTCTGATATAATATTAAAAAAGGGGGTTTTTCCATTGAAGAAGGAAATTTCTATTTCCAGCGGGTCGGACAGTTTTTTTGAAAGGTTTTTTAGCCTATCGGAGAATGGTACAAACGTCAGAACAGAAGTCCTGGCAGGTATTACAACCTTTGTAACCATGGCTTACATCCTGCTGGTAAACCCGATAGTATTAAAAGACGCCGGCCTCAATCAGGGAGCCGTATTCATGGCAACTGCCCTGGCAGCGGCACTATCCACACTTTTCATGGGACTTTACGCCAACTATCCCTTTGCACTGGCTCCGGGCATGGGGCTCAATGCCTTTTTTGCTTACGTAATGGTGGGCAAAATGGGAATCGCCTGGCAGACGGCGCTGGGTGCAGTCTTCCTTTCCGGTATTATAGCTGTTATAGTTACCCTAACGGGCTTAAGGGAACTTTTAATCAGGGCCATACCACTTCCGCTAAAGCATGCGGTTGGTGCCGGCATCGGCCTTTTTATCGCATTCATAGGTTTTAAAAACGCAGGTATAGTTGTAAGCAACCCGGCTACATTTGTAGACCTCGGAAACTTCACAGACCCCAAGACGCTGCTTGCCACCATAGGCCTAATCATTATGGCAGTGCTGGTAGCCCGGGGAGTCAGGGGAGGTATATTGCTGGGAATAATAATTACAACCATAATCGGAATTCCCATGGGCATCACCAAATTGCCCGCATCCATCATCTCAGCGCCGCCCAGCATGGCACCAGGCCTTTTTAAGCTGGACATCTTAGATGCTCTCAAATTTTCCATGTATCCCGTAATATTCTCGCTATTTTTCGCGGACCTTTTCGACACCATTGGAACTTTCGTGGGAGTAGCCAGCCGTACCGGTATGATCGATGAGAAAGGCAATCTTAAGAGGGGCAACAAGGCTCTGTTTGCGGATTCCATAGGTACAGTTATAGGTTCACTTCTGGGGACCAGCAATACTACCACCTATGTGGAAAGCGCCGCCGGTGTCAGCGTTGGAGGCAGGACGGGCCTTACCTCGGTAGTAGTATCGCTGCTGTTTATCGCCAGCATCATCTTTTCACCCATAGCCCTGGCGGTTCCCGGAGAGGCTACAGCTCCCGCACTGATCATAGTGGGTATTTTCATGGCCACCAGTCTCAATGAAATTAAATTCAATGATTTTTACGAGGCATTTCCGGCTTTTCTCACAGCCATTTTAATGCCTTTAACATTCAGCATTTCTCTGGGACTTTCGGTAGGCTTTATCGCCTATGCAGGCTTGATGCTGCTTTCCGGAAGAGGGAAAGAAGTCCACTGGATGATGTATGTTCTTGCAATAACCTTCGCTCTGTACTTTGCATTTATCAGATGAATCGAAGATTAAAAATTACTTAATAGTTAGACAAAGCCGCTTCTTGTGCGGCTTTTGTCTTATTTTGGATATTCAAGTCGAAATAAATATAGGTTCTTGCGGCAGGAAAAAAATAGATTTTGTTGAATATATATTAGTAAATATTTGCTTATTGATTTTTTATGTAAATGATGATAGTGTATATAGCATAGACATGTGCGTTTCATTTGTGGACAAGGAGGGGTGTTACATAATCCGTAAGAAAGCACGTTAAGAAACCATATCTAAATATAATTTAGTAAAAGCCCTGAAATTAAAAAATTATTGGGGGGGAAATTTATCAATGAAGGTAAACAGTATCAAAAAGTTATTGATTATAACAGTGGTGTTCCTATTGGTTGTTTCGGCATTTTTAGCAGGATGCGGCAGTAAACAGGCTTCCGAATCCAGCAAACCAGCTGAGTCGGGACAGCAGGCTCCTGATTCAAGCAAATCCGATTCAAATCAGTCTTCTGGCGAATCTTCCGATGATGTTATCCGGGTAGGCGTATATGAGCCTATGACCGGCGCCAGTGCTGCCGGCGGCCAGATGACCGTGGAAGGTATTAACCTGGCCAATGAAATGTTCCCGGAGGTTCTGGGAAAGAAAATAAAACTTTTCCTTGTTGACAACAAGACAGACAAAACCGAAGCTGCCAATGCAGTGGCCCGCCTGATACAGCAGAACAAGGTCAGCGTGATCATCGGTTCTTACGGCAGCTCCCTTTCCATGGCTGGTGGCCAGGTGGCCAAGGATGCAAAAGTTCCCGTGGTGGGCTGCTCTCCCACAAACCCGCTGGTTACTTTGAATAACGACTATTACTTCAGGGTATGCTTCATCGACCCCTTCCAGGGCAAGGTCATGGCAAAATATGCCTTCAACACCCTTAAGGCCAAAAAAGCAGCCATAATCATGGATGTATCCAATGACTATTCAGTTGGTCTTTCCAACTTCTTTAAACAGGCTTTTGTGGAACTTACAGGCGATAAGAATGCCATAGTGGCCGAAGCCAAGTACAAGACCGGAGACCAGGAGTTTACAGCTCAGCTTACAAGCATAAAGGATTTGAATCCCGATGTGATCTTCGCTCCGGGCAACTACGGCGAATCAGCACTTCTTATAAAACAGGCCAGAGACCTTGGAATAAAGGCTCCATTCCTGGGCGGCGATACTTATGAAGCTCCAGAATTCATCCAGATTGGCGGTAAGGCCGTAGAAGGGGTGGCCTTCAGCACCCACTATACCGCAGAAGCTCCCGTAACCGAAGTATCAAAGCAATTCCTGGATGCATACAAACAGAAGTACGGTAAAGACCCCACAGCCTTTGCGGCTTTAGGCTTTGACGCATATCTTGTGGCAAGGGATGCCATTGAAAGGGCCGGTTCCGCAGAGCCCCAGGCCATAAGGGACGCCCTGGCCAAAACCCAGGACTTTAAAGGAGCTACCGGTATCATCACCCTGGACCAGAATGGCGATGCCAACAAGAGCGCCGTCATAAAACAGGTCAAGGATGGGAAATTTGTCTATGTAGAGACCATTCAGCCGGATAAATAATAATAATTAAGTAGCTTGAGAGAGAGCCTAATGAATCAAGTCTGTCCGGGAATTGCCCCCGGACAGATTTTTAATGAAACGGAATGTGTTGAGGGGAGGGATTTTTGGTGACTTTTGAACTTTTTTTACAGCACCTTATTAACGGTATTTCCCTGGGAAGCCTTTATGCATTGATAGCCATAGGATACACCATGGTATACGGCATAGTGAGGCTCATAAATTTTGCCCATGGCGATATCATCATGCTGGCGGCATATTTTGTATTTTTCGGTGTGGGGCTGTTTCATATGCCCTGGTGGCTGTCAGCGCTGCTTTCAATAGTTCTCACCGCACTGGTGGGGATGGGTATAGAGAAAGCGGCTTATAAACCTCTGAGAGATGCCCCCAGGATTTCCATTTTAATTTCTGCCATAGGGGTTTCATTTTTCCTTGAGAATTTTGGTCTTGTGGTTTTCGGAGGCAGGCCCCAGGCCTTTTATTCTCCACAAGTTTTTCAGGGAGTAATCAAGCTGGGGAATGTCTCCATCATAAATCTCGGCATTATAATACCCGTAATTACCATCGGGCTTTTGCTGGGTCTCGTCTATATTGTAAACAATACCAAAACGGGCATGGCCATGCGGGCCTGTTCTAAAGACATTGACACAGCAAAGCTGATGGGAATCGATGTGGACCGCATTATTTCCTTTACCTTCGGTTTGGGGTCAGCCCTGGCGGCGGTGGGAGGTATCATGTGGGGGTTAAAATATCCGCAGCTTCATCCCCTCATCGGCATCATGCCGGGCTTGAAATGCTTCATTGCCGCCGTGGTGGGGGGCATAGGCAATATCCCCGGAGCCATGCTGGGGGGATTCATCCTGGGGCTCGGAGAAATACTACTGGTGGCATTTTTGCCCGAACTTTCCGGATACAGGGATGCCTTTGCCTTCATTATACTGATCTTGATACTGCTCTTCAGACCCACCGGTATCCTGGGCGAAAAAGTGGCGGAGAAGGTGTAGGTGATGGGATTGAAAATCAATAAAAGAATAATTTTATCTATTGCTGCTATTGCTGTGGTTTTTATATTTTTAAACTGGGCTCAGGAGAATCTGGATGCATATAAAGTCAGGATTTTGAATTTGTGTGCCATAAACATAATCCTTACATTGAGCCTGAATCTCACCAACGGATTCACAGGGCTGTTTTCCCTGGGCACCGCTGGCTTTATGGCGGTGGGGGCCTATGTTAGCGCACTTTTAACAATGCCCCCGGAAGTTAAGACCATGAATTTTTTCATGGCTCCCATAAATCCGGCATTGGCCAATTTAAATGCATCTTTTTTCGTGGCCCTTATCCTCGCGGGCCTTATTTCGGCACTGGTGGGATTCCTGATCGGAGCGCCGGTGTTGAAGTTGAAGGGCGACTATCTGGCCATTGCTACCCTGGGGTTTGGTGAAATAATCTCCGTAGTCTTCACCAATACCCAGACCATTACCAACGGGGCTTTGGGCCTCAAGGGAATTCCCCAGTATACCAATTTATACTGGAGCTGGGGAGTGGCCATAGGGGTCATCCTGGGGCTTATTACCCTTTTAAATTCCAGTTATGGCAGGGCATTTAAGGCCATCCGGGAGGATGAGACAGCGGCCCAGGCCATGGGTGTAAACCTTTTTTACCACAAAGTTCTCAGTTTTTCCATAAGCGCCTTTATAGCCGGCGTCGGCGGGGCTCTCCTCGGTAACCTGATTTCCACCATTGACCCCACTATGTTCAGGTTCTTCCTCACCTACCAGATACTCCTTATGGTGGTGCTGGGCGGCATGGGGAGCATCACCGGCTCTGTCATATCGGCATTTATTATGACGGTGATCATGGAACTACTAAGGGTGGTGGAATCCCCCATGAATTTCGGTTTTATAAACATCCCCGGCATACCTGGCATGAGGATGGTGGTGTTTTCGGTGATCCTCATAGTGGTGGTGCTTTTTATGAGGCAGGGAATCATGGGAGAAAAGGAAATAACCTGGGATTTGCTTTTAAGAAAGGGGGCAGGCCGTCATGAGTCTCTTGGAAGTTAAAAACATCACCATAAAATTCGGCGGCCTCACCGCAGTATCGGACTTTTCCCTTTCCCTTAAAAAGGGGGAAATAGTGGGGCTGATAGGTCCCAACGGAGCAGGCAAGACCACCGCCTTCAATGCCATAACGGGCATATATAAGCCTGCATCGGGCAGCGTAAGCTTCAATGGCACGGATATAACGGGTTTATTGCCTGATAAAATAACAAAGTTGGGCATAGCCAGGACATTCCAGAACATCCGTCTGTTTTCTAATCTTTCGGTGCTGGAAAATGTGCTGGTGGCCCATCATCTGAGGTTGAAATCGTCCTTTGCGGCGGCAATGCTACGCCTGCCCGGGTATCTCCGGCAGGAAAACGCTATGAGAAAAGAGGCTCTGGAACTTCTGGAGAGCGTAAACCTGACCCGGTTTATAAATGAAAAAGCCGGTTCTCTACCCTATGGCCAGCAGCGAAGGCTGGAAATAGCCCGGGCACTGGCTACACATCCGCAAGTGTTGCTGCTGGATGAACCCGCGGCCGGTATGAACCCCAGAGAATCCCATGAACTCATGGAATTTATCGGGGAAATAAGAGATAAATTCGACTTGAGCATTTTCATGATAGAACATCACATGCAGGTAGTCATGGGTGTGTGCGAGCGCATTCTGGTGCTGGACCACGGCGTCACCATAGCCGAGGGCAATCCTGCGGAAATCCAGGGCAACCAAAAGGTCATCGAGGCCTATCTGGGGGTGGAAATGGATGCTTGAGATAAAAGACCTGAATGTGAGGTATGGCGGTATTCATGCGGTAAGGGGCATTGACATGAGCGTTCCCCAGGGGAATATCGTCACCCTCATCGGAGCCAACGGCGCCGGAAAGAGCTCTACGCTCAGGGCCATATGCAATCTGGTGAAAAAAACCGGGACCATTTCGTTTATGGGGGAAGATATTAGCAAACTTCCCACCAGGGAAATAGTGAAAAGGGGTATTTCCATGGTCCCCGAAGGCCGCAGGGTGTTTGCAGACCTTACCATATACGAGAACCTGGTGCTGGGGGCCTATACCAGGAAAGATGAAGCCGGAATAAAAAGTGATATCGAATGGGTATACTCACTATTCCCCCGCCTGAAAGAGCGGGAAAAACAACTGGCCGGCACCCTTTCCGGAGGCGAGCAGCAGATGCTGGCGGTGGGCAGGGCTCTCATGTCAAGGCCGAAGCTTTTGATGATGGATGAACCATCCCTGGGGCTTGCCCCAATCCTGGTAAGGGATGTATTTAAAATAATACAGAAAATCCATGAGGAGGGGGTCACCATCCTTCTCATAGAGCAAAATGCCAGGATGGCCCTTAAGGTGGCGGACTACGCATATGTGCTGGAAACCGGTGCTATTGCACTGTCCGGTTCGGGACAGGAACTTTTAAAAAACCAGGAAGTTACCCGGGCGTATCTCGGGGGTGTGTAAATATTGGGGAATGTGCTTGCCAATGCGGAAAGCAGTGTCAAGCTGTTTTCCACCATAATATATGTGGCAATCGTTGCGACGATAAATACCTGGCCTTATTTAATATTGTGCCTGATTTTATATTTTTTACTTTTATTCATCCTAGAATTTCAGGCATTTAAAAACATCCGGCTGCTGATCGCACCATTGTTCTTTATTGTTGCCATAAGTGCTGGCATTATCCTTTTAGATTTGAGTGCAGGAAAGAGTATTGATAGGGGTCTTGTTTTATTTTTAAGGGCTTTAAATGCCATATATGTGCTGAATACTATGATTTCCTCCATGACCCTTCAGGAACTGCTCTCTTCCATGAATTCTCTGCATTTGCCGGATATTATGGTCAATCTGATGGGTTTTACCCTCCGCTACTCGGATATCCTGTCGAGGGAAATGGCCAGGATGATGACGGCGAGAAAGGCCAGGGGCTATGTCCCCCGTAAAAGTATGTGGCACTCGTCTACCATGAAGGTGCTGGGCCAGACGGTGGGAGTTCTTTTTATCCGTTCCTATGAAAGGAGCGAAAGGGTTTACCATGCCATGCTCTCGAGGGGTTATGGTGGTAGCGTAGTGCCTGCGAGAAGGCGCAAGAGGTTACAGACGCTGGATTATATCGTGGGGCTTGCAATCATACTTATACCTCTAACCTCAAAAATGGCTGAGCTGGGGGTGA
The DNA here is from genome assembly GCF_003691585.1 of Biomaibacter acetigenes. Lineage (GTDB taxonomy): Bacteria > Bacillota > Thermosediminibacteria > Thermosediminibacterales > Tepidanaerobacteraceae > Biomaibacter > Biomaibacter acetigenes. Next base: position 2,441,544 of record NZ_CP033169.1, on the reverse strand, counting down.
TATTATGGATTATGCCGTGGAAATAGAAGACCTTGCTTTCAGCCATAAGGACGGCACTCGAGCCCTGAAGGGCATAAATCTGAGGATAAAAAAGGGGTCAAAGACCGCCATCCTGGGTCCCAACGGTGCCGGCAAGTCTACCCTGCTCTTGCATTTAAACGGCATTTACCTGCCCCAGCATGGAAGGGTAAGGGTGATGGGGTTAGAAGTAAATCGGGAGAATGAAAAAAAGATACGGCAGACGGTAGGGCTTGTGTTTCAGGACCCCGATGACCAGGTGTTCTGTACCACAGTATGGGAGGATGTGGCCTTCGGCCCCATGAATTTTAACCTGCCAGAGGATGAGGTACAGAGGCGGGTTAAACAGGCCTTGAGGGCTGTTAGACTTGAAGGGCTGGAACAAAAGATGCCCTTTCATCTGAGCTACGGCCAGAGGAAAAGGGTAGCCATAGCAGGAGTGCTGGCATTAAGGCCGGAAATTCTCGTTCTGGATGAACCTCATGCCTTCCTCGATCCTTCCAGTAAGTCTGAACTTATGAAAATCATGGATGGCATAAATAGCGAAGGCAGAACAATCATAGTTGCCACTCATGACGTGGATTTTGCCTATGAGTGGGCCGATGATGTGGTGATAATAAAAGACGGCAGGGTGCTGGCCCAGGGAGGGCCGGATATCCTGTCGGAAGATAAAGTTATAAATGAATCCGAACTGGAATATCCTGTACTGGTGAAGTTATTTCGAAAAGTACCGGAAATCGGGTATGATAAGATGCCTCAGTTTGTAGATGAGGCAGCAGAGCTCATCAGACAAAAACTGAATCAGGTTAAAAATTAATTTAGTGACAGCAAGAAATTTTCCTAAAGGAAATTTTGTATGAAGGGGTTGACGAAGATTTCACAATACCGTATAATATTGCTTGGAAATGGTAAAGTTATAATGTTTCCCATAATTTAATGAACTTGATGGGTATCATGAAGATACTGAAAAGAGGCCATGAAGGTCCGGCGCAAAAAGCGCCCATACTTTCATGGCCTTTTGTTTTAAAAAAAAAAGAAAGGGTGAATTTCATGCACATTCCAGATGGTTTTTTGGACGCCAAAACCGTTATCACTACTGCAGCCATAAGCGCATACGCCATTAAAAACGATGTGGAAAAGGCCAGGAGAAATCTGGGGGACAGGGATATCCCGGTGCTGGGGGTAATGGCAGCCTTTATCTTTGCCGCCCAGATGGTGAACTTTCCAGTTATGGCCGGGACATCGGGCCATCTGCTGGGAGCCGCACTGGCTACCATACTTCTGGGGCCATACAGCGCCGGGCTCATCATGGCCACCGTTTTGATAGTGCAGAGCCTGTTTTTCCAGGACGGGGGGCTTCTGGCTCTCGGGGCCAATATTTTTAACATGGCTGTAGTGGCACCCCTGGCAGCATACTACATATATGTGACAATAAAAAGGTATATCCGATTTTCGGGTGCCGATACATTAGCCACATTTACGGCATCGTGGTTTTCCGTGGTGGTGGCCGCCGTGTTTACCAGCCTTGAACTGGCCCTTTCCGGGACCGTTCCTTTCAAAATTGTGATTTTGCCCATGGCAATGGTTCACGCCGCCATTGGCATCGGCGAGGGATTGATAACAACCGTGGCAGTGGCATATATCGGCAGGGTGCTCAACCTGAAGGCAGGTTTCGGCATAAAGAATAGTGTAGAGCCTGCTATTGACGTGGATGGAGGAGGTAGAGTAAATTGAAAAAATGGGGAGTAATTTTGCTGACAGCAGTCCTTGTGGCCTTAATACTCTCACCCTTTGCGTCCACTCACCCCGATGGCCTGGAAAGAGTGGCGGAGAATCTGGCCTTTGCGGAGAAAGGCAGCAGCCCCGTGGCCTGGTTTTCTCCCATGCCCGATTATGTAGTCCGCGGCATATCCGATGGGAAAATTTCCACTGCCATGGCAGGGGTTATAGGAACATTTATTACATTTATTGTGGTCTTTGGAGTGATGAAAGCGCTGTCACCTGGCAGGAGATAAAGAACTTGAAGCCACGAATATAGGGAACCCCGGTTTTACCGGGTTTTTTTATTTTAAAAAACAGGGATTGACAAAAAAATAACAAGGATGTAAAATGTGAATAAAATAACAATGTTCAGGAGGGTGGGAAATGCCCTTCATCATTAAAAAAGCAGATTGTATTGGCTGCGGATCATGTTTCAATCTGTGCCCCTATGAATCTATAGCAGAAGTCAGAGGAGAAAGGGAGTATTACACGATAGACCAGAAGGCGTGTATGGAGTGCTCCCTGTGCTTTCGATGCTGCCCTGTAAAAGCTGTAAAAGTTGCGGAACAAGAATGTTCGGGAGGTGAAACCATTGACTGAATACATAAGGACCGTATGCCCTTACTGCGGTTGTGGCTGCAATATTAATCTTCATGTGAAGGATGGCAGAGTGGTGAGGACATCCCCGGCCACGGAAAATGCCATTAACGACGGGGTGCTCTGCATAAAGGGGATGCTGGCCCATGAGTTTGTCCATTCACCCGAGAGGCTGAAGATCCCTCTTATCCGGGAAAATGGCCGCTTCAGGGAGGCCAGCTGGCACGAGGCTCTCAGTCTTATATCCCAGAAGTTTTTACAGATAAAGAGGGAAAGCGGCCCGGATGCCTTTGGTATCTTGAGCTCCGCCAGGGCTACCAATGAGGAAAATTTCCTGGTTTCCAAGTTTGCCAGGGCCGTCATCGGCACCAACAATATAGACCACTGCGCCCGCCTCTGACACGCCTGCACTGTGGCAGGTCTTGCCATGGCATTTGGTAGTGGTGCGATGACCAATTCTATAGGAGAAATTTCCGAAGCCGATGTGATTTTTATAATCGGTTCAAATACCGCCGAGCAACATCCGATGGTGGCCTCCAAAGTCATGGAGGCTGTAAGAAGGGGAGCCCGATTGATTGTGGCCGACCCTAGAAAGACTTACATTGCCGAGAGGGCTTTTATCCATATAAACAACAAGCCTGGGTCCGACCTTGCCCTCATCAACTCTATGATGAATGTCATAATAGAGGACGGGGCTTATGATGAAGAATTCATAAGAGACCGCACCGAGAATTTCGAGGCGGTAAAGCAAGCTGTAAAAGAGTGTACTCCAGAGTGGGCGGAGAGTATAACCGGAGTGAGCAGGGAGGACATCCGCAGGGCCGCCAGGACTTACGCCGAGGCCGAGAGGTCTTCTATCCTCTATTGCATGGGTATAACCCAGTATGTGACCGGCACCTTCAATGTTATATCCCTGGCCAATCTGGCTATGCTCACCGGAAATGTAGGCAAAAGGGCATCGGGGGTAAATCCACTCCGGGGCCAGAACAATGTGCAGGGGGCCTGTGACATGGGAGCCCTGCCGGATTGCCTCAGCGGTTACCAGAAGGTGACGGATGCGGCCGCCAGAGAAAAGTTCAGCAGCGTGTGGAATGTCAAGCTGCCCGAAAAGCCCGGCCTCACGGTATCGGAAATGGCTGGGAAGATCAGGGGCATGTATATTATAGGAGAAAACCCCGCAGTTACAGAGCCCAATTTAAACCATCTATTTAAGTTTCTGGAAAACATAGAATTTCTGGTGGTGCAGGATTTGTTTTTCACCGAGACCGCCCGATATGCCCATGTGGTGCTGCCGGCCGCATCTTTTGCGGAAAAAGACGGTACTTTTACAAATACTGAACGCAGGGTCCAGCTGGTGAGAAAGGCTATAGAACCTGTGGGCCAATCCAAAGCAGACTGGAAAATAATAGCAGAGCTTTCAGCATACATGGGATATCCTATGTCTTATGATCATCCATCTCAGATAATGGATGAGATAGCCTCCCTTACCCCCATGTACGGCGGCATAAGCTATGAAAGGCTGGAAAAAGGTGGTATTCAGGTACCGTGTCCCAACAAGGACCATCCCGGTACCATATTTCTACACGAACATGGTTTTGCCAGGGGAAAGGGCAAGTTTATTCCTGTAAAGTATACGCCTCCAGTAGAAGAATCTTGTAAGGAGTACCCCATAGCCCTTACCACCGGCAGGGTGTTATACCATTACCATTCAGGCACTATGACCCGAAAAGTGGATTTTCTGATGAGGAAATGTCCCGAAGCCTTTATAGAGATAAATCCTGAAGATGCCCAAAAACTTTCCATAACGGACGGGGAATCTATCATAGTGGAATCTAAAAGGGGAAAAGTCAGAGTAAAAGCCAGGGTCACAGAAAAGATCAGAAAAGGGGTTGCCTTCATGCCTTTTCACTTTGCGGAAGCCGCTCCCAATTACCTGACCACCGATGATGTAGACCCAAAGGCCAAGACGCCCCAGCTTAAATTATGTGCCGTAAAGCTTTCCAGGGAGGAGGGCCGTTCATGCAAGTAGTAAATATTGATGAACAAAATTGCAAAGGATGCACCCTGTGTTCCCAGGTTTGCAAGGTAAATGCCTGCACCGGAGAACCGCTTATTCCTCATTTCATAGATACAAAAAAATGCGTCAACTGCGGCCAATGTGTGGTGACATGTCCTGCCCGGGCAGCAAAAGATATAAATTGTATTGAAGAAGTACAAAAAGCTGTAGAGGATAAGAATACCATAACAGTGGTGCAAGGTGCACCTGCCGTAAGAGTAACCCTGGGCGAGGAATTCGGCATGGATTCCGGCTCCATCGTGCCGGGCAGGATGGCGGCTGCCCTAAGAAAACTGGGGTTTGATAGAGTTTATGATACCTGTTTTGCTGCCGATCTCACCATCATGGAAGAAGGACATGAACTCTTGAAGCGCGTAAAAGATGGAGGCACCTTCCCCATGTTTACCTCCTGCTGCCCGGCCTGGGTGCTCTACATGGAAAAAAATTATCCTGACCTTCTTGGATACCTTTCTACCTGTAAATCCCCCCAGCAGATGTTTGGAGCCGTGGTGAAATCATATATAGCTAAAAAGGAGGGCATTAATCCAGCCAGGATATACATGGTATCTGTCATGCCCTGTACCGCCAAGAAATATGAGATAACAAGGCCCGAGATGATATGTGACGGATATAAAAATGTGGATGCGGTCCTCACTACCCGAGACCTTGCGGAATTGCTCCGAAAGAAGCATATAGACATATCACAGCTTGTAGAAGAGGATTTCGATACACCCTTTGGGGAGTATACCGGAGCCGGCGTCATTTTCGGAGCCACCGGTGGTGTCATGGAAGCTGCCCTTCGTACAGCCTGTGAAGTGCTAGATGGAAAACCTCTCAAAAAGTTATCCTTCTATGATGTAAGGGGAATATCCAGTTTTAGAGAAGCCGAAGTGGAAGCCGGAGGAATAAAATTAAAAGTAGCTGTAGTGCACGGCCTTGAAAAAATAAAGCCTTTACTGGACAGCCTCAGGGGAGGCAGGCTTAACTATCATTTCATTGAGGTCATGACATGCCCCGAAGGCTGTATAGGTGGAGGAGGGCAACCCAACATCCCCAAAAAATCAGTGAGGGATAAGGTCATAAAAGAACGCATGAAATCCATTTACTATTATGAACTGGGCCTTGCTAAAAGGAAATCTAATGACAATCCCCAGATAAAGCTCATATATGAAGATTTCCTGGGTAAGCCACTGGGTGAAATGTCCCACCATCTATTGCATACAACGTACGGTTCAGCATCTACATTAGATGGTAAAAAATGAAAATCATCATTATTTTTTTAAGCTATATTGACAAAAAAATAACAAAGTAGTATTATCGAAACAGAGATTGTGAAAATAATAACATGGAGGAATACATTATATATAAGGAAGTGATTTTATGGTGAAGATTTCCTTTGACAGGGATCTATGCCTGGGGTGCAAGACCTGTGAACTTGCATGCGCAGCGGCCCACTCCAGGGTCAATAGTATCATAGGCGCCATAAAAGAAAATAAAATTTCTCGTATAAGAATAAAAAAGGTAAGCGGAAAGATCAAACTGGAACAATGCAAGTTATGTCAAAATCCAAAATGCATAGACAGTTGCCCTACAAAGTCTCTGTCAAAAGAAGAAAATGGCACGGTGAAAGTTAATTATTTAACGTGCACCGGATGCGGACTTTGCAAGGAGGCATGCCCCTTCGGAGCCATAGTGCTGGGACCTTTTCCGACACTGTGTGACAGATGCGCTGAATCCGATGAACCTCTTTGCGCCAGGGCCTGTCCTACCAAAGCCTTGAAAGTAAAAGCCGTATAATTCCAAATAAAGGGTGATTTTGATGCAAGATAATAAACAGTGTAACGGCTGTGAGCAAGCTTTAAATCTACTCCTAAAAAAAGCAAAAGACGATAAGGTGGAAACGGTTTGGGGTAGAGCCCTGGCCATGCAGCCCCAGTGTGGTTTCGGGGAGATGGGAGTTTGCTGCACCAACTGTTCCATGGGGCCCTGCCGCATAGTGAAGATATCCCCTGATGGTCCTAAAAAAGGTGTATGCGGTGCCACGGAAGATACCATGGCCGCCAGGAATCTTGCCAGGTCCATTGCAGCGGGTTCCGCAGCCCATTCCGACCATGGAAGGGATATTGCTGAAGCTCTGTTAAATTTCGTAAAGCAAAAAAGACCGATAAAAGATAAAGAAAAACTGAAGTTACTGGCTGAAGAATGGGGAATAAAAAGTTGCGATGACGATACCGAAAATCTAGTGGCAAAGGTTGCAAAAACGGCTCTAGATGAATTCGGGAAGCCTTTTGGTCATCTCCGGTTCGTTGAAAGGGCTCCCAAAAAGAGAAAGGATATATGGGAAAGTATGAATGTAGTCCCCCGGGCTATTGACAGAGAGATAGTAGAGGTGCTTCATTCGACTCATATGGGTTGTGATGCAGATTATAGAAACATAATGAATGCAGCGGTGAGGGCTGCCTTGAGCGATGGCTGGGGAGGCTCCATGATAGGCACTGAGCTTTCGGACATATTGTTCGGGACCCCCGCACCCCATGAAGTTGAAGCAAACCTGGGAGTCTTAAAAGAAGACTCCGTTAACATAGTGATTCACGGTCATGAACCCACACTATCGGAAGCCATGGTCATCGCGGTAAATGACCCTGAGATGATCGAAATGGCGAAAAAACAAGGGGCTGAAAGTATAAACCTTGTGGGCATGTGTTGCACAGGCAATGAAATATCCATGAGGCACGGCATTCCCATGGCAGGCAATTTCTTTCAACAGGAACTGGCTATAGTGACAGGGGCAGTGGAGGCCATGGTGGTGGACGTGCAGTGCATCATGCCATCCCTATCACAATTAGCAAAATGCTATCATACCAAACTCATAACCACATCTTGCAAAGCTAAAATACCCGGAGCCATTCATATAGAATTTGATGAAATAAAATCCATAGAGTGTGCTAAAAAAATCGTTCAGGAAGCTGTCATAAATTTCAAAAACAGGACCGGCAATTTGCTCATACCTAAAGAAAAATCAAAGGGCAAAGTAGGCTACAGTGTGGAAGCCATTATTAAAACACTGGATGGTGTGACGAACACCTTTGCACATCCTTCGGGCACAGTCAAACCCCTTGTCGATGCCATAAAGTCTGGTGTAGTGCGGGGCGCAGCAGCCATAGTGGGATGCAATAACCATCGGGTGCCTTATGATAAGTGTCATGTGGAACTTGCCAGAGAACTTATAAAAAATGATGTTCTCGTGGTGACCACCGGATGCGGTGCCCATGCCTGTATAAAAGCCGGCCTCATGAGCGATGATGCCGTAAAGCTTGCCGGCAAAGGTCTTGCCACCGCCTGTGGGCTTTTAAAAATACCGCCGGTGCTCCACATGGGTTCTTGCGTTGATATAAGCAGGATATTACATCTAGTTTCCATGGTGGCAAATTACATGGATGTGGATATTAAAGATCTTCCGATAGCTGCTGCGGCTCCCGAGTGGATGTCTGAAAAAGCACTGTCCATAGGGACATATGCCGTAGCATCGGGGATTTACGTAGTGCTGGGAGTATCGCCACAAGTTACCGGTTCTGAAAATCTTACCAAATATCTGACTTCCGATATGGAAGATATTTATGGAGGAAGATTTGATATAGAGCCAGACGCCTTAAAAGCCGCCGGGAAGATAATAAATCATATTGAAAATAAAAGGAAAGCACTACAAATTTAATACACTCATCATTATGGAGCTTGAATTTGTCTGGAGTGAGTCTGGGTTATCTAAAAGGATGTGGTTTCATGAAGATTGCCGTTACCGGCAAGGGCGGCGTGGGCAAAACTACGCTGGCAGGAATCCTTGCGAGAATATATGCAGCAGGTGGCTACAAAGTGCTGGCTGTGGATGCAGACCCCGATTCCAACCTGGCATCAGCCCTTGGATTTCCAGATAAAGTGGTAGATAGGATTGTGCCCCTTTCAGAGATGAAGGACTTGATAGCTCAAAGGACCGAGGCGATCCCCGGTGTCATCGGTCAGATGTTCAAATTAAATCCCAGAGTTGACGATATTCCTGAAAAATACTGCGTAACCCATAATGGGGTGAAACTTCTGGTAATGGGCACGGTAAAAGAAGGTGGTATGGGGTGCATTTGCCCGGAACACGCCTTTTTAAAAGCCCTCATGAGCCATTTACTGCTCAGCACCAATGAAATTTTGATATTAGATATGGAAGCTGGGATAGAACACTTGGGGAGGGCCACCGCCCAGACGGTAGATGCCTTTGTAGTAGTAGTGGAGCCTGGAAAAAGAAGCATCCAAACGCTAAAGGCCGTAAAAAAGCTTGCAAGTGACATTGGCGTTGAGACGGTATTCGCCGTGGGCAACAAAATAAAGAACCAGGAAGAAAAAGATTTCATAATAGGTTCCTGCGGCGAGATACCGGTACTGGGATTCATGTCATATGATGAGGATGTCGTTTGTGCCGATAGGTTGGGAGTTTCACCTTATGAGCAGAGCAGTAAAAAGGTCCGTGAGATAAAAAAAATAAAAGAAGAGCTGGAGTCGAGATTAAGAACATGTGGATGAGCAGAGGTGCCGGGCCGTCACAACCACCGAAAGCGACTTTTGCGCTGGAATCAAATTATACTTAAGGGGGAACTTTTTATGAACTACAAAAGCGATATTGAAATCGCACAGGAAGCACAACCGGAACACATCCGGGATATTGCTGGCAAACTGGGCCTTACGGAAGATGATATCGAATACTACGGTAAGTATAAGGCCAAGGTGGATTATAACCTGCTAAAAAAATATGGGGACAAAAAGGATGGAAAGCTCGTTTTGACCACCGCCATAAACCCCACACCCGCCGGAGAAGGCAAGACTACCACCACCGTAGGTCTGGGAGATGCCCTCAAAAAGCTCGGGAAAAAGGTCGCCATAGCCCTGAGAGAACCTTCACTGGGGCCGGTCTTCGGAATAAAGGGCGGGGCGGCAGGCGGAGGATATGCTCAGGTAATTCCCATGGAAGACATAAACCTTCACTTTACCGGCGACTTTCACGCCATCGGTGCTGCCAATAATCTCCTGGCAGCCATGATAGACAACCACATATATCAGGGGAATCAACTGGGCATTGACCCGCGCCGCATTACCTGGAAGAGATGTGTGGACATGAATGACAGACAGCTCCGATTCATCGTAGACGGCCTTGGAGGAAAGGCCAATGGAACACCCAGGGAGGATGGATATGACATAACCGTGGCATCGGAGGTCATGGCCATATTCTGCCTGGCCAAGGACCTGGAAGACTTAAAAAATAGGCTGGCCAGGATCATCGTAGGCTATACTTGCGATGGCAAACCCGTTACAGCAGGAGACCTGAAGGCCCAGGGGGCCATGGCTGCTCTACTCAAGGATGCCTTAAAGCCCAACCTGGTCCAGACTCTGGAGGGTACTCCCGCCTTTGTACACGGCGGCCCCTTTGCCAATATAGCCCATGGCTGCAACAGCATAATGGCCACAAAGATGGCCTTGAAACTCGCAGATTATGTGGTCACCGAGGCAGGCTTCGGCGCAGACCTGGGGGCAGAAAAATTCCTGGACATAAAATGCAGAGCTGCCGGAATAAAGCCTGATGCGGTAGTCATTGTAGCCACGGTCAGAGCCTTAAAATATAATGGCGGGGTCAAAAAAGAAGACCTGAATGTGGAGAATCTTGAAGCATTGAAGAAAGGCGTACCTAATCTTTTAAAGCATGTGGAGAACATTACGGTAAAATTTGGTCTGCCGGCAGTAGTGGCCATCAACCGGTTCCCGATGGATACGGAAAAGGAGCTCAAACTCATCGAAGAAGAATGCGGCCGCTATGGTGTAAAATCGGTGCTGTCCGAAGTCTGGGCCAAAGGCCGAGACGGCGGTATTGAACTGGCAAAAGAAGTTCTGCGCCTCATCGATGAGGGTGAAAACAAATACAAACCAGTCTATAATCTTAAAATTGGTATCGCAGAAAAAATAGAAACTATTGCCAGGGAAATATATGGTGCCGACGGGGTAGAATTTGCGCCGGCTGCCATGAAAGAAATCAGGAATCTTGAAAACCTCGGGTTTAAAAACCTTCCGGTATGCATAGCAAAAACTCAGTATTCTCTCAGCGATGATCCTTCTAAACTTGGTAGACCAACCGGGTTTAAGATAAATGTGAGAAATGTAAAGCTCTCCGCAGGAGCAGGCTTTGTGGTGGCTCTCACCGGCGAGATAATGACCATGCCGGGACTTCCCAAAAAACCTGCGGCAGAAAACATAGATGTAGATGCAAACGGCCGCATAACCGGCTTGTTCTAAGTAATCAACCCCGGAAAGAGGTGGGTATATGTTAATAAAAAAATCATGTGAAGAATTTATTGAAGTGCTGGCATCCAAAGAGCCGGTGCCCGGCGGTGGAGGGGCGGCCGCTCTGATGGGAGCAGTTGGCATGGCCCTGGGGAATATGGTGGGAAACCTCACCGTGGGCAAAGAAAAATATAAAGATGCGGAAAAAGAAGTTTATGAAATAATGGAAAAGGCCAGGAACCTTCAGGACCATCTCCTGAAACTGGTAGATGAAGATGCGGAGGTGTTTAAAGACGTTGCTGCCGCATATAAGATGCCGAAAGAGACTGAAGAACAGAAAAAGCAAAAAGAAGAAGCCATGCAGAAGGCCTTGAAAAAGGCATGCTCCGTGCCCCTTGACATTATGAAAAGTGCCAGCGAGGCCATTAAGTTGCAGAGAAGGCTGGCGGATATCGGTTCTAAACTGGCCATAAGCGATGTGGGAGTGGGAACATATTGTTTAAAGGCTGCGCTTTTGAGCGGCAGACTGAATGTGCTTATAAATTTAAACGGAATTACTGATAAGGATTTTGTAAAAAAGACATCTGAAGAAATGGAACTTCTGGTAAAACAGAGTATTGAAATAGCCGACGAAACGAACAAGATAGTTGAACAAAAACTAAAAGTATAAGCTGCACTGCCGAATAGTCACCAAAAGTTTGAAAAAGGGAGGCTTTAAAGTGGAAAAAATTTTAAAGGGCAAAGAAGTGGCAGATGCCTTAAAGCAAAGGCTCAAGCAAGAAATGGAAGAATTCCATAAAAAGAATATCACTCCCAATCTTACCATTGTTATAGTTGGTGATCGGCCGGATTCTGCCGCCTATATTAAGGGGGCTGTCAAAAGATGCAGTGAGATAGGCATCGAGTGTAATGTTAGAGAGCTCCCGAAAGACTTGGGCCAGGACAAGTTCGTGGATGTCATACAGAAGCTCAATGACGATGAGAAAGTAAACGGCATCATGATAATGAGGCCGTTACCTCCCCAGATTTCTGAAAATGTGGTCAAATACGAAATATACCCGGCTAAAGATGTGGACTGCTTCAGCCCTGTAAATTTGAGCAAAGTCATGAGTGGCGAGGAAGGGGGCTTTGCTCCGTGTACCCCTTCGGCGGTAATGGAAATATTGCATCATTATGGCATAGACCCCAGGGGCAAGAAGGCTGTAATCATAGGCAGGAGCATGGTGGTGGGAAGACCTCTGGCCATGATGCTTCTTAAGGAAAATGCCACCATTACCGTGTGCCATACTAAGACTTTAAATCTTGCCGAAGAGGCCGGCAGGGCGGAGATATTGATAGCAGCTGCAGGTAAGGCCAAAATGGTCAAAAGAAATATGGTAAAAGAAGGTGCCGTGGTCATCGATGTGGGCATAAACTTCGATGAAAACGGCAGGATGTGCGGCGATGTGGATTTTGATGAAATAAGTCAGGTGGCCGGCATGATTACACCGGTGCCGGGAGGTGTAGGCGCAGTTACCTCCACCATTCTGGCAAAGCATGTGATAGATGCCTGTAAAATACAAAAGAACCTGTAGAGGGTTCCTGAAAAAGAGGGATATTTAAATGGTCATAACACAGCCAAAACCGTTTTCGGAAATACTTCAGTTTTTAGAAGGCAAAAAAAACATATTCATAACGGGCTGCAGCCTCTGTGCCACCTCCTGCATGACCGGCGGCGAAAAAGAGATTCTGGCCATGGAACAAAAACTCCTGGAGGAAGGCAAGCAGGTCACGGGATATGCAGTACTGGACCCATCGTGTAACAAACTTCAAGCCCGGGCCACCCTAAAAAAACAAAAACAGGTATTGGATTCATCGGATGCCATACTGTGCATGGCCTGCGGCGATGGAGCCCAGACTGTGGCCGGCCTGGTAAATGTTCCGGTATATCCCGCCAATGACACCATGTTCATAGGGGAAGTGGAGAGGATAGGGCATTTCAGCGAGGCATGCCGGGCCTGCGGCCAGTGTGAGCTGGGCTGGACCGCCGGCATCTGCCCCATAACCCGCTGCGCCAAGAGTCTTTTAAACGGCCCTTGCGGCGGTTCAAGAAACGGCAAGTGCGAGGTCAATCCCGAAAACGACTGTGCATGGGTCCTGATATACAAGAGATTGAAGGAATTAAATGAGCTCGATCAGTTCATGGAAATAAAAAGCCCCAAGGATTACAGCAAAGCTTCAAATCCCAGGAGGGTAACGGTGGGTAAATAGTTGGATGGGAGGAAGAACTATGGGTCTTAAACAAAAGCTTGAAAGTGGCGGCTTTGCCGTTACCACGGAAATGGCTCCGCCCAAGGGGACAGATTTTAAAAGATTTAAAGAATGTGCCCTGGCAGTTAAGGGCATGGTTGATGCGGTAAATGTCACAGATTTTCAGAGCGCGGTTGTCCGGGCTTCTTCCCTGGGTGCGGCTGCAATCCTGGTGGAAGAAGGCCTTGAGCCGGTGATGCAGATAACCGGCAGGGATAGAAACCGCATTGCCATCCAGGGGGAACTGCTTTCAGCCAGCGCCCTTGGAATCAAAAATGTACTGGCATTAACAGGAGACCACCCTTCCTTTGGTGACAACCCTCAGGCCAAGGGAGTTTTTGAGATGGATTCCGTCAATATCCTTCAGGTAGCCAGAACCCTCATGGGTGGCAAAGACCTGGCGGGAAACGACCTTGCGGGGACACCGGATTTTTACCTGGGGGCCAGTGTCACACCGGTTTACGACCCCATGGAACTTCAGTTGTTAAAGATGAAGAAAAAAATCCAGGTCGGAGCCCGATTCTTTCAAACCCAGGCGGTATTCGATATAGAACTTTTTAAAAAATTTATAACTGCGATGGGGGATATAGATGCCAAAATATTGGTAGGAGTGATTCCCTTGAAATCCCCGGGAATGGCCAATTACATGAACAAAAACGTGCCAGGCATATTCGTGCCAGATGAGATCATCGAAAGGCTCAGGAAATCTCAGGATAGAGTGAAGGAAGGCTTAAAAATAGCTGCCGAATTTATAAATGAAGTAAGGCAGCAAAAACTGTGCGACGGTATCCACATCATGGCCATAGGTGCCGAGGAAAATGTCCCGGCACTGTTGGAAATGTGCGATCTGGATAGTGCAGCATAAAGTTTTGGCAGGAGGTTTACCATGGCAAAAAAGATTGTATTTATAGGAGCGGGACCCGGCGGATATGTGGGGGCCATAAGGGCTGCAAAGCTGGGTGCCGATGTCACCGTCGTGGAAAATGACAGAGTAGGTGGTACATGCCTTAACCGGGGATGTATTCCCACCAAGGCGCTTCTTGCTTCCAGCGATGTTCTTACTGCTATCAAAGAAGCAGAAGAATTCGGAATTCATATCGATGGCAGGGTATCCCCGGATATCGGTGCCATGATGGACAGAAAAGATAAGATAGTGGATAGGCTGGTCAGAGGTATAGAATTCCTCTTTGAAAAAAACAATGTGAAAATGATAAAAGGAACAGGCAGGATAACTGATAAAAACGAGGTTACGGTGTTAAAAGGCGACGGTTCATCCGAAACGCTGAAAGCCGATGCCATAGTAGTTGCCACCGGTTCCTCTCCCGCCCGGATCCCCATCTTTCCCTATGATGGAAAGAGGGTGCTTACCAGCGATGAAGCCTTGAACCTCAGGCTTTTACCTTCCAGCATGATCATAGTGGGAGCCGGAGTCATAGGATGTGAATTCGGCATGTTCTTTAACAATCTGGGCACCAGCATTACCGTGGTGGAAATGATGGACCATGCCTTACCCCTGGAAGATAAAGAAATCGGCCGTGAAATGGAAAAGGTGCTTAAGAGAAAAAAGATTAAACTGATGCTCAGTACAAAGATAGTTAAAGCCGAAATAATCGATAATGGAGTGAAGGCAACTCTCCACAGCGGCGAGGTCATCGAAGCGGAAATTATGCTGGTGGCCATTGGCAGAAAAGCCAACATTCAGGGGTTAGGCCTCGAACAGGCGGGAGTCAGGGTAGAAAACGGAAGAATTCCTGTGGATGAATTTATGAAGACCAATATAGACAGCATCTATGCAGTAGGAGACGTGGTTCCGGGCCCACAGTTGGCACATATTGCCTCCGCCGAGGCGGAATGTGCTGTGGAAAACATCATGGGAAATAAGTGCAGTATGGATTACTCTGCCGTACCGCGAGGTGTATTCACAGACCCGGAGGTAGCCGGAGTGGGCCTTACCGAAGAAGAAGCCCTGGCCCGGGGATACAGAATTAAAAAAGGCGTATTTGACTTCAGGGGCCTTGGAAAAGCCCAGGCTATGGGGCAGCTGACCGGAAAGGTAAAAGTGATAGCTGATGAAATAACCGGAAAGATATTGGGAGCATCCATACTGGGCCCCCATGCCACGGACCTCATCCAGGAACTGGTGGCAGGCATAAAATACGGCCTTACGGCAGAAGAATTGAGTGCAGCGATTCATTCACATCCGACCCTCTCCGAGGCGGTAATGGAGGCGTTAAAGGACGTAAATGGCGATGCAATTCACAAAATATGAAGGCATCAACTTCATGGAGGCGGTTACAATGGCCTATACAATAGCAATGGCAGGCAAGGGAGGCACGGGTAAGACCACCATTGCGGGATTCCTGGTGGATTACCTGGTAAAAAACAAAATGACACCGGTCCTGGCAGTGGATGCCGATCCCAATTCCAATTTAAACCAGGTTCTGGGCATGGAAGTAGTGACCACACTTGGTGAAATAAGGGAAGAAGTGAGCATAAAAAACCGGGATGGCAAACTTCCCAGCGGCATGACAAAGGCGGAATATATCAACCTGAAACTTCAGCAGGCGGTCATCGAAGGCCACGGTTTTGACCTGCTGGTCATGGGGAGGCCCGAGGGCTTGGGGTGTTACTGCTTTGCCAACGGCTTATTAAGAGAAGCCACCGACAGGTTATCGGACAGTTACAAATTTATGGTGATCGATAACGAGGCAGGCCTTGAGCATCTCAGCCGCCGCACCACAAAAAAAGTGGATTTAATGTTTGCTGTGAGCGAGTGCTCCAGAAGGGGAATAGATGCTGCCGCAAGAGTCAAAGACCTCATAGAAGAGCTCGATCTGGATGTTAAAGACCTTTACCTTATTGTAAATAGAGTCCCCGAAAGCGGTCTTACCCAGGACATAAAAGAGGCCATTGACGGTTACGGCCTAAAACTGGCGGGCACGGTGCCCGTGGACAGTCAAATTTTTGATTACGATAACCGCGGCATACCCTTGATACGGTTGCCGGAAGATGTACCTGCCTTAAAAGCCGTGAGAGAAATTTTTAATTCCTATTTAACGACTGTGCGTCGTACCGGGCCATTTCCGTTAGAAAAGTGATTTTCCAGTCATCATTATATTTAGGAGGGGTCTATATGGCTTATAAAAAGCCGTCGCAAAAGTTCAGCGGGAAAATCCGGGAAGTAACCATTGGGTCCGATCTGAAGCTCGGAGGAGAATCCACACTGCCCTTTTACAGCTTCGACGGTGATACCGGAGCAAAACCAGCTATAGGTATGGAAATATGGGATATATTACCCGAAAGCTGGCCACAAAGCCTGAAAAATATTTTCGGAGAATATGCCCATGATCCGGTAAAATGGGCAAAGTTTTGCATGGAAAAATGCAATCCCGACTTTATATGTATAAAATTGGAAGGTGCCAATCCGGAAGGAAATGATAAGTCTCCCGATGAATGCGCGGCAGTGGTGAAAAGACTAGCAGATGAAATCCCACTGCCCCTGGTCATCGCCGGTTGCGATTCCGATGAAAAAAATGCCAAAGTTTTTACTAAAGTAGCCGAAGCGGTGCCGGATAAAAATTATGTCTTTCTTTCGGCAGTAGAAGCCAATTACAAAGAAATAGGAGCCGCCGCAGGCATGGCTTACGGAAATATAGTATCGGCAGAATCCTCGGTAGACCTGAACCTGGCCAAACAGCTGAACATACTCATAACACAGCTGGGGGTAAAACCCGAAAGGATGGTCATGAATCCGGGGTGCTCGGCAGTGGGGTACGGTTTTGAATATGTGGTCACCACCATGGACAGGATAAGGCTGGCCGCTCTCGACCAGAATGATGCCACACTGCAGATGCCCATTATTAGCCCGGTTAGCTTTGAAACCTGGAAAGCAAAGGAGTCGGCGGCCACAGAAAATGATATGCCCGAGTGGGGAAATCAGGAGGACAGGGGTATAGCTATGGAGGTAGCTACTGCCGCCGGAGTGCTGGCCACAGGTTCCAATGCTGTGATTTTAAGGCATCCCCGTTCTGTGGAAGTAATTCGCAATTTTATCGGGGAACTTACAGCGTAAAAGGAGAGATGAACATGGCTTTAAATGGTATGGAAATATACAAGATGCTTCCCAAGAAAAATTGCAAAGAATGCGGTTTTCCCACATGTCTTGCCTTTGCCATGAAACTGGCCCAGGGGGGAACCCAGGCGGAAAAATGCCCCTATATGTCCGCTGATGCCAGGGCCAAACTGGCAGAAGCCACAGCTCCGCTCATGAAGACCGTAAAATTCGGCGCCGGAGATAGGACCTATTCGCTGGGAGGCGAAACGGTTCTTTTCAGGCACGAAAAAACCTTTGTGAACAAACCCAGGTTTGCAGTGATGTTTGATGATAGCATGAGTGAAGATGAGGTCAGTAAAAAAATTAATAATATAAATTCCGTAAATTACACCAGGATCAGTGAAGAAATGTATGTAGAAATTGCCGCCTTTAGATGTTCAACGGGAGATAAGCAAAAATTTATTTCATTCATCAAAAAAGTTATGCAAACCTGCAGCAAAGTTGTACCCATGATTATTACCGAAAATCCCGAAATAGTTTTTTCCGCCGCTGAAGAATTTTCCGGCCTCGGCCCCATTCTTTACGGTGCCAATGAGCAAAACTATGAAGCTATGGTGGGCATAGCAAAGAAATACAATCTCCTTCTGGGAGTAAAAGCCCCGGATCAGGCAAATCTTTACAATCTCGTCCAGAAGATACAGAACGCAGGTTACAGTGAACTGCTTCTTGACGCCGGCGGCAGGAATTTGAAGACAGCCTTTGACGACATGGTCAATATGAGGCGGACGGCGCTCCTTTCCCAGGACAGGACCTTTGGTTATCCGTCGGTGGCTTTTGTCTGTGATATGACAAAAGATAAGATGATGGAAGTTGCCATAGCAACTCTCTTTATTGAAAAATACGCCTCAATCATCATACTAAACGATATGGATTATTCCATGGCTCTGCCCCTCTTTGCATTGAGACAGAATATTTACACCGATCCGCAGAGACCCATGAGAATAGAACAGGGCATCTACAAGATCGGTCAGGCCGATGATAAATCTCCGCTTCTCGTGACGGTGGACTTTGCCCTCACTTATTTCATAGTTTCCGGCGAAGTTGAAAGGTCAAAGGTACCGGCATGGATCCTGATACCCGATGCGGGAGGATATTCAGTGCTTACCGCATGGGCTTCAGGAAAGTTCAATGCAAAGAGCATTGCAAAGGCAATCAAAGAGTTTGAAGTGGAAGGCAAGCTAAAGACCAGAGAACTAATTATTCCTGGCAAGGTGGCAGTCTTGAAATCCGACATAGAAGATGAACTGCCGGGCTGGAAGGTCATAGTGGGAACCCGGGAAGCCGCCGCCCTGCCCGCCTTCCTGAAGGATTACCTGCAGGAAAAGGCGTCGTGAGATAAATCAAAATTTAAGTGTCAGGAGGAATAGCGTATGGCCAGATTTTTGACCATAGGGGAAAGGATTCACGTAATATCCCCCACTATAAGAAAAGCCCTTCAGGAAAGGGACCCGAAGCCCATTCTAGATAGGGCAAGGGAACAGGTGGAGGCGGGAGCCCATTACCTTGATGTGAACATAGGCCCTGCAGATAGGGATGGGGAGGAACTCATGCCATGGGTTGTAAAACTCATGCAGCAAGAATTTCCCGATACTCCCCTTTGCCTGGATACCGCCAATACTAAAGCTCTGGAAGCAGGGATCAAAGTCTATGACCGTAAAGCCGGCAAACCCATAATAAATTCGGCCGATGCCGGTTCCAGGATGGGTATGATTGATTTGGCGGCGGAATACGATGCCATGGTCATAGGCCTTTGCGCTAAAGAAGGCATACCCCGGGACAATGATGAGAGGATCCAGTACTGCACCGAAATCCTTGACAGGGCCATGACTGTCGGGCTTGACCCGGAGAATATACTGTTTGACCCCCTCTTCGTGGTGGTAAAGGGGATGCAAGATAAACAACAGGAAGTTCTGGAAGCCCTGCGCCAGATTACCGAAATGGGCTTCAAGACTACCGGAGGCCTCAGCAATGTTTCCAATGGCTGCCCAAAGGAACTGAGGGGCATTATTGAAGCCACATTCTGCGCCATGGCCATCCAGTGCGGATTGACTTCGGCCATCATAAACCCATGCAACAAGATGCTCATGGATATCATCAAGACTGCGGATGTGATAAAAGGCAGGAACCTCTACTGCGATTCCTACCTGGAGTTGTAATTTGTTATTACCTAAAAAAGGGTAACTATTCGGCAATTACAGATGGTGCAGGCAAAAAACCACTGCATCAGCGCAGGATGTTGAATAATTATAAATAAGGAGGAGCATATCGTGAGCTTATTCGACATTATATTCACGGGGTCCGAACAGGCTCTGGCGGCCTGCAAATCTGTTGTGGAAAAGACCGTAGTGGAACTGGGAGAAAATGAAAAGGTAGCTTTTCCCGGCACTGCTTACAGCCTGCCCACCATATATGGAGCCACCGGCAAAAAAATAAACACCCTGGGGGATTTAAAGGGTGTCATCCCGGTGATAGAGAGCCTCATAGTGAAGGAGCAGAACCTGGAAAAAGCTCTGAATGCCGGCCTTGCAACCGCTGTGGCAGCGGAGGTTATAGAGGCCTGCAAATATGCAGGAGGCAAAACCCCTTATGCCGAACCCTGCAGCGGGTTTATACCGGATACGGTGATCCGTTCCCTGGGGGTTCCTCTGGTGACGGGAGATATTCCCGGCGTGGCGGTGGTTATAGGCGAAGCACCAACCGAGGAAGAAGCTGCAAAAGTCATAAAAGGCTATCAGACCAAGGGCCTTCTGGTTTTCCTGGTAGGCAAGGTCATAGACCAGGCCATAAAAGCTAAAGTGAAGATGGGCCTTGAGCTACGGGTTATACCTCTTGGATATGATGTTACTTCGGTCATCCATGTGGTGACGGTGGCCATAAGGGCCGGCCTCATTTTCGGCAATGTGCAGCCCGGAAATCTTGCTGAACTTCTGAAATATACAAAAGAAAGGGTGCCCGCCTTTGTAAACGCCCTGGGTCCCTTGAGCGAGCTTGTGGTATCTGCCGGAGCCGGAGCCATAGCCCTGGGATTCCCTGTAATAACTGACCAGGATGTCCAGGAAGTGCCCGGAAACCTCATAGTTCAGAAAGAATACGATAAAATGGTTGCGACGTCACTGGAAGGCCGGGGAATAAAAATAAAAATAACAGAAATACCTATTCCCGTAGGATTTGCGGCGGCTTTTGAAGGTGAGAGGGTTAGAAAAGACGACATGTTCGCCGAATCTGGCGGGGGAAGGACCACTGCCTGGGAACTCGTAAAGATGAAGGACCTATCAGAAATTGAAGACCATAAGATTGAAGTTATTGGTCCGGACCTGGATACCCTCGAGCCAAAAGGTGGCAGGCTTCCCCTGGGGATACTGGTGGAAGTGGCCGGGAAAGGCATGCAGCAAGACTTTGAACCCGTCATGGAAAGAAGAATACATTATTTTGCCAATTATACCGAGGGAGTTATGCATCTGGGCCAGAGAGACATCGCATGGATCAGGATCAGTAAATCCACCTATGAGGCAGGTTTCAGGCTGAAGCATATCGGTGAAGTTCTCTATGCCAAGATGCTGGATGAATTCGGCAGCATAGTGGATAAAGTTCAGGTTACATTGATAACCGATAAAGAAAAGGTAGAAAAGCTTCTGGATGAAATCGCAAGGCCCAGATATGAGGCGAGGGATGCCAGGCTCGCAGGACTTACCGATGAGAGTGTAGATACCTTTTACTCCTGCCTGCTGTGCCAATCCTTTGCACCGGCCCATGTGTGCATTGTAACTCCTGAAAGGCTGGGGCTTTGCGGTGCTGTGAGCTGGCTGGACGCCAAAGCCACCAAGGAACTGAATCCCACCGGCCCCTGCCAGCCCATTGTGAAGGGTGAGTGTAATGATGATGTAAAGGGCAGCTGGGATTCCATAAACAAGGCCGTATCGGAACTTTCCCACGGGGCCACCACCAGAGTCAATATTTATACCATTATGGAAGACCCCATGACATCCTGTGGCTGCTTTGAATGTATCTGTGGCATTATGCCCGAAGCCAACGGAGTTATCATAGCCAACAGAGAGTACGCCGGAATGACGCCTCTTGGCATGACCTTCGGAGAGCTGGCCTCCACCACGGGAGGAGGCATACAAACACCGGGATTTATGGGCCATGGCCGGCAGTTTATAACCAGCAAAAAGTTCCTGTATGCCGATGGCGGCCTTGCCAGGGTAGTCTGGATGCCCAAAGAATTAAAAGAGGCTCTGAAGGAAAAGCTGGAGCAAAGAGCAAAAGAAATAGGCATAGATAACTTCTACGACATGATAGCCGATGAGACTGTCGGCACCGATCCGGATACTGTGGTTGAATTTTTGACAAAAGTCGGCCATCCAGCTTTGACCATGGACCCGATGCTGTAGCGGAAGTGGGAAGCCGGAGGTTGGAAGTGGGAATAGTAGAAATTGGCTCTGCCAATTTCCTTAAAATCGAATTAAGAATACGATAGGAGGGAGAACATGGAATTTCCATCTAATATCAAATATCATCCCGAACATACCTGGGCAAGGGTTGAAGAAGATATCGCCATCATCGGCATAACCGACCACGCCCAGGACCAGCTGGGAGAAATCCTCTATGTGGATTTGCCGGATACGGGAAAGAAAATAAAACAGGGCGAAGTCTTCGGGAGCATTGAATCCGCCAAGGTGGCTTCAGACCTGTATGCACCGGTGAGCGGCGAAGTCATAGAAGTAAATAACGATTTAAGCGACAGCCCCGAGCTTGTTAACGAATCCCCCTACGAAAAGGGCTGGATGATAAAGGTAAAAATAGATGATGTTAAAGAATTGGAAAAATTAATGGACAGTAGTGCATATGAAAAAAGTTTATAAAATAAGAGCTTAGATCACCAAAGCTTTGAATTAAATTTTCCGCAAGCCACTTGAAAAAAGTGGCTTGTAAAATATAATTATGGTGGGGTTACGATGCAGACATATTCGGTTTGTTTTAAACCCCTGGGAAAGACTGTGGAAGTGGAAAAGGGTACCAGCCTCATGGATGCGGCGCGTAAAGCCGGAGTATTTATAGATGCACCATGTGGCGGTAAAGGCCAGTGTGGTAAATGCAGGGTAAAAGTGCTCGGCGGAGAAAACCGGTATCAGCCTTCCCACCTTCTCACTCAGAAAGAATTAAAACAGGGAATAAGGCTTGCCTGCCTTACAGAGGTAGAAGGCGACATGACGGTGGAACTGATGCAAACCGATACCATAAATGATATAATAGTGGAAGACATCACATCCGATTTCGGCAAACAGGCCAGGGTGAACAGGACTATTAAGATACTGGAAAAATTAGGAATAAAGATTCAAAACAGCTTCGACATAATCAGGGTCAAACTCAACAAACCTTCTCTGGATGACAATATTCCGGACTTTGAGAGGATCTTGAGAGAGTTAAAACTCATGGTAAAGCCCGGGGAGCTGTCGTGCTCCGTGGAAGTGTTCAGAAAGATGCCCCGGGTAATCCGGGAAGCCGGTTTTGATGTGAGCCTTGTGCTCCATAAAGATGAAAAGGCATATGAAATTCTGGACATAACGACCCAAAAGAGCAAAAAAATATACGGCCTCTGTGTGGATATAGGCACCACCACAGTGGCGTCTTGCCTGGTAGGTCTCTCCACTGGCGAGATAGAGGCATCGGCCAGCTGCGGCAACCTGCAGATGCAGTACGGAGGGGATGTCATAAGCAGAATAATTTATTCCACAAAGCCTGATGGCCTTGAAAAATTACACAGGGCCATAGTTCACGACACCGTCAACAAATTGATAAAACAGATGGTGGATAAACGGGGTTGCAATCCCGAAGACATAGTATGTTCGGTCTTTGCCGGCAATACTACTATGGCCCATCTTTTCCTCGGTATACCTGCAGAGAACATAAGGCTTGAGCCCTATATCTCGGCCTTCAGGAATTTTCCGGTGATTAAAGCAAAAGACATAGCCCTCCACATAAATCCCAATGCCCCGGTTTATATGCTCCCCAATGTGGCAAGCTATGTGGGTGGAGATATAGTTTCCGGCGTTCTGGCATCAGGTTTCTGGAATAGCGATGAAATTACCCTGTTCATGGACCTGGGCACCAACGGAGAACTGGTGCTGGGCAATAGGGAATGGATGGTGGCATGTGCCTGTTCCGCAGGTCCGGCCTTCGAAGGAGGAGATATCAGTTGCGGCATGAGGGCTGCGCCGGGTGCCATTGAGGAGGTCAGGATTGACACCAAAACCTTCATTCCCAGCATTAAAACCATAGGAAACACCAGGCCCAGAGGTATTTGTGGTTCCGGTATCATAGACCTTATCGCCGGGATGTTTCTATCCGGGATTATAGATGGGAAGGGTAAAATAAGGCAAATTACCCGAAACCGAAGAATAAGGTTCAACCATACTGCCGGATGCTGGGAATATTTGCTGGTGCCCGCAGAAGGCACCGCTCATGGAAGGGATATAGTAATAAATGAGATTGATATAGACAATTTCTTGAGGGCAAAAGGTGCCGTTTACTCCGGAATAAAGACACTACTCAACAGTGTAGGCCTTGACGGGGGAGATATTAAAAAGGTAATAATTGCCGGAGGAATAGGCCAGAATCTCGATATTGAAAGCGCCATAAAAATAGGTTTGCTACCCGATATAGACCGGGGTAAGTTCGAGTTTATCGGAAACAGCTCACTTACTGGGGCATACCTGTGCCTCATCAGCGATAAAGCCCGACAAAAAGCCGGCCAGATCGCCGATTTGATGACATATATTGAACTCAGCGCAGATCCGGCATATATGGAGGAATTCGTCAGCGCATGCTTTTTGCCCCATACCGATATGAGCTTATTCCCCAGCGCAAGCGCAATATAAATCCTGGCATGCCGCCCCTGCTCCGCTTGTATCGAGCTTAAGAACATCTTTGGCTTCACTCTATGGTGCCTTTGGCCGTCACGAACCACTATCGACAAGTTTTTACCCCAGAATCAATCTATAGTTTGAAAAGGAGGTTTGAACTATGTGTGATCATAATCACCCATCTGCAAGCGATCCTCGGCAGGATAAGGAAATAGAAACCCTGCGCATTCTTCTGGCTCATTGGATAGAGCACAATAAATCCCATGAGGAGAATTTTAGAGAATGGGCCGACAAATCCGAAAAACTCGGAAAGGCAAAGGTTTCGGAGATGATATCAAAGGCAGCGGACTCGCTTAATGCAGCAAGCGGTTATCTGCTGGAAGCTAAAAAATACATCTAGACAATATTGGCCAAATGATACAAAATAGTATTAAGGGAAAAACAATAAGCAGGAGTGAGGGATATGTGCGAGTCTAAAGTTTTTCTTCTTGAAGACGGCAAAGAAAAGCCGGTAATGGAAAACGTGATTTACATTGAGCCCCAGGATGGTAGGGTGTTCATGTATGACCTCCTGGGCGAGCAAAAAATAGTGGATGCGGTGATAAAAGAGGTTAAGCTCCTGGACCACAAGGTAATTCTGGAAAACAGGAAAGATAAAAGATGATAGTGGCAGTAGTAGACGGCATGGGGGGAGGCATCGGCAGCCAGCTTATCGCCCTTTTGAGGCAGGACCTGCCGCCGGATGTAAGGATATATGCCCTGGGTACCAATTCTGCCGCCACCACAAACATGATGAAGGAAAAGGCCAACAGGGGAGCCACCGGGGAAAGCGCCATTGTCTACAGCATAAAAAAGGTAGATGTGGTGGTGGGTTCCCTGGGGATTGTCATACCTAATTCCATGATGGGAGAAATAACTCCGAAAATCGCCGAAGCCATAACATCCTGCAGCGCTAAAAAAATCCTTATACCCATCATGGATAACGAGGATATAACCCTGCTGGGCGTTGAAAAAAAACCGCTGTTTCTGTCCATTAAGGAAACCATTGAGAAGATAAAAGGGCTTTTATGAGGTCTATAACGCAATATACTTTTGATGTGATTAAATAGCCATATTTTATCCGGGGGTCGAAAAGCTTGAGCATACGAATGGGTGTCATCGGTCCGAAAGATTCCATCGAGCTCATAAGATCTGTGGCAGAAGAGTATGATGGTGAATTCACCATTATTGAAAAGGTTTATGAGAGCTATGAGGAATTGGAAAGTCTGAAAAGTTTTTATCGGGATCTGGATACGTTACTGTTCAGCGGCCAGGCTCCTTATTTTTGGGTAAAAACCCGGGAAAATCCCGATATTCCCATGGTATATATCCCGAGAAACGGCACCTGCCTGTACAGAGTGCTTTTTGACTTATACCGCGATAAAGTAGACGTGTCGGCTTTGAGCTTCGATACTATAAGTAAAGCTCACATAGAGGAAACTTATAAAGAGCTGAAGCTGCCGCTATGTGAAGTAAACACCATCGATTATGACCGTTATCTTCCCTATGACGAAATCATAGATTACCACGTGAAACTATGGAAATCGAAAAAAACAAAGGCTGCGGTAACATGCCTTCAAAAACCTTATGAAGAGTTGAGCAGACTGGGGATTTTAACATACCGTATATATCCTACCCGGTCCATAATAAGGCAAGCTCTTGAAAAGGCGCTGTTATATGGAGAAAGCGCCAGATTAAAGGAAACCCAGATGGCCCTAATTCTTGTCCGGGCTGAAGATGTAAATGAGATGCTTCATGAACGGTCAAACTATCAGGTTCAGCGGCTCATGCTGGACCTGCAGCAGATTCTGCTGGATTACAGCGAGCAAAACCAGGCTTCTATAGTAAAGACCGGTGATACTGAGTTTATGCTGGTTACTACAAGGGGAAGCCTCGAGGAATCCACAAATCTTTTTTCGGGATCGCCGCTTTTAAAAAGTATCAGAGCCAATTCTCCCCTGCGGGTCACGGTGGGTATAGGATTTGGTCGCACGGCCAGAATAGCGGAAAGTAATGCCAGGACGGCCCTTTCCCTTTCGGCCCGTGAAGGCGGCAATTGCTGCTTTTTGATTGCGGAAGAAGGAAAAGTTATAGGTCCCATGCGATCAGAGACTTCCTCGTGTTCCGGGGAGCTTGACATGGACCTGGAAGACCTGGCAAAAAAGCTTAACATGAGCATTTTAAACTTACGAAAGATTAAATCTGCTCTCCGCCATATCAATAAAACCGGGATAACTCCCCAGGAACTGGGAGCTGCAATGAATTTAAGTGAACGAAGTGCCCGCAGGATTCTATCTCAAATGGAAAAAAAGGGAGCTGCGAGAATTGTGGGGAACAGGGCTCTGTATGACAAAGGGCGGCCCAGATTGATATATAAAGTTTTGATATAAAATCTAAGAAAAAAGTGGGAACTCCCCACTTTTTTTATATAAAACCTGACATGAAAGAAGGAATTTTAAATTTTTTATAGAATATATTTAGTCAAAATAAAAGGTCATATGACCGAAAAATGACCTAAAAGGAGGGTTATTGTATGCTGGAAAAAAACAAATCCACTGCTGTAAAGAAAGGAGGTTTTGAGAAAGTTCTCGACTGGATAGAGCGGGTTGGTAACAAACTGCCGCATCCCTTTATTCTTTTTGTCTATATTACCATCGCACTTATGATTATTTCCGCGGTACTTGCTTCAGCGAAGGTATCGGTGGTAAACCCTGGCACTCAAAAAGTGGTTGAAGCCAAAAGCCTCCTGAGTGCTGAAGGTATCCGCTGGATGCTCCAGAGCGCCCTTAAAAATTTCACCGGTTTTGCTCCGTTAGGGCTGGTGCTGGCCATGCTCATGGGTATAGGTCTGGCAGAACAGGTTGGCCTTCTTTCGGCATTCATGAGAAAGACCATGTATGGAGCCCCGCTTTGGGCTATCAGTATGGCTGTCATGTTTGTGGGTATTAATGGCAACATAGCATCCGATGCTTCGGTGGTCATTATTCCGGCTCTGGCGGCCAGTGTTTACCTATCTTTAGGCAAGAATCCGCTGGTGGGTCTGGTGGCTGGGTATGCCGCCGCCTGTGCCGGGTTTTCCGCAAACCTCATTATCGTGGGTACTGACGCTCTGCTGGCCGGCATAACTCAGGAGGCCGTAAAGATTCTCGACCCGAACATGCAGGTCAATCCTTCGATAAACTGGTATTTTATGATGGCATCTACAGTAATATTTACAATTGTGGGAGCATGGATTACCGATAGAATCATTGCTCCGCGGTTGGGAGATTACAAAGGCAAGGCTAAAGTTTTGCAAAATAATGACCTGACACCTCTGGAAAACAAGGGGTTAAGAAATGCAGGACTTGCAGCACTGGCGTTTTTGATAATCCTCGGCATTTTTGTTATACCGCAGGGAGCAATTCTTCGCGATCCCAAAACCGGTGGCTTGATACCTTCACCTTTCCTGTCCGGTATCATCCCCATTTTGATGCTTTTCTTCATAACCATTGCCGTGGCCTATGGAAAGACCGTGGGGACTATAAAGAAAGCCGATGATGTACCAAAACACATGGCGGAAGCCATGAAGACCATGTCCGGTTATATCGTCCTGGTATTTGTCATAGGGCAGTTTGTGGCATATTTTGACTGGAGCAATATAGGCGTCATTTTAGCTGTAAAGGGTGCCGATTTTCTTAAGAGTATAGGATTTACCGGCATTCCTCTGATTCTTGGGTTGATCCTGCTGTCAACCATCATAAATCTTTTCATCGGCAGCGGTTCTGCTAAGTGGTCAGTGCTTGCTCCCATTTTCGTGCCGATGATGATGTTGCTAGGATATTCCCCATCGTTTACTCAGGCAATATACAGAATTGGTGATTCCTCCACGAATCCGATTTCTCCGTTGTTCCCTTATTTCCCCATTGTATTGGGGATGGCTCAACAGTATGATGAAAATGCCGGTGTTGGAACCATTATTTCTCTGATGATTCCTTATTCCCTGATATTCCTGGTGGTCTGGATTTTGCAGTTGTTCGTATGGATGGCATTAAAGTTACCTTTAGGTCCGGGTGCGGGAATATATATGTAAGATTTTATACAAAGAATAGCAATTAACCAATTAAAAATGTCTTATACTGGAGGATATAAAGTGTTGGATTCAAAGCAATTGGATAAAGAAATTTCCGGGAAAATCAATGAAATAATTGACGATATAATTAAAATAAGAAGGACAATCCATCAAAATCCCGAGCTGGGTTATGAAGAGTATCAAACTTCAGAGCTGGTAGCAAGAAAGCTTGAATCCTATGGCATAAAAGTGGCAAGAGGCGTGGGCGGCACAGGGGTTGTAGGGCTTCTTGCCGGGGCAAAACCCGGCAAGACCCTGCTCCTTCGGGCCGACATGGATGCCCTGCCCATTCAGGAGGAAACAGGGCTCCCCTTTGCCTCAAAGGTCCCGGGAAAGATGCACGCCTGCGGCCATGATATCCATACCTCGGTGCTTCTAGGAGCCGCCCGGGTACTGTCACTATACAGGGACCGCATTTATGGCAACATCAAATTCATGTTTCAGCCTGCCGAAGAGTGCAGTCCCACCGGCGGCGCCAAAAAGATGATTGAAGATGGGGTCCTGGAAAATCCGAAAGTAGATTTTGCCGTAGCCCTGCACGTATGGCCGGACCTTCAAGTGGGGCAGCTGGGTTTTAAAACCGGTCCCGTTTCTGCCCGATCTGACAGGATATTCCTTAGGGTTCTGGGGAAATCGGGTCATGCTTCGGCGCCCCATCAGGGGGTTGATGCCATAGTGGCCTCCGCCCAGGTGATATCAAGCCTTCAGACCATAATTTCCAGGCGGATAAACCCCAGGGACAGTGTCGTTATCACAATAGGAAGGATCCAGGGCGGGGATCGCTACAATGTAATTTGCGATAAGGTGGAGATGGAAGGCACTGTAAGAATCATGTCCCCGGGCTATGATGATAAGATTCCCGAGCTTATCCGGCAGGCGGGCGAGGGAGCTGCAGCATCGGTGGGGGCCAGGTTTGAAATGGATTATATTAACGGCTATCCCATGACCATCAATGATGAAGCGTTGACAAAGAAAGTGGAAGATCTTATAAAGAAAAGCTTAGGTGAAGGCGCTATAAAAGAAATACCTCTGGATGCCGGGGGAGAAGATTTTTCGTTTGTTTCTCAAAAGGTACCTTCGGTATATATCAAACTCGGCTCATCCCTTCCGGTTTCCTCGGAAGATGTTGGTTTTATTCCTCTCCACAACAGCAGGGTTATATTTGATGAAGGTTGTATATCCGTCGGTATCAAAACCTTCGGCATAGCGGCGCTGGGGCTCTTGTCCGAACAGGAGGAAAAACATGGAGAATAAAACCATAGTCAGTTCCATTGAAGATAAAATCATAGAGTACCGCCGGGATTTCCACAGATACCCGGAGCCGGGCTGGCTGGAGTTCCGGACTTCCGGCAAAATAGCGGCGATTTTGATGAAGCTAGGGTATGAAGTGAAGCTTGGGCATGAAGTTGTCAAAAAAGAGGCGGTCATGGGCAGGCCCCATGATGAGGATATCGCAAACAATGTGGAACGCGCCGTAAAAGAAGGTGCTGACCCGGAGATACTAAAGAGAATGGATGGCTTGACGGGGGTCGTGGGAATCATGGATACCGGCCGGCCGGGGCCGGTCCTGGCTTACCGGTTCGACATCGATGCGGTGGAAGTGGATGAGGCAAAGGATTATAATCATAAACCATATAAAGAGGGGTTTTCTTCCACACATCCCGGCGTGATGCATGCCTGCGGCCATGACGGCCATGCAGCCATAGGATTGGGCCTGGCGGAAGTGCTCACCCGACTGAAACCCGAGTTTACCGGGAGGGTTAAGCTCATCTTTCAACCCGCCGAGGAGGGAGTAAGAGGCGCCAGAGCTATGGTGGAGGCGGGAGTGGTAGATGATGCCGATTATTTCCTGGCACTGCACATAGGTTTTGGAAATTCCGGCGATATAGGAATCGCAGCCAGGACCGGCGGATTTCTCGCTACATCGAAACTGGATGTGGAATACCGCGGCAGAGCCTCCCATGCCGGAGCCACACCCCAGGAGGGGAAAAATGCATTGCTGGCGGCGGCCACCGTTGCTCTTAACCTCCATGCCATAGCTCCCCACAGCGATGGCGCCACCAGGGTAAATGTTGGGGTTCTGCAGGCAGGCACCGGGAGGAATGTGATTCCCGATAGGGCTGTCATCAAGCTGGAAACCCGGGGGGCCACCACGGCGCTGAACGATTATATGAAGAAGAAAGCATTAAAAATAATAGAGGCCGGTGCCGCCATGTATGACCTGGATTATACGGTAAACGAGGCAGGAGGTGCCATGAGCGCCGAAGGCGACGAGGAACTGGCATCTATGATAAAAAGTATCGGCCGGGAAATAGGAGTTGAACATATTGTAGATAAAGGTTCTGTGGGTGGCAGCGAAGATGCCACGTATTTCATGGAAAGAGTCCAGACCAGGGGAGGTAAGGCTCTTTATTATCAGGTCATAACTCCCATAGCGGCAGACCACCACAGCAGCCGTTTCGATTTTGACGAAAGGGGGCTTTCCCTGGCGGTGACCCTCCATGCGGAAATGGCGAAAAGGTTGCTTAAAAGGGCTCATGCTTGATCATGAGCTTTTTTGTTTTGATATAAAAATCGAGTGTAAAAAGTTGCATTTCTACCCTTGAATCAAAATCTTTACTTATTGGCATTTTTATATATAATGATAGTTAGCTGGTAAAAGGTAAGCGGTAGGAGAGCGCTATTTTCACCTCCGCTGACTTTTTGTTCTAAACTCGATATGAAAATTATGGAACAGGAGGATGAGGCATGAAATCAAAAGTCTATTTTTATAACATGCGGGCCAAAAGGAGGTCCGAAAATATTATAAATAAAGTGGGAAGGTTGTTTGATGCGGCGGGATTCAAAAACGCCATTTCAAAAGATGATCTTGTGGCCGTAAAGATACATTTCGGGGAAAAGGGCAACAACGCATACATAAATCCCATCTATGTGAGGCAGGTGGTGGATAAGATTAAAAGCTGCGGAGGAAAACCCTTCCTGACGGATTCTAACACTCTTTATAAGGGGGCCCGTAGCAATGCCGTGGACCATCTGGTAACGGCCATTGAAAACGGATTCGCCTATGCGGTGGTAAATGCCCCTCTGGTTATCGCCGACGGTATTGTGAGCAAGGACTCCATGGAAGTGGAGATCCGCAAAAAGCATTTTGAGAGTGTGAAGATATCATCCAACATATATTATGCCGATGCCATGATAGTCATGTCCCACTTTAAAGCCCATGAAGTGGCAGGATTCGGCGGCGCTATAAAAAATCTTGCCATGGGCTGCGCACCGGCCGCCGGAAAACAGCAGCAGCATTCAACGTTAAAACCTGTGGTAGGAGAAAATTGCCGGGCATGCCAGTCGTGCTTAAGAAATTGCCCCGAACAGGCCATATCTATGGTGGATGGAGTCGCCTACATAGACCCCGAGAAATGTATAGGCTGCGGTGAGTGCATATCCATGTGCTATTATCGGGTCATAAAACCCCAGTGGGAAACCGACATGGATGCCTTTACCGAACGTATGACGGAATATGCTTATGGGGCTTACAAGACCAAGAAAGAAAACAAGATAGCCTTTATAAACTTTGTAATGAACATAACACCCCTGTGCGACTGCACTCCCTGGAGTGATGCCCCGCTGGTGCCTGATGTAGGCATACTGGCATCCTTCGACCCTGTCGCCATTGATAAAGCCAGTTTTGATTTGGTAAACAGCCAGGCGGGGCTTGCCGCCAGCGCCCTGGGTGACGCAAACAGCGGCCTTGCGCCTGGAGAGGATAAATTCAAAGCCGTTCACCCTAAGACCAACGGACTCATCCAGCTCGAATACGGTGAGAAGCTGGGCATGGGCAGCGGGGATTATGAGCTAGTGGAATTGTAAAAAGCTAGCGCGAGGGAAAAAGATTGGCGGGCAGAAATGGCCCGCCAATTTTAAATGGAAAATTATTCATTGATATCGACGGTCTTTGTATTTTGGTCCCATGTTACCTTTGCGCCCAGGACTTCGCTCACGAACCTCAGGGGCACCATGGTCCTGCCGTTTTTGAACTCGGCTCTTGTGTCGAAGGTTACTGCCTTGCCGTTTATAACGGCCTTGTTTTCTCCGATCTTCAATTTAACGGTTCTGCTTTCACCTGCTCTGTCTTTGCCCGTTATAGTTACTGTCTTTGTCTTTTCATCCCAGCTGACTTTCGCCCCCAGGCTTTCGGATATAAACCTTACCGGCACCATGGTGCGCCCGTCTTTATTGAGATAAGGCTGCTGGTCCGGGAAGGAAATCTCCTTGCCGTTGACTTTTACAGTCATATCCACCACAGTCAGGTTGAATGCGGAGGAAATTCCCGCAGTTTTGACGGTGAAGTTCAGAGTGCCGGTGCTGGCTGCCTTGAATACAAGTTCCCTCGAATCAAAAGTGCCCAGTTTGCTGCTGGAAAGCTTCCATTCTACGGCATAGGGGTAAGATAGAAGGACCTTCTGTCCTCCAGGAGATATACCATATATCTTCAGATCGGCAGCAAGACCCTTTTTACGGCCGGGGTTTCGGATACTATTTTTTCTACTACCGGCACTACCTTGTAGTATACCTGGCCCCTTCCAATGTTGAAAATGGTCACAGACGGTTCTTTTGCATTGGTTCCGGGCAGTGAAACATAATGCACACCGTTTTCCATTCTGGCACCGAAACGTTCGGCCCCGCCGTAAAGCATCCAGATGTTGAGGTTTTTATTTTTTACATAGTCTGAAAGTATTTTTTTCAGCAGGTTGCCTTCCAGGGAATCTGAAAAAGTTTCGGGCGCTCTATCTATGGCTATGAATACTGTTTTGGATATCGGTAGTGCATTCAAATCCTGCCTGAGCTTTATCCACTGGTTGTAATCCGTAAGCCTCAGACTTCCTCTGGAGGAATCCAGGAAGATGAAGAAGGCTTCATTATCCGCTAAAGTTTTATAACCCGTACCTGCAGTTTTCATATTTTTTATGAAAGCTGCCAGCGGACTGTTGGATGATATTTTGCTGTTTATAGATGTCTGGCCTGCTATTAAATTCATTTTAGGTCTGTATTGATTTGTTAAAGACGCTATAAGACTCGCCATTTTCTGGCTTTCAGGGCTGGAATCCATGGCTAAACTCCCAAAAGCGCCTATGACAATATTTCCGGTTTTTGAAGAAGTGTTTGCCGTATCAAACCATGGAGATGGCGGCGGTAGGAGCGAGCTATCGTATTTTCCGGCCACCGCTGCCGCAAGATTATCCAGATATATGGCTCCGGAATCACTGTCGCTGGGATCTATTTCCACCAGGTATATGCGTTTCAAGCTGAAGGGCTGCTTGCCATCGGGAAGCTCAGCTTCCACCTTCTTCCACCCCTGCCAGTTTACATCCTTTGAAAAATCAATATTGTATTCGTTTCCATCAGCATCTGTCACCGTACCCCGGAGCCAGTGACCGCGGGCCTGGCCGTAGACCATAAGCGAGAGCTTGACGGTTCCCACAGGTAGGGGAAGACCATTGCTGCCAAAGTTTACATAAGCTGCCCTGGTGCTATTCCCGACCGGGAATTCATAGGCAAGTTTTCCGGAAGATGTGCCGCTATTTACCGGTTCCGGCTGTGTCACGATGGAGAAGGCCCCCCCTGTAGTGGATGGATATGAAGAAAATTCCCTGCCATCGGGTTTTTCAAAGTCATCCAGAATCTTTTCGCCCATGCCCACCAGTACCAGAGCTCCGGCTTTTAAACCTGAAAAACCGGCGATGATGGCGCCGCTTCCAGGGTTTTCACCGGCTACAAATTCTCCATTGTTAAAGCTTCCGATATTGCCCATTACTTCCCATTTTACATCAAAGGGTTCCACAGGCGCCTTATATCCTTCCTTATCGATTATGGTGACATCAAAGGCCTTTTTTGCCCCATTATTTATCTGAACTTTTCCGGGACTCACCGAAAGCGCGGCCCCGTCGGAGAGCACCTTTATCTCCTGGGTGGCCTTAATGCTCCCCAGGGTGGCCGTCACCTGGCCGTAACCGGATTTTACGGCGAAAAACACATTATTTTTGAAGGTGCCGAGGTTGTTGGAGACGCTCCACTTCACGCTGCTTACGTCTATATCCAGAGGGTTGTAATTTTTATCGTAGGCCCGCATTTCGAAGGTCCGGTGCCCCCCTCTGGGGATGTTAAAGGAATCGGCCACTATCTTGAGACCATAGACATTTCCGGCGGATGCTCTGGAAAAGATGCCTATGCCGTTGGTTATTAACCTTTGCACTCCACCTGAAACGCTATTTATCACCTGAGGCTGCTTTTCTCCCAGAGGGCGCACCACCATGGTGGAGGAGCCGCCCCCGTCAAGATTCAGGGCAAAAGAAGCCCCGAGCTTCACCATGAGTTCCGCCATTTCCTTCTGGGTCATACCGCGGCTTTCGGCCTGGCGACCGTCTACCACCACCAGAAACATAGTCTTTTTGTCGGCAGAAAATCCGACAGCGGTCCGGGGATTACTGCCGGGAATATCATGGGAAAAACTGGCAGGAACCGCTCCGTTTTCCACCAGAACCGCGCCGCCGCCCAGGGCCATCTTTAAGTTTGAAATATCCGGAGTCATATTGAGGTGCAGCTTTATGGTGTCTCCAGTGCTAAAACGGCTTTTAAGGAAGTTGGCCCCGTCTCCCCCGGCAGCCAGCACCAGACCGTCTTCAGGGATATCGGCGGTTTTTCCGTCTATAATATTTACTATCCTGTTGTTTCTTACAATGGCGAAAGTGAGATCAGAAACAGTATTGGAAACTGCGGGAGTTACGGTTCCGAAATCCGGGGTATATATATGTATTTTACCGTAACCATCTCCAATTTTGTTGATTCCTCCGATATCGAAGGTGGTTCCATCGGGAGCTTCAACTTTTCCCGAAAACTCCATCCGGAGAATCTCAGGCAATTTATCCATGGTTAGCCCAAAAGCTGCCATGTCCTTGCGGTTGGAAGGCGATGATACCAGCCTGCCGTCTTTCACCTGGGCTCCTATGGGAGCGGAAGGTGTGGCCATGATAAAGAAATCGCCATTTATACCCGCTACGGCATTGTTCTCCTGCACCATCTTGCTGAGAGCTTCCCTTTGCGAGAGGCCCTTTCCCGGCAGAAGAGAATCAATGTCAATATTTTCCGAAGAGAGGTCCACTTTCAGAATGTGAATCTTTTGCCATCCCAGGGATGTAAAAAGGGTTTTACCCTCGTAAGTCACTCCCCTTGTTACAGGAAA
The DNA here is from genome assembly GCF_003691585.1 of Biomaibacter acetigenes. Classification (GTDB taxonomy): domain Bacteria; phylum Bacillota; class Thermosediminibacteria; order Thermosediminibacterales; family Tepidanaerobacteraceae; genus Biomaibacter; species Biomaibacter acetigenes. The sequence continues at coordinate 2,406,150 of NZ_CP033169.1, read as the reverse complement.
GTTTTGAGATTCCTCATAGAGAGATATTTCCTGGGCGAAAACCGGGAAACTACCCAGCATAATCAAAACTGCCAGGAAAATAGGTAAAAACCTGCTTTTCCAGGGGCACAAAAACTTCTTTTTATGTAACATGTATTTCCCTCCATATGTGGTAGCGTTATTATATTTTATAGTTCAAGCAGCGACAGCGGCAACGATGATAGGCGGTGTAAGCCCGTATTTTATTATCCCTCCTTTTTGAGATCCCCCGGACTATTATACTATTCGCAACTTAAACCGCAAATCCTTCCCCTCGGAGCTGAAAACTTCTGGAAAGTTTGTCTCACTTATATAGACGAAAAAAAACAAAAAAAGTTCCATTTTTACACCACAATTGATTTTTTGATAAAATTTAAAAAAGAGATATATATTATGTTAAAAATAAGTAATTAGTATAGCATAATTCAATATAATGTGCTATAATACATACCGTAACAATTTATCGGGGAGGAGAACTTTTATGAAATTAAAAGTCGCTATCAATGGATTTGGCAGGATAGGTAAGAACGCTCTCAGAATCTGGCTGGAAAACAGGAAAAATGACATGGATGTAGTGGCCATTAACAGCACCAGCGGGCCAAGGGCTCATGCGCATCTTTTCAAATATGACTCGGTATACGGTATTTTTCCGGGCAGTGTGGATGCCTCGGACGATACCATTATCATAAATGGCAAACCCATCCCGTTTTTCTCGGAAAAAAATCCCGAGAATATGCCCTGGGCAGAGCTGGGGGTCGACATAGTTATAGAATCTACAGGAAAATTGAAGAAAAAAGCCGATGCAATAAAGCATATAAAAGCCGGAGCAAAGAGGGTGATCATAACGGCACCGGCGGAAGAAGCCGATAAGACCCTTGTGATGGGTGTCAATGAAGGTGATTTTGTACCAGAGAGAGATTACATAATCTCGGCGGCATCCTGCACCACTAACTGTCTCGCACCGGTGGTAAGGGTGCTGGATGAAAACCTCAGGATTATAAACGGTTCCCTGACCACCGTCCATGCCTACACCGCCGACCAGCAGCTGATGGATAAACCCCATAAAGATTTGAGGCGGGCCAGGGGGGCCGCCATGTCCATCATACCCACTACCACCGGAGCGGCAAAGGCCATAGGACAGGTGATGCCCCACCTTTCTGGAAAGCTCAACGGATGCGCCTTCAGAGTCCCCACCCCGGCGGTATCCATCATAGACTTCGTGGCCAATGTGGAGAGGCCTACTTCTAAAGAAGAGGTAAATAACATGTTCAAGGAGGCCAGCCGGGGAAGATTAAAGGGAATCCTTGACTATACGGAGGAACCCCTGGTTTCCACCGACTTTCTCAAAAATCCTCATTCATCCATTATAGACGGAATTTCTACCATGGTCATCGATGACATGATAGTTAAAGTTCTGGCCTGGTACGACAACGAGTACGGCTATACCATGAGGGTGCTGGACCTGGCCGACTATGTATATAATGCATGCCGCCGGGAAGAGATGCGGGAAAAATATAATACCTGTGTGCAGCTTAACTGAACTTATCTTCCATTAAATAAACACCTGTCACAGGGATATGTGTTTTGCGGGCAATCTCCAGGATTGCCCCTTTATTTTGTTCATCGGTTTTTATGCAGGAACTGCAGCTTTTTGTTAATGATTGGGGCGTCGGTACAATTTCAAACCGTATGCTGGTATCTCTGACACTTTTCAAAGCCTTCTCCATGGCAAGGACATCATGAATAGAAGGGAAGGTGATGTATAAGTTATATCTTATACTCAAAAATGTCGCCTCCCTCAAACCATAAAAGAATTTATATTTATTATATCACAATCATCCTAACTTTTTTTAACGGACAGGGCGAAGGCTTTTTTAATTTCTTCCAACAGCCCGGGTTGTAAAAGTACATCTATAGTTGTGCCGACCATACCCTTAACGGCTTTGTGCAGCCTTATTTTTGCATCTGGTCCATTGGCATATTTTACAAATTCACGCTCATGCACTTCCACCTTTGGTCCGATATCTATATAGCCATAGACGGTGGGTACCACGTGGCTGACATTGCCGATATCTGATGAACCCGGAAATTCATCAATTTCCTTGAAGTCGTCGAAACCTGCCATCCTGAGATTTTGCTCACCTATCTTCCGTAAGACAGGGTTTATTACAAGGTCATCCAAAGGGTTTTCGAAGCGGTTTACCGTCAGTTTAGCCCCTGTCATAAATGCTGCCCCCCGGGCACAGTTTATTATTCTTTCACTTACCTTGTTTAAATAATGTCGGCGGTTGGCTCTGACATAAAACCTGCAGGCGCAATAATCGGGCACAATATTTGGCGCCTCACCGCCTTTGGTTATGATCCCATGAATACGAACATCGGAGGTGACGTGCTGCCTCAGGGCGTTTATCCCTGCAAATGTGAGATTTACCGCATCCAGGGCGTTAATACCCTCGTGGGGGAAAGATGCAGCATGGGCTGCTTTGCCGGTAAATTCAAATTCCAATGCATCCATGGCCAGGGCTGATGTATTTAAAAGATTGTTATTTTCCAGGTGCAACTGGAAGGCCGCATCTATTGTCTCAAAAGCCCCCTTTTCCACCATATTAACCTTGTATCCCAAAGTCTCCTCGGCGGGAGTGCCAAAAACTACTATCCGGCCCGGAAGTTTTTCTTTAATCCGCCCGAGGACAAGACCTGCTCCCACGGAGGTGGCGGAAATCCAGTTGTGGCCGCAGGCATGGGCGGGACTTCCGTCGTCACCCATGCCGGGGAGGGCGTCATATTCGGCAAGAAAAGCAAAGGCAGGACGATCCTGTGTGCCAATTTCAGCCCTGAAAGCCGTAGGTATATTAAGGTAAGGATAGACTACTTCAAATCCGTAATTGGAGAGAAGATTAGCCAGAAATTTTGATGATTCAAATTCTTCTCCGCCCAGCTCCGGATGGTTAAATATGAAGTCGCTGATTCCTTCTATTTCACCTGCCATTTCGTCTTCTATCTTGAAGGCTTCTTTTTTTAATTCCTCGATGTCTGAAACATCCACAGTGACTACCTCCCCATTAAAATTTAGGCCCCCGCCTTTGAAGGCGGGGATTTATTTCAAACCCTTTCAAACTTTTAATTTAATTGCTATTTTATGCCATAGCCCAGCGATTATGGCCCATAGTTTATCAGTTGTGCCACCACTACCAGGATGAAACCTGTCACGGTCCATATTATTGTAATAGGAAGGGCCCATTTAAACCATTCTACAAATTTGATTTTTGCGGCACCGAGTATAGAATATACTTCGGGACTTGTGGGCTCCCACATGTTGAGGATGCCATCGCCCAGCTGGTAAGCCAGTACCATGGTCTGCCTTGAGACTCCTACCAGGTCACAAAGAGGAGTGAGGATAGGGACCAGTATGGCTGCCTTAGCTGTGCCTGAAGAAATAAGGAATTCCAGCAGATATATTATGATATACATTAGCACTGCTGCACCGATTCCACCAAAGATGCTCACCGTATTTGACATACCATAAAGAATGGTATCGGTAACATTACCTTTATTCAGCACCACCATAATAGCCCTGGCAAAGCCGATCACCATACATGGACCTATTATCTCCGATGCGGCCTTTTCCATTTCCTCGGCCATCTTATTTAAAGATATGCCTCCAACAAATCCTGAAACAATACCCATCAACAGGAACAATGCCGAAATCTCCGCCATGTACCATTCATATTTTAAGACGCCATAGATGAGGCCGATCATTGCTGCCAAGAGTATTAAAAGGACTACTGTGTGCCTCAAATTCATTTTAGATTCGGGGCTGCTGGAATTCAGTCTGTTTTTCCAGTATTCGGTAGCTTCTTTGGAAATGGATAAATCTGGATTTTCCCGGATTTTTTTAGCATATCTAAGGGTAAACCATATACCTTCCCCCACAAGGATTATACATGTTATCACCCTAAAACCTATGCCGGAATATAGCGGGAGTTTTGCAAGGCTCTGGGATAAACCAACCGTAAAGGGATTGAAAAAGGCTCCGGCAAATCCTGCATTTATGCCGATGAAGAGGACTGCAGCTCCAGTCATAGCATCGAATCCCATCTGGACACACAGGGGCATCAGCATAAATACAAAGGGGTAGGCTTCTTCATACATGCCAAAAGTAGCCCCGCATATGGCAAAAAGTACCATCAGGATAGTCAAGGCGAAATATTCGCCGCCACGGATGTGCTGGACAGCGGAAGTAATGCCTGCATCCAGTGCTCCGGTTTTTCTTACAATCGCAAAGGCACCTGAAACCAACAGTATAAATGATATTACATCTGCTGCCTCGATTATGCCGTCGTAAAACGACATGAGAAAAATAAAAACTCCAACAGGAGATGATTCGGCAACTTTGTAAGTGCCGGGGACCACGACCTCCCTCCCCTCTTCATTTTCCACCCTGTCGAAAGTGCCCGCCGGCAGCACCCATGTTGCCGCCGCGGCAAGGAATACGAGGATAGCCAGGATGATAAATACATGGGGAACATTGAGCTTAAACCCAACCTTTTCTTCCATAATGACCATCCTTACTTTTATATTTTATTTGAGACGGGAACCCATAGGAGACTTTCAGTCAAAATTTATGGCAAAAGCTTTTTTATGAGATTGGCCATATATAAGGTCATCCTGTCCTTCCCATTTTCCACATCCAGGCCTGTGAGTTCTTTTATCTTAGCTAACCTATAACGGATTGTATGCCGGTGAGTAAAAAGGTTTTCTGCAGTATGGGTGATATTTCCGTTTTCAAGATAAATGTCAAGGGTTTTTAGAAGCTCAGCTGAGTGTCTGTTGTCATAAGCACAGAGCTCTCCCAATATTTCGTCATAAAAGGATGTAAGCACTTTTTCCGGTATTTCAATCAGCAGCTTAAAGATCCCCAGGTCATGATATGTCATAAAATTTTTATCTGGGGAGAAACCTCTTTTAAAAAAATCCACCACTTTTTGAGCCTGCATAAGACTTAATTTTGCTTCCGATATACTATTTACAGCTTCTCCTATACCAAAATAAAATCTGGTATTTTCTATATATCTTTTAAGATTATCGGTGATAAGCGAGAAAACCTGAGATAACTTATCACCGCAACAGCCTAAAGAGATAAAAATCAATAACTCTCCATGTGTGATGGATAAAATGTATTTTAAATTTTGTTGATTTAAATAGAACTCCAGATTTCCCCTGAGCCTTTGGGAATTGATTTTGTCATTCTCCACGTGAAGCATGCTTACTACAAAGGGAGTACTCCAATCAAAACTCAATTCATGATACTTTTGTCTTATTAACTCCTGGCCGGGAGGAGAATCGGACAGGATCTGTTCCACCAGTTCATCGGCCATCCGTGCCCTGGTCCTTTGCCTTTCTTCTTCTTCAAAAAGCCTCTTTGACAGAGTCCTTGTTATCTCACTAAAAGAAACGGAGGGTGGAAGGCAAAGCAAGGGCAATCCCTTTTCATTGCAAACTTTAATAAATTTATCAGGGATTTTGTCTACATAAAACCCCACTTGTAATGCTAAAGCTGCAATACGCTTGTTAGATAAATAGTTTACTAAATCATATGTATTGTTAATATTGTGAAAATCAAATCCATAAGCAGTAGTAATTAAAAATTCACCCTCGTGGAGTCTGCTGAGTTCATCCAGAATCTCCAAGATATTTACCCATTTTATTCGATTTGTAACATTCTGATTTCCGGCCAGAATCTTCACTTCTTTAAACTCAGGAAGGTCAAGGATATCAGATACCATCATTCCAATCACCTTTTTAATTAAATATATATTCCACGTCTAAATGCTTTATCCTGTTTATACTATTATACACTATGTATAAAAAAAATTATTAAAAATTGTATTCAAGTATAATTGAAATCCCTGCCAATAAAATCAATTATTACAGGTCTCATCATCCGTTTCGTATATAAAGTTTGTATGAATTCTGGATAATCGTCTAATGATTAACTTTCCGGGCCTTTATAAAATAAAGAAAAAGGCGGTCGGAGGTGGTTTTATGAGGGACTATCGGCAAATTGCCCTATGGAAAAATGTCTCTGAAGAGGAGTGGAAGGATTGGAGATGGCAGATGGCTCACCGAATTACTGGTGTGGATGAGTTAAAGCAAGTCATAAACTTGACATTTCCGGAGCAGGAAGGAATCAAAGAGTGCCTTAAGACTCTGAGGATGGCCATTACCCCGTACTACGCCACCCTGATGGATCCGGAAAACCCGGAAGATCCCATAAGAAAACAGGCGGTCCCTACATCCCTGGAGCTAAAAAGGTCCGAAAGCGATATACTTGATCCCCTCCATGAAGACATCGATTCTCCCGTGCCGGGGATAACCCACCGCTATCCTGATAGGGTACTATTTCTTGTGACAGACCAGTGTTCCATGTATTGCAGGCACTGCACCCGGCGGCGCTGGGCAGGCCAGACAGACCACGCCATGCCGAAAGATAAGATAGATAGAGACATTGAATATATTAAAAATACTCCGGTAGTAAGGGATGTGCTAATATCCGGCGGTGACGGTCTTATAATAAGTGATGAAATGCTGGAATATATCATCAAAAGCTTGAGACACATACCCCATGTAGAAATTATCCGCATAGGCACCAGGACACCGGTGGTGCTACCATACAGGATAACGCCGGAACTTGTAAAAATGCTGAAAAAATATCATCCCATTTGGATAAGCACCCATTTCAATCATCCCAGCGAGGTTACTGAAGAATCAAAGAAAGCCTGTGAGATGTTGGCCGATGCCGGTATACCTCTGGGAAACCAGTCGGTATTATTGAAGGGTGTAAATGACTGTCCGTTTATAATGAAAAAACTGGTCCAGGAGCTGGTGAAAATCCGGGTACGGCCATACTATATCTATCAATGTGATCTCTCCGTGGGGATAGAACACTTCAGGACATCCGTCGGAAAAGGCATTGAGATGATTGAGCACCTTCGAGGCCATACTTCCGGATTTGCGGTGCCCACTTTTGTGGTTGACGCGCCCGGTGGCGGCGGAAAGATTCCCCTCATGCCGCAATACCTCATATCTTATTCCGATAGGAAAGTCATCTTGAGAAACTATGAAGGTGTTATATGTGTCTATACCGAACCGGAAGATAACAGGAGCCGCTGTCAAAACTGCGGTATCTGCGGCAAAAAAGACCCCCAAGGAAAACCGAAATACGACGTTGGCCTTGCATCCCTTTACAGCGGCGAGCGTTTGAGCCTGGAACCGGTGGATCTTGCGAGGCGAAAAAGAGGCAAAAGTCATTGAAACTACCCCATACAATCCTGAACCCCCCGGCATAAATTGCCGGGGGAAAAATATAATAATAAACCGATAGGATTTTTAGAATTAATCCCGCCGGTGATTTATTATTTTGCTAAATATTAATATCCTTTTTAAAGAAATTGGGGCTGGCGAAGAACTCATTTTTGAGTTCAACTACATCCTTATGGAGTGCCAATATCGATATCATATTGGGTATGATAATACAGGCCAGCAAAATATCCAGGAACTGCCATAGAAATTTCATACCACCTACGGCGCCGATGACTATGGATATCAGGTAGACATATCTCATGACATGGGAAAACCCAAGGCCGAAGAGGTATTCTGCCTGTTTCTCCCCGTAAAAGGTTATAACTATGATAGTGGAAATAACGAATAACAGCAACGACAATGTAACCACCGTACCCCCAGCTGGACCGAAGACAGAAGAAAAGGCCATAGCGGGTATGCCTGCAGCCTGTGAGGATTCCACCTGTGTCCATAATCCCGTGGTCAGCACCAAAAAGGCTGTGGTGGAGCAAATTATCAGGGTATCCACGATTACCTCAAAGATGCCCCAGAAGCCCTGCCTCACCGGATGGTCGATGATGGCTGCCGAGTGAGCCATGGGGGCCGTTCCCATCCCGGCCTCATTGGAGTAAGTGCCGCGGGCAGAACCCCATCGAAGGGCAGAAGCCATGGCGGCTCCGGCAAAACCGCCTACCGGCGCGGCAGGGATGAAGGCATGGGTGAAAATAAGGGCAATAGCCGAGGGCAAATTAGTGATGTTCATTAATATGATTATAAAAGCACCCAATAAATACAGTAAGGCCATAAACGGCACCAATTTTTCGCATACCCGGCCTATCCTCCCGATACCTCCGACCACTACCAGACCAACAAGTATCATTACTACGATTCCGGTTATAACCGGGGAGATGCCCATGGTTACGGCAGAACCAGCCACGGAATTGGCCTGAACCATAATGCTTGGGACCAGTTCTATCATGAGGAAAAATGCGAATAAAACTGAGACAGGCTTCCAGTTTAGACCTTTCTCAATATAATACATTGGCCCTCCTACATATTCACCCACTTCGTTCTTTTCACGGTACTTCAAGCCAAGGACCACTTCGGTAAATTTTGAGGCACATCCCAACAATGCGATGATCCACATCCAGAATACTGCTCCGGGGCCTCCTAACGCTATGGCAACGGGGACGCCGACTATATTGGATGCCCCGACGGTAGAGGCCAGGGCCGAGGATGCCGCCTGGAATGGTGTCACGGTACCTTCGCCTTCAACATTTTTACTCAAGATCTTGCCGAAGGTCTGTTTTATAATGTACCCAAAGTATTTGAACTGGAAAAATCCTAACGCAATGGTAAGGAAAAGGCCGCCACCGCCCAGAATGAGCAGCATGGGGATACCCCAGATCCATCCAGATACTTCGCCTACTACATCAAGGAAAGATTGCATTTCTATCAACTCCTTTCAAAGTATGGGGTATAAGTTTTAACTCTGCTAAATCACCTCCCCCTATAACGAATTTGTTTTTTAATCAGACTACTATGCTACTTTGTAGCACTCTCACATGAATGAAAACTATCACTTCCCTTAACAAAAATTGTTAATTTGGGGTCTGACCAATTTAACTATGTTTTTCAGAGTAGTAAGTTTGAAATACACATAAAGATAAGTTGGGGAACTATCCTGAAGGAATAATTCATTTCAACCCTCTCGAACATCTTATGGGCATCTTTGCCGTAAGGACCGATATTGACCATAGGTATATTTATAGCCCTGATTTTTTCCGTATCCAGGAAATACTTTTTCCCCCAGGCCGGCATATTGCATTTTAAGACCTCAATTTCTTCAGGAGTATCGCTGATACCGAAAATGCTCATGTCGGAGATGTATGGGAAAAATTTGCGGATGCTTATATTTTCACTGGTCTTTTGGGTTATTTCACCGACAGTTTTCTTTACGGCATCCATTAGACGGACCTCCGAAGGTTTTTCGCCCTTTATATGGACCCGGGCATTAAAAGCCGAGGAAAAGTATACGATGATAAGTGGAATCCTATTATTAAATTCTTCGGACTGTTTCCAGACTTCCTCCACAACCCTTAAACTATGTTCTCTGAGGTCTATGTTAGGATCCTGGAGGAGGTTTTCATTCAGAGTTTCAAGATTTGAGATGAGTTCGGGATGTTTTGAAATGACCTTTTGATAAAATTCATGATAGGAGTAAACCAGTGGTTCATAGGGGACTGGATGATATGGCATGTTTGCTTTATCATAATAATGACGCCGCTTTTGCTCCATGGTGGTGATGACATTGACAAAGGCTTTCCGAGCGATTTCTTTACAAAGCTTCATTATATCCTCGGGAGAGCGGCTGTGAGTGAAAAAGTTGTAGTAGCATTGGGCGGCAAAGGGTATCTGCACATCATATAATTCTTTAAGGTCTCTTTGTTTCAGGGAGACCGGCGGCAGCGTCACTTCACCTTCCACCTCGTCGCATAAATCCGTATTCATATCAAAGAGCCGTGTCAGTTCCGCTGCCAGCAAATTGGGGTCAAATCCCTCGAAGCACTGACCCACATGAGTTTCGCGCCCGGCTATGAAGAATGACGGTAATAGTTTGCCGACGGTTCCCAGATAAACATATCTGTGGTCATCTCCAGGATATAAGGGGGATGTGTAATCGGCGTTTATTAAAGCAATATATTCAAATCCCCGCTCTTTTTTTAACCGGAAAAGTTCATCGAGAGCAGCGATGGCTCCGCTGGACATATCCTCCTCGTCGGGAGTGGCTGCAAGTAAAACGTTCCCCGAAAAACCTTCGGCGATTTCAGATAAATACATTAAAACCGCCATGTGTGCTGCAACACCGCTTTTCATATCTACCGAGCCCCGGCCAAACATGTATTTTCCACTATCAAGATCTTCTTTTACATCCCCACCGATATTTAAGCTACTAAAATGTCTTACAAGTCCTTTGGGGTTAAAGGCATAGTACTTTAAAGTGCCGAAATCCTCCACTCTGACAGTGTCTATGTGTCCTAAAAGCACCACTGTTTGAGAACTTCTATTTTTTTCTCCTTCCACAAGAGCCATGACGGTATATTTGGGCCATGGACCACCGGGAACATCAACCAGCCATAGATTGTCCGGATGCTTTTGAAAATATGGGCTGGCTTTTAATATGTTCATTATCTTCAAAGCAATACGACCCTCGCCCTGTGTGGCAACTATGCTTGGAGTTTTTATAAGGTCAAGGGTTATGTCGTGGACAGTCTTGTAAAAGTCGGGCAAATCCAGTAAAGCTACCACAGTAAATCATCTCCATATTAACGTTTATTAAATTATATACCGTATTGAGAAAATTAATAATATACGAAAAGACCAAAAAAGTAAACCTGGATTGTACATCATGTATATGTAAGTACCAGAGAAATAACTAACATAGACATTTTTTTTGTAATAAAATCTGGTAAAAATAAATTACCGAAACAATAACATAGTAGCCCACCAGAGGTGAAGCATGAATTTGAGAACAAGAGAAATAAAGAGCTACATGGTATAATAAAAAATAGTTTCGCAAAACGGGGGTGGACAAACACAAACCTGATATTGTATAGTAGACTTGGAAAGGTAGGTAACCAAGTCATGGACAATACAATCAGGGTATTTTCAGGCAGGGCATTCAGACCTGAAGATATCGAGATGATAAAGTGGGCAAGAAAAACATATCCAAACCTGCCCAGACATGAATTTGCAGCCACCGTTTGCGAACTATTGGGCTGGACCACTCCAGCCGGAAATGCAAAAATGATCCAATGTGCAGCTTTTTTAGAGAAACTGGAGGCAGAAGGGATTATACAATTACCGCCAATAAACAAAATGAAATAAAACAAATGCAGAATACGCAGGAAAGAATTTGAGTTTGACACAAGAGAACTAAAAGGAAATATTGGTGATTACGAGCCAGTCAGGCTTGTGATTGCAAAACCCGGCGAGGACTTAAAACGCTGGCGTGCATACATAAACCAGTATCATATCCTGAAAGACAAACAAGTATTTGGCTCCAGGCTCCAATACTTTGTAAAGTCAGGTGATGCAGAACTTGGATGCATGCAGTTTTCAGCCGCTGCATGGGCTTTGGAAGAACGTGACAAATGGATCGGGTGGACAAAAGAAGACAAAAAGGTCAGACTTCACCTAATCATAAACAACAGCCGGTTTTTAATCTTTCCCTGGGTACACATCAAGAATCTGGCGAGCAAGGCTTTATCTCTGGCGACAAAGCAAATCCAAGAAGACTTTCTTAGGGAATATTGCTATGCGCCGGTATTACTGGAGACATTTGTAGACACCGAGAAATATCAAGGGATATCATATAAGGCATCAAACTGGATATATCTTGGCAAGACAAAAGGATCTGGCCGCACCGGGAAAGAAGGCACACTATCAAAAAAAGCAATATTCGTATATCCCTTGCAGGCCGACTTTAAAGAATGCCTCAAAGGGGAAAAGCCGTATAAGGTGGTGGCGCCCCAATGAGTCATAGAGAAAAGAAAATCCAAGAAAGAAAAACAAGAGAGGCCAAGATTGAAGAGCACACGCAAAAATTTTTCCGCGACTTTCAATGGGCGCCTGAATGCCTTCAAAGGCATGTAGGTGGAGAAACACAAACTCCCCAATATTATTGCTATGTGCTGGAAGCAGTCTTGATTTTGGACAATACAATTACACTGCCCGTGATGAGCGAATTCATAGAAAATAACGAGAACAATAAAGAAGAAAGCAAGCAGGGCTGTGAACGCAAAGGCTTTTACCGCATGGCGGAGAAATTGAAGAAAATATTCCGTAAAACAAAACTGTCAATAATTGCTGATGTTCTTTATGCCTGTGGCCCCGTTATCACAACCTGCAGGAAGTACGGCTGAGACTATATGATAGTATTGAAAGAAGACAGCATGCCTGCAGTCTGGAAAAAAGCCCTGGCATTGATGAAAATAAACCCTGAAGACCGTTAAGATGTCATTGGGGAAACCGTGAGCAGGTCTATGCATAGGCCAATGGAATTGAATATGAATATATGGCAGAAAAAGTGAAAAAGAAGGAAATCCTCAATGTAGTCATCTGCTATGAAACCTGGGAGGAAGACCACTCAAGAACTTCAGGAGAAAAAGAAGAAAAACACACACGGTATGCCTGGTTATCATCACGTCAAATCAATCATAAGAACGTGTTTTTCAGATGCACCAAAATAGGCCGGTACAGGTGGAAGATTGAAAACAACATATTGGTAGAAAAACATCAGGGGTATGAATATGAGCACTGTTTTTCATACTCATGGAATGCAATGAAAGGCTTCCATTATCTGATGAAGATAGGCCACTTTTTAAATGTACTGGCACTAAACAGCGAATTACTTGCAGACAAAGTTAAAGAACTTGGGATACGGGGTTTTATCAAATATCTGACGCTTGCATGTGAAGGTTCTGTGCTGGATAAGAATCGTGTCAATGTCCTAATAATAGGCGATTCTATATACAGTAGGAATAGAAGCAAGGTTGTCGAAATTTTAGCCAGAGTAAGAGACCATGTGGCACAAAAATACGTTAAGGGGTTCAGACTTCTCACCCTCGGATGGTCTGATGGAAATACCTTCATCCCGCTCGGCTTCAACCTCTTGAGTGCACAAACTTCTGAAAACAGGTTGCAACCTATGAACAGTGAAATTGATAAAAGGAGCATAGGCTACAAGCGCCGAATTTCTTCACTCGCGAAAGAAACCGATGCCATGATAGACCTGCTAAAACAGGCAGTGGAGAATAACATCCCTGCAAAATATGTGCTGTTTGATAGCTGGTTTACTTACCCAAGCATATTGTTGAAGATCCTCGGATTAAACCTTCACGTCATAGCCATGGTTAAGGGCATGAAGAAAATTTATTACAGTTTTCAAGGCAAAAGAATGAGCCTTCAGTCTATATATTCTTGCGTAAGAAAGAAACGCGGCGGTAAGGCAAAGATACTTTCATCAGTTGTAGTTGGTATCGGCACTGACAATGATGGTAATGAAGTTCTTGCAAAGATTGTATTTGTAAGGGATCGCAACAGATCTCGCAACTGGCTTGCCATTATTTCTACAGATACAACGCTTTCTGATGAAGAAATCATAAGGATTTATGGCAAGCGCTGGGATATTGAGATATTTTTCAAGATATGCAAGTCTTACCTTAATCTTGCAAAAGAGTTTCAGGGGCGTTCTTATGATTCCATTGTTGCCCATACTACTATTGTTTTTGCAAGGTACATCATGCTGGCTGTTGAAAACCGCAATAACAAGGATTTGCGGACTATAGGAGGCTTGTTCTATTACTTCTGTGATGAGCTTCAGGATATAAAGTTCATAGAAGCTTTGCAGCTATTGATTGATGCTCTTAAGACTGCTTTGCGTGAAAAGCTCGTGCTTTCAAAGGAAGCAATCAGTGAGTTTTTAGATTATTTTATGTCTTGTCTGCCCACTTTCCTTAAGGAAAAGTTGGCACTTTGTTCCTGCGAAAGTTGAGTTGTTAACTTTTTATAACTCACTGTAAGCCTTGATATTATTAGGTTTTTTAAGTTTGCCTTGTTATTTTAGAACCCATGGGCTCTTTTTTCATGCCCAAAATCAAAAAGGCCATTACGGCCTATCGTGAATACCTAAATGTTCTTTTAATGCTGATTGAAGTAATTGAGAGAAATTAACATTCTTTTCTTCGGCCAATTTGTTCAGCCATTGAGGAATGGTTAAGGTCTTCTTTACTGACTGATTTTCAATTGCTTCTCTGTAAAGAGGCATATATACTTCAATCAGCATTACAGCCTGATTTTCTCTCACCTGGATTTTATCTACCGGAGTGGGTTCGGGTATAGGATCCCCGTCTTTTTCCATACCCCAAAGATGCAGAGCCATAGCTTCTTTGGCGTTTTTAATGGCTTCTTCAGTTGTTTTGGCGCACGGTAAGCACCCAGGCAAATCGGGGAATTCGATGGAAATACCGTCTTCTGCATAATCGAATATCGCTGGAAAGACGTAAATGTCTTTTATCAAAAGAATCAACTCCTTCATGAAAAATTAAAATGGGGGAAGAGGAGGGATTAGGGAAAATTAATTCCCGCCTGCTTTTCGATACTTTTAAGAGTTTGGATTGGTATATCCTTTACGGGGTGTGTTACCGTGACTTTACCGGGTTTTGAATGATGTTTGAATTGGTGGTGGTCACCTACGCATCCTACTTCATACCAGCCATATTCTATAAGTATTTTAATCACTTCTCTCGATGAGTATGATTTCATTTAACTTCTCCCTTGCAATTATAATTATAATACGTATATTAATACGTGTCAATAGACTATTTAAAAATATTTTGGAGTTTTATATGTTTGAAGTATATAAGTTCTATGCACTACGAGCGGGTCCTTCCGGAGGGGTAGGCCAAATGCGGGTCTGGCGAGGCCTGAAAAACGGCTAGATATAGAAAAATTTTTATGGCCACTTCCTGCCGAATTATCGGGGTGATCATATGAACCAACAAGTTAAAAACTTAGATGGAATTGTGGTAAATATAAAAGTGCTTGCAAATCTCTTTGGCGTTATAGAACGCCGGATCCAGGAGAATGGCCATGCATCACGCTTCTGAAGTGGAAAGAGTTATGACAAGGATGCTATCCGATTTCAGGGCAAAACTCCTGGCGCTTCCCTCAAAAGTTGCACCGGCGCTGATAGCCCGGAAAGAAATAGCTGTAATTCAGGATATCTTCCAAAAGGAAATATGCGAAGCACTCCAGGAATTTTCAGCCGTACCGGGATATAGAAGGAGAAACGGTATTCGGAAGCGGCAGTTATTCTATAAATGTTATTAGAGGAAAAGCAATTGTAAATTCTTGGGATATATAAAACTTCCAGCACACCTAATATTTTGCATCAAAGCTCCGGCTTTGAAAATTATTCGATTATCTTCCGTGGATACCAGCAGGATTTTATTTTTTTGAACCACCTGAATTACAGTCTCCAGTGCGGTGACAACTACGTTGTTACTGGGTATTGATCTGCTGTTTTGCTTTTATCGCTCTTAACTGAGCTATTTTATTGGCTCTTGTTTTACTACATGATATGGGCCCTCGGGACAATCTTTTTGATAAAACATGGCTTACGTGGCTTTCCGCACTGCATCCTGTTATTTGGTTTTTATAAAGGAAATATGCGCATGCTCCATCCCAGCTGTTATTGGTGTAGGCCTGGTATTATTTTGTTACCGGGTTTTTAGGCGTTTTCCGGGAAAATATTACGTATATTAATTTGACCATCCCGGCTTTGCCGTTTTGTAGATGTATGTGGTCTTCATCGGCTTCTATATAGATAACTCGGGCTTTTTTCCTGGCATCAGTTGTTTTATTGGTTTTCAGGTTGCCGGCCTTCCTTAAGGCGTTCATTGTCTGACCGGAATAAGTGTCTATTTTGAACCGGAATCGGTGTCAACTTTGCTCCGTAAGATAAAGATTTCCACATCGGGATTAAAAGTGATATAATAATATAATATAATAAAAGCTTTTGTGGATGTCTTGGAGGATTATGATGAAGGCAGTCATTTTCGCCGGTGGAAGCATCGATAGCTACAAAAAGGTTAAAAAGTATCTAGAGGGCAGCAGTCTTATTATATGTGCTGATAGCGGTGTCGAGCATGCTTTTAATATGGGAATTGAGCCGGATCTGCTGGTGGGGGATATGGATTCCATCAGCTCCGCCAGCCTGGAAAAGGCGAATAAGCTGGGCATAGAAAGGCAGCAATTCCCATCGGAAAAGGACTGTACGGATACGGAATTGGCGCTGGATATAGCACTAAAAAAAGGAGCCGATGAGGCGATAATCCTGGGCGCCCTTGGAGACCGGCCGGACCACAGCCTTGCCAATATATTTTTGATGGTGGGCTTTAAGAAACTGGGGCTTGAGGTAAAACTTGCCGATAGAAATTGGGATGTTTTTAATAGACGGTCCTGTGGAAATTCACGGGAAAAAGGGAGATATTCTTTCGCTGATCCCCATAAGTTCCGAAGCTTGCGGGGTAGAGACCTGGAGCCTGTATTATCCCTTGAAAGGTGAGACATTGTTCATGGGGCCTGCCCGGGGAATCAGCAACATATTTTTGGAAGATACCGTCAGGATTGGAATAAAACATGGACTGCTGCTGGCGGTCAGATACAGCGGTGATTAATTCTAAGATGGGGGAGACGGCGTGGCAAAATCCAGGATAGAAGAACTGGAAGTATATATTTCCATCAAGCCTGCGGTAATGATTATATACCTTTTTGCTCAATAGACGGCGACCGGGAGACTTTGTATAAGAGCAGCCAAATAACAGTTTAGGACAAAGTGAATTGACGGGGTAGGTCTTGAAATATCCCCTTGCCGATGGTATGATTACACTAATGAAAAAATGACAGGAAAGCGCGGATTAAATATCTCAAAGATAAGGCCGAGTGCGGGTAAAGGCAGATTCATTCGGGAAATATTTCAAAGCTTTGGGGAGGAGAACAAGTGAAAAATTCAAGCCTTACTCCAGTAAGAGTGGATTTACACGTTCATACGACAGCGTCCGACGGCACCTGGGGACCTGAAGACCTGGTGAAGAACCTGCTGGTAGCAGGTATACACCTGTTTGCCGTAACAGACCACGATACTACGGAAAATCTTGCAGGAGCGGCTTCAATAGCCAGAGAGAACGGCCTTGAATTTATTACCGGAGTAGAGGTCAGCACTTCTTATAACGGCCGAAATTATCACATCCTGGGTCTCGGGATAAATCCTGAACACGAAGGCCTGCAGACAATGCTGAAAAGAAACAGGGAATTGATGGAGGCCAAGGATGACGAGAGCATAAAATATCTTGAAGGCAAACTTCCGAATGTCTCCTTTGATGATTATAAGAAATATGTCTACAATCCGGAACGGGGAGGCTGGAAAGCCTTAAACTATCTTATAGATAAAGGATTGTGTAGCAGCTATAGAGACTTCTTCGGTCTATTTGATGGCTGGGGAAACCCTTTTGAGAAACTCATATTTGCCTCCCCCGGCGAAGCCATAAAAACCATCAGCATGGCCGGAGGAGTCCCCATACTGGCACATCCCGGTGCGGATTTTTATGACAGGGATTATAAGTCTCTAATTTCGTTCATGATCGGTGAAGGAATCAAAGGCATAGAGTGCTATCATCCTGAAAACAGTGAGGAGATTACCCGATTCTGTCTTGAAATATGCAAATCCAAAGACTTACTGGTAACCGGCGGCTCGGATTGCCATGGGGAGTTTGTGGCCGGAAGATATCTTGGACATCCCGAAATCCGCCTCTCACAATTAAAACTTGATGGAATCTATTGGTAGAGATAAAAAATGGATGAGATCGTCAGTAAACGTGCAGAGATTTCAAAGCTTTTAATACAAAAATCAGCTAACATTAAGAATGGGACGATCAGCACCATATCCACTGCTGACCTTAAGCTGATGTTTGAACTATATGACCAAATCTTTTTTGGAAGCTGGTTTAAACGCAACTTCAAAGGGAAGTTCAAGTTCTCTCTTTCCAGGCGAATGACAAAGAGTGCCGGTTTAACGCTTTGTCCAAAAAACATAGATAAAATAAAGCCGGAGGAGCTCGTTATTGAAATCAGAATAGGTGTAGATTTCTTTTTTCATTACGGTTTGGTTGAAGGAAGCGAGACAGTTTGTGGTGTCAAGACAAACAGCAGTCTTGAAGCACTACAACTCGTGTTTGAGCATGAGCTCTGTCATGTAATTGAGTTCATTCATTTTAAAGAGTCCAACTGCAGCGGGGCCAGGTTCAAGGTGATAGCAAACAATTTATTCGGCCACACAGAGAGCTATCATAAATTGCCGACATATAAACAAATAGCAAAGCAGAAGTTTAGCCTGAACATAGGAGATACTGTTTCATTCACATTCAATGGGAAAAGGTTGCAGGGTATCCTTTATAATATCAATAAAAGGGCGACTGTAATGGTCAGAGATAAAGACGGTCCCTTTGCAGACAATCAGGGGAACAGGTATTCCAAGTATTATGTGCCGTTGACACTTTTGGAATAGGTACGGGGGCATTGTAATCCATCGACTTTTTTGGATTTACCGAAAAAATAACATAGTAGCCCACCCTTAATGTTGCAACAATTGGCATTTTATAGTATAATATGGCTATTATATCATAGGGGGTTTTGCATTGACTCAGCTAAGAAGATATCTAGAACCTGGTGCATCATATTTTGTTATTTCGGTAGTAAAAGATGGGGAAAAGATATTCCTGTCGGAGAAAGCCTGGTAAATTTGAATTTTACAGTTACAATTACTACTTCGGGAACGTAAGGAATTACCTTATAGATATGCCTGAATGAATACGCAGTGGAGAAATGGCTGAGGCATGGATTAAAAACCTCCTTAGATTGAGCTGTTTGATATGATGGTGTCAAGGCAGCACCAAGGGTGGGCTATTTAAGGGAAAGATGGGAGGTAGCAATATGATAACTAATTTCAAGGATAAAAATCCAAAAATTCACGAGACGGTTTTTATAGCCCCTTCTGCCGATGTTATAGGTGATGTGACCATAGGCGAAAACTCCAGCATATGGCACCATGCGGTGCTTAGAGGAGACGTGAACAGGATCGATATAGGTTGTTACACCAATATTCAGGACGGCACCATAGTCCATGTAGCGGGAGAGAATCCCGCCATCATAGGAAACAATGTCACCATAGGCCATGGAGCCATTGTTCATGGCTGCACCATAAAAGACAACGCTTTTATCGGCATGGGGGCCATTATCCTGGACGGAGCAGTGATAGGTGAAGGCGCCCTTATCGGGGCGGGAGCTCTGGTAACGGAAGGAAAAGAGATACCACCTTATACCATGGCGATTGGTGTCCCGGCAAAAGTGGTGAAAGAGCTTCCGAAGGAATACATAGAGATGGCGAAAAAACGGGCTCTAGAGTATGCGGAGCTGGCCAGGGAATACCGATGAGGTCCATAAAATTGCTTATGAATTAAATTGCACTATTGACAAACATCTTGGCAATGGTATATAATTTTTCTCAACAATCAGGAATATAAATGTAGTTAAAAAGCCATGACAGGGGAAAGTAGATGGATTATCGGATTTAAAGCGAGCCGGGAAGGTGAAAGCCGGTATGAAGGAATCCTTTGAAGTTCCCCCTGGAGCTGTCACCTGAATGCGCGGGGTATTTTTCCCGAAAGCTATTAGGCGTGACCGGAAACTTCCACCGTGAAAAGGAAGGGGGTATAAAGACATTTAATGTCTCGTACCTTTGAAGAGCGGGTCTGTTTTTTCACAGGCCAATATGGGTGGTACCACGGGAAAGCATAACCTCTCGCCCCTTTGTAGGGGTCGAGAGGTTTTTTTAATTATATATAAAGATGCAAGCCGGCTTGTGATTTACTAAAGAAAAGCTTATTCATCACCTTTTTGAAAAGGCGCCCAAAAATGTGATGAAAGCTCTCAAAACTAGATGAACAGGAGGGATGCCATGTCAGTAAAAATAGGCTATCTCGGCCCAAAAGGAACTTTTACGGAAGAAGCCATGGAAATGTGGATTGAAAGACAAAAACATGATACAATAAATAAGTATATAAAGGTAGAATACTGTTCCATTCAAAAGCTGATCCATGCACTGGGCATGGAAATCGACGAGGCTGTAGCACCCATCGAAAATTCCCTGGAAGGCTCTGTCAACATAACCATAGATTTACTGATACATGAAGTGGATGCCAGAGTAAAAGGGGAATTGATATTGCCCATAAAACAAAATCTGCTGGCAAGAGAAGAGACTTTCCTGGAAGGTGTGGAAGAAATTTATTCCCATCCCCAGGCTCTTTATCAGAGCCGGAAGTTTATATACGACAGATTGCCTCAAGCTAGAGTAAATGAAACTTTAAGCACCGCCGAGGCCGCAAGGATTGTGGCGGAGCGAGGCGGAAATACCGCAGCTATTGGAAGTCGGCGCCTTGCCGAAATTTACGGTTTGAAAATCCTGGCGGAAGATATACAAGGGCATAAAAACAATATGACAAGATTCTATGTGCTGTCATCAAAAGACGGCGACAGGACCGGCCGGGACAAGACTGCTGTTGTATTTTCTACGGAAAACAAACCCGGCAGTCTCTTTAACAGCCTAAGGGTGTTTGCGGAAAGGAATTTAAACCTGACCAAAATCGAATCACGGCCGTCCAAAAGAATCCTGGGCGAGTATATATTTTTCGTCGAAGTGGAGGGACACAGGGAAGATGGGGTATTAAAAGAAGCTCTGGAAAAACTGAAACAATATACGGGTTTTATTAAGCTGCTTGGATCTTACCCGATATTTGATATTGCTTTATCCGGTAAGGGTGTAAAAGAGACTTCTTTCCGCCTTCAAGGGAGCGAAGAAGTTCCTCGATTTTTTACCTGGAAGCCGGTGAAGGAAGATTATCCCCCTTCGGGGGGAGAAGAAGCAGTGTAGGATGGTAGGAAGGCTATTTGAAATTCAATTATCAAAAAAATACGTAGTATGGTTTGGAGGAATTGACAATGATAATCGTAATGGAAAAAAATGCAACCCCAAAGGATATCGAAAATGTGTGTGAGGTGATAAAAAGTGCAGGACTTGGGGTTCACATATCAAAGGGCGAAGATGTAACTATCATCGGTGTCATCGGTGATAGGCGCAAGCTGGCGGAAAAACCCATTGAGCTGATGGACGGTGTAGAAAAGACAGTGCCTATCATGGAACCGTATAAGCTGGCCAGCCGAACATTTCATCCCGAACCTTCGGTGATAAAGGTAAAGGATGTGGAGATTGGCGGCAATGAGGTTATCCTGATGGCAGGTCCCTGTGCCGTGGAGAGCCGGGAACAGCTTCTGGAGACGGCGGAAATTGTGAAAAAGGCCGGGGCTAAGGTACTTCGCGGTGGGGCTTTCAAACCCAGGACTTCCCCTTATTCTTTTCAGGGCCTGGGAGAAAAGGGGCTTGAGATTCTGGCAGAAGCCCGGGAAAAAACCGGATTGCCTATAATAACAGAGGTGGTGGGTACCGACACGGTGGATGTGGTGGCAGAGTATACCGATATTATACAAATTGGAGCAAGGAATATGCAGAACTTTCCACTTTTAAAAGCCGTAGGCAGGATCAATAAACCAGTTATGCTCAAGAGAGGGCTTTCCGCCACCATAGAGGAATGGCTCAATGCCGCCGAATACATCATGAACGAGGGAAATTTCAATGTCATTCTATGCGAGCGGGGAATCAGGACCTTTGAAACCATGACCAGAAATACGCTGGACCTCAGCTCCGTACCTATAGTAAAGCATTTGAGCCATCTTCCGGTCATCGTTGACCCCAGCCATGCAGCCGGAAACTGGCGGTGGGTTATGCCCCTGGCCCGGGGTGCCGTAGCGGTAGGGGCCGATGGCCTTATCATAGAGGTGCACCCAAATCCAAAAGAAGCCCTGTCCGACGGACCTCAATCTCTGAATCCCGAAAACCTCATGATCTTGAGCAAGGAGCTAAAACAGACAGCGGCCATCAGCGGGAGGTACTTCAGGGATGGCAATTAAAGATTCAGCAGCAGTAATCGGACTTGGGTTAATAGGTGGTTCCATAGCAAAGGCATTGAAAAAAATGGGAATAAAAGTGATGGGTCTGGATTCCGATGAACAAACACTGGCAATGGCTAAAAGCGAGGGGATTGAAACCCATTGCTTTAACACCCAGGGGATGGCCGGCGAAACGGCCATCCCGGATATATTCTCTCATACCGGAATTATATTTCTTTGTGTTCCTGTATCATTTATCTCTTCAACCGTAAAGCTTATAGCAAATCATGTTCCCAGGGGCGCCATCATCACCGATACAGGCAGTGTGAAAAAAGTGATAGTCCGGGATGTGGAAGCGGTTTTACCTGACGGTGTATCTTTTGTAGGAGGACATCCAATGGCAGGCTCAGAACGCTCGGGGTTCGGGTGGGCCAGGGAAGACATGTTTTACGGAGCTCCCTATATACTTACTCCCACACCCGGCACCGATGCCGAAATTCTGTGGACCATGGTTAAGCTGGTGAGGGACCTTGGTGCAAAGCCTATCATCATGTCCCCTGAGGAGCATGATAGAGTTGTAGCCGCCGTGAGCCACCTTCCGCAAATCATATCCACAACTCTGGTGAATGCCGTGGCAGAAGTTCACCCCGAAGGCAGTGTCATGGACCTGGCAGGTGGCGGATGGCGCGATACCACTCGAATAGCCGGCTCCAATGCTGTCATGTGGAAGGACATCCTGATTTCCAATAAAGACGAAATCCTGCCCCTGATATCAGCCTTTAAGGAACAGCTTTCCGTCCTGGAATCAGCAATAAAATCGTCCGATGAGGCCGTAATCAAGGGAAGGTTTCAGAATGCAAAAGCATATAAAAAATGAGTTCCAGCGCTTTTGGAGGTGAAACCATGGACATAACAATCAGAGGTAGCCGTAGCCTTAGAGGCCAGATTACGGTGCCCGGCGACAAATCCATTTCCCATCGCGCCATCATGCTCGGAGCCATTGCGCAGGGTGTCACGGAAATTGAAAGATTTCTGATGGCCGAAGACTGCCTTGCCACCGTGGACTGCTTCAGGAAAATGGGTATAGATATACGGATAATACATGAAAATATGAGTTCAACCGGTAAAGAAATAGCGGGTAAGTCCGAGGTACTCGATTTTAATCCCGAAAATGCAAAGGTTAAAGTTTTCGGCAAGGGATTACACGGCCTTAAAAAACCCGACTGCCCTTTATATGTCGGTAATTCCGGCACTACTATAAGACTTCTTTCCGGCATCCTGGCAGGCCAGGATTTTGACGTGGAAATCACCGGGGATGAATCTATCAGGCGCAGGCCTATGGGCCGGGTGACGGAGCCTCTAAGGCTTATGGGCGCAAATATTGAGGGCGCCGAAGGCGGCAATAAAGCTCCCTTGAAGATAAGGGGTGGCAAACTTTTTGCTATAAATTACAGGCTTCCGGTGGCCAGCGCCCAGGTGAAGTCTTCCCTGCTGCTGGCGGGGCTCTATGCCAAAGGGCAGACTACCATTGAAGAGCCGGAAAAGTCCCGGGACCATACGGAAATAATGATGAAGGCCTTCGGAGTCGATATTTCCCGGGAAAACAACACCGTCAGGTTGAATCCCGTGCCAGAATTAAGGCCTCAGAAGATAACTATACCCGGCGACATATCTTCGGCGGCCTTTTTCATGGTAGGAGCCTGCATTCTGCCGGATTCGGACATCATAATAAAAAATGTGGGCATAAACCCCACCCGGACAGGGATAGTCGATGCCCTCAGGCTCATGGGGGCTGATATTGAGATTTTAAATGAATCTATAACAAACGGTGAACCTGTGGCGGATATAAGGGTCAGGAGCAGCCGCCTCAAAGGTATTAATGTCAAGGGTCCTATCATTCCCCGCATCATCGACGAGATCCCCATCCTTGCGGTGGCGGCGGCCTTCGCAGAAGGCGTTACTGTAATAAAAGATGCCGGGGAATTAAAGGTGAAGGAAAGCAACAGGATAGCTGCCATGGTGGACGGACTTTCAACGTTCGGAGCCAGCATAACGGAAACGGAAGACGGTATGGTAATCGAAGGTGGGGGCAAGCTGAAAGGCGGCAGAGTAAAAAGTTACGGCGACCACCGCATAGCCATGTCCCAGGCCATAACAGCCCTGGGAGCGGAAGGCAGTACTATTATAGAAAACGTGGATTGTGTAAATATATCCTACCCGGATTTTTTTAAGACCCTGACAAAAATTTCCGTACATGGCTCATCTGGACCGGCAATACATTGATGTCATTGGCAGCCAGCTGGTCAGCCATGAATAATTCCAGATTGTCCGGCACTTGCAATTTGCCAAGCCTTGCCTTTATGGCTATCTCCCAGCCGCTGGCGGCGCTCAGGAACAATTCGTTTTCCTGGACTAAGTCAAGAAATATTGTTCGCAAGACGTGTCATTCTAAAAATTATAAATAAAAATTATAAATGCCTAAACCTATGAATATAAAGGATTTGGGCATTTTTTTATAATTTTTAAGTTGACAGGTTATTGCATTTTCAAATATAATCACAAAAAAATAGATAGTATTTTTCAAAAAAAGGATTTTGGAACGGAATGTCGAATATATTCAGCTAATGTTTTCATTATAAGAACAAATGTATTTGAAATGAGAACTATTTTTTTTATTATCAGGCCATATCCGGTTTCATTATTAAATAAAATATCAGGGAGGAGCTTGCATGAAAAAGTATCGGGTAGGTGTTGTAGGAGCTCTGGGAGCTGTGGGCACGGAGATGCTAAAGACACTGGAGCAGAGGGACTTTCCCATAGAAAAGATAAAACCCCTGGACATACCGGAAAATGAAGGAAAGATGATTGTTTTCAGGGGTGAGAGAGTCTCTGTGGAGGTGGCCAGGGAAGGGGCTTTTAAAGACCTGGATATTGCTCTCTTTTCCGCCGGTGAGGCTGCCAGCCTGAAACTTTCCCCGGTGGCAGCGGCCGAGGGGTGTATAGTCATTGACAACAGCAATGCCTTTCGTATGAACCCTGCTGTGCCGCTGGTAATCCCTGAGGTTAACCCGGAAGACCTCAAATGGCACAAGAAAATCATTGCCAATCCCAATTGTTCCACCATTCAGATGCTGGTGGCCTTAAAACCCCTTCATGACCATTTCACAATAAGGAGGATAGTTGTCTCTACTTACCAGGCTGTTTCGGGAACGGGCATACCGGGCATGGCAGAGCTGGAAAGCCAGGTCAGAGCTTATACCGAGGGAAAGCCGCTTGATGTAAAAGTGTATCCTCATCAGATTGCGTTTAATGCCATTCCCCACATTGATGTCTTCATGGAAAACGGCTACAGCAGGGAAGAAATGAAAATGGTAAATGAGACCCATAAGATGCTTCATGATGACAGCATCGCCGTTTGTCCCACGGCTGTCAGGATTCCCGTGGTGCGCTGCCATTCGGAGGCTATCAACATAGAGACCGAAAAGCCCATCAGTGTGGAAGAAGCCAGGGAAATCCTGGAGAAGGCTCCCGGTGTGAAGGTAATGGATGACCTTTCCAAAAACCTTTATCCTCTTGCGGCGGACCTGGCCGGCACCGATTATGTTTATGTGGGCAGGATAAGGAAGGATATTTCCGTAGAAAACGGCCTGAATATGTGGGTGGTGGCCGACAACCTGAGAAAAGGCGCCGCACTCAATGCCGTCCAGATTGCGGAAACCTTAATTAAAATGAATCTCATTTAGGGGGCGAATTTATGGCGATTATTGTACAGAAATTTGGCGGAACCTCCGTGAAATCTCCGGAGAGCCGCAAGGCAGCATTGAAACATATAATACGAGCTAAAGAAGAGGGGTTTGATGTTGTTGTGGTGGTGTCGGCCATGGGCCGCAAGGGTGACCCTTATGCTACCGATACCCTAATACAACTCCTGGAATCCCAGGGCGGGCCTGTATGTCCTAAGAAAAAGGACCTTATAATGGCCTGCGGAGAAATTATTTCATCGGCGGTCATGGCTGCATATATCGAATCCGCCGGAATCCCCGCCGAGGCCATGACGGGCTTTCAGGCGGGAATACTAACTACAGGGGAGTTCGGCAACGCAGATATAATTAATGTCAATCCGGAACCCATTCTGGAAAAACTGAAAGAGGGCAGGGTGGTAGTGGTGGCCGGATTCCAGGGCCAGACCGAAAAAGGCGAGATAACCACTCTGGGACGGGGGGGCAGCGACACCACTGCCGTGGTGCTGGGGGGTTATCTCAAGGCCGATGTGGTGGATATATATACCGATGTACCCGGTGTGGCAGTAACTGACCCGCGTATCATTCCGGAGGCGCCTTTCCTTTCGCGGATCTCCTTCAAGGAAATGCTTACCATGGCAGAAAGCGGTGCGAAGGTCATCCACCCCAGGGCAGTAAAGGCAGCCATGAATTTCAACATGCCCTTCAGGATAAAGTCCACCTTTGATGATGGTGACGGCACGCTGGTGGGACAGATGGGGAACGAATTCCCCATTTCAGGCATATCACTGCAAAAGAACATATTTGAGGGGCTTTCCGGAGTGTCGGTGGTATATAATGAAAGCGACGCCGCGGTAAACTCCCGTGCCATAAGCCGAAAGATTGAATCGCTGCTGGCCGGAGGCAATATTCCTATCAGAGAGCGCAAGACCCTGTCGAACTGCTTTTACGCGGCAATACCGCAGGAATACGCCGAGCTGGCGGTACGAGCCATATTCGACGGCTTTTTCCCGGAAGAAGCAAAAGAGGTGGGCTGATTTTCGGAAAATATCAAAGGGCATAGTATAAGCTCAAAGCATAATGACGATTTGATTCTATAGGAGTTTGACAAAAAGTCAAACTCCTTTTTTCTCCTTTATAATTTCGAACAAGAAAAAAATTTCAGATAAAAGGATTTTAAAAATTTGCGTCGAATATATAACTTCAATTGTCTTCAAAAGAAGAACAAAAATCTACGATACGAGGACATTTTGGATTTTTGTATTTTCAGTGTTAAATTTTAGTTAAATTTTTTAAAAATCGGTTTTTTGTATTGACATGATGGCAAGCAATATAATAATATATTTTTCATATAATGATGAGTGAGACTGCTCATCACGTCCTCATATTTCACATTTTTAATTTAGAGGGGTGTCTGAAATGAAGAGTTACAATGTGGCAGTGGTGGGAGCTACCGGAGCGGTAGGACAGACCATGATCAAGATTTTACAGGAGCGCAATTTTCCGGTGAAAAGAATTTTACCTCTGGCTTCTGCCAGGTCCAACGGTCATTCGGTGGAATTCAGGGGAGAAAAGATAAAGGTGGAGGAAGCGATGCCTTCGGCTTTTGAGGGGATAGATATAGCTCTTTTCTCCGCCGGCAATGAAGTGAGCATGGAGCTGGCGCCGGAAGCAGTAAAGAGGGGAGCCGTTGTCATTGACAACAGCAGCGCCTTCAGGATGGCCCCCGAAGTGCCTCTGGTGGTTCCGGAGGTAAATCCCGGTGATATTCACCGGCACAAAGGGCTCATTGCCAATCCCAACTGTTCCACCATTCAGATGGTGGTGGTTTTAAAGCCAATTCATGAAAAGGCCAGGATAAAAAGGGTAGTGGTGTCTACATACCAGGCTGTATCCGGGACTGGTGTGGATGCCATAGAGGAATTGAAACTCCAGTCAAGGAAAATTTTAAGCGGGGATAAGCCCGAACCCCGGGTTTATCCATATCCCATAGCCTTTAATGTCTTGCCCCATATAGATGTATTTGATGATACGGGCTACAGCATGGAAGAATGGAAAATGGTGAGGGAGACAAAGAAAATTATGGGAGATGAAAGTATAGCGGTGACTGCCACCACGGTGCGGGTTCCTGTTTTCAACTGCCATTCCGAGGCGGTCAATATCGAAACAGTTGAAAAGCTTACCGCCGACGGTGCCCGCAGTATTCTGTCGCAGGCTCCCGGAGTGAAAGTGGTGGATGATCCCCAAAGAGGATTTATCCCCTCCCGAAAGATGTATCAGGGCAAAATGATGTGTTTGTCGGCAGAATCCGGGAAGATTTTTCGATTCCCTGCGGCCTCAACCTCTGGATCGTGGCTGACAATTTGAGAAAGGGAGCCGCCTACAATGCGGTACAGATAGCGGAATATATGGTGGAACATTCACTTATTTAAACCGTCAAGAACCATCTCCCTCTCCCTGGAATATTATATAAGAAGATGAATGTTTCGAAGGGAGGGGATATGATGCGGCAAACTTATCAGCTTGAGTGGGCCAGCAAGGATCTGGGGCAAGAGACCAGGATAGCCCTCGGAGATGTAAACGGCGACGGCAGGATAAATATCGTTGCGGGGACCACCGCAGCCACTTCGGGCAATTCAAACCTTTATGTATTCAGATTTGAAAATAATACCTACCACCAACTGGCCAGAATTAATTTAGGAAATGAAGATGTCCGCTGCATAAAAGTTTACGATATCGATGGCGACGGCAGAGATGAAATCATAGTAGGAAGCTACGGGGGCATATTTATTTACAAGATGAGGGGCAAAGAACTGATAAAAATCGCAGAAAGCACCGCCATGGATGGAGAAGTCGTGTCCCTGGCCATAGCCGATATCGATGGCGATGGTAAACTGGAAATTGTGGCGGCGGCCAGAGGGAGATCAAAAATATATATTTTCCGCTTTGACGGCAAGCTGGTATTTTTAAGGCCGGAAGTTTTTAGATACAACGTGTATTGTCTGGATGCCGGGGATACTGATGGTGATGGAACGGTGGAGGTTGTGATTAAGACCCGGAGCCATGGAGGCAGCGTCGTCTATGTGCTTTGTTTCAAAGATGGTAAAAAGATGGAAAAGTGGAGCGGCAATATCCCCGACGCCGATAAAGATTTTATAGTAGTGGATGATTTTGATGGCGATGGGAGGGATGAAATAATCTTTGATTGCACTGACCGCACAGTAAAGATCCTGCATTTTAAAGGCGGAATATACGGAATCATGTGGGGATGCCCGGATCTGGACCAGGACCCCAAGGATGTGGCTGTATTTGATGTGGATGGGGATGGCCAAAGGGAACTGGTGATCGTATGCCTTAACACCGTGTATATTTATGGATGGAAGGGTAGGAGCATTGTTCTGGAGTGGAAGCAGACCATACCCAATGGTGTCATATGCGTCGAAGTTGGAGAATTGAACCAGAGAGGGCTGGGAGAGATTTGCCTGGGCACCGTGTACGGCTATATATATGTGATGGAAGCCCGCCGGGATATGCAGCGGGGTAAATTATGGGTGGGAAAGATTCAGGCTATAGTGCAGGATACAGTGGATATTCCCGCCGGCAAGCCCGATGCAGAAAGAGGGGTGGAAGCCAGAGCAGCTTTTACGGTAGATGAAGTAAAAGTGCTCTGCGATAAAGTTATTGTGGATGGAGAAGTGACCGCAAAAATACTTTATGTGGCAGCCCTTCCCTCCCAGCCGGTGCACTTCTTTGAAGCCACCTTTCCATTTCTGCAGTTTGTCCACCTTTATGGCGCCGAACCGGGCATGGAAGCCCTGGTGTTTTTCAAGGTAGAACATATTAATGTAGATGTGGTAAGCCCCAGAAGAGTCAAGGTGACCATACTGTTCGAGATGCTGGTGAAACTTGTAGAGCCCTGCTGGTGTGATGATCCTTGATGTAATTTTTAGCCCTCAAAAACAAAGCGGACCGAAAATGGTCCGCTTTTTTAATTTACATTGCCGGGGTTGTCTTTTGTCCCATCTGTTCTATCTGGGTAAGATTGTCCTCGCATTTTGTTATGGAATCGAACATCTTATTGATGGCCTGGCTCTGCAGGATGGCATTCTGAGCCTGGGCCAGAGCTGAGACGGCTTGCTGCATGGACTGGATTACCTGCATATCCATGGCTACCTGCTGTTCGTGGCAGTCTTTTTCCATTTGTTCAATGGTCTGCTTATACTGCCTGGCATTCATCTGAAGGTTTGAAATTCCCAGTTGAGCCGCCTGCTGAAGCTGTAGAGCGCTATTGTAAAGGTTTTCCAGCCTGCGGGCATCCATAAGGCTGGTGGAAGCCTGATTCAAAGTGCTTTGAATTTGTTGTTCAGATGCCATTTGCTGCTCCCGGGCGGAATTCACCAGGCATTCAATACTGGTGGAAAATTGCTTGTGCTGGGCATTCTGGTATTGCATGGTGTTCTGCTGGCGCTGCTGGTTGACAATATCCTGGATTTGATTTACGGTTTCTGCCCCCAGCCTTTCACTGATTTCGCTCATGGTCTTGTCCTGTTTGCTTTTTTGGGTTATGTCGGTTTTATCAGCCAAAGTTTTTCCTCCTCGCTTTTAATTTTTTTCTTTTTTAATATTTCCTTTTTTAAAAGATCAATACATCTTTTATGGAAAACCAGGGCGGTATAACATGATAAAAAAAGGATAAAATAAGACTGTTTAAACTTTTATGAGGAGGAATGCCTGAATGGTTAAGACCGTCATAGGTGTGTTTGACAGTAAGGAACAGGCGGAAAAGGCCGTTTCCCAGATGAGAAATTCCGGTTTTGATACCAACGAAATATCCATTGTGGCAAAAGGAGCAAAAGGAGAAGCCGGAAGAGGCGGCAATGGCGATGATGATGATGATGGTGATGGTAACCTCGGCATGGATACAGTGGCTGACGGGACCACCACAGGCGGAGTTCTCGGGGGCCTTGCAGGCCTTGCCCTTGGAGCAGGTGCATTAGCCGTACCGGGCCTCGGACCGATCATTGCGGCCGGCCCCATAGCTGGTTTGATCTCCGGGGCTGCCACCGGTGGAGTGGCCGGAGGTTTGATTGACTGGGGGATTCCCGAAGAGAGAGGCCGTTATTACGAGGGTGAAGTCAAAAAAGGCAGGATTTTAGCAGTAGTTAGGGCGCACGAGCAGAAAGTGGGCAATGCGGCCAAGATAATGAGACAAAACGGAGCAAAAGATGTCGAAACACATTGAGCATTAAAACAGGGTCCGACAGGATCCTGTTTTTTAAAACTTTCAAACCGGTTGAAATTGGCTTCCACGTATAACTGTTTTATGATATAATAATTAATAAAGTAGTTATATATAACAGATTTAACTTCAAGGATATAGTATACACGGGGATTTGTTGAAAAAAAAGAGGAAAAATTGATGTTTTATAGAATATATTATATATAAAGATATAGTTTTGAAACACTTCTAGGCCTTTGGGGGGTTAAAAATGCAGGCAAGTTTCAGCCTCACGCTTTCACAAACGCAAAAGCTTGTCATGACACCGGAGTTGAGGCAGGCCATCACAATATTACAGCTGTCCGCACTGGAACTCGATGAATATATAGAACAGGAGCTTCTTGAAAATCCCCTGTTGGATTTGAATGAGGATATTCCCAAAAATGATGATATCATTGATAAGCAGAGCCAAAAGGATTCCGACACTATTGATTGGGAGGACTATTTTCAGGATTGTTCGGACCTGGATTTTTTGAGATTTCCGCTGGAAAAAAAGAAGAAGAATTGGGATTTGAAAATTTCGTATCCTCAACACCTTCTCTTCAAGAACATCTCATAATGCAGCTTCACCTTTGCTCTATATCCAGGACGGAATTTAAAATCGGGGAGTTTCTTATAGGAAACCTTGATAAAAGGGGTTATTTGACTATAAGCACTGCCGAGGCTGCGAAACTTTTAAAAGTATCCGAACAAGAAGTGGAAAAGGTATTGAAGCTTATTCAGACCTTCGAGCCTGCCGGAATCGGAGCACGCAACCTTATTGAATGCCTTTTGATTCAGGTTGAACAGAGAAATATAGATATGCCCAAAATAAAGGAATTAATAACCGGCCACCTGAAGGACCTGGCTGAAGCCCGTTACAGCAGGATTGCCGAGGCGCTAAACATATCCCTTTCCGAAGTTCAGAGGCTTAAAGATGTTATATTGACGCTGGATCCCAAGCCCGGAAGGAATTTCTCTTCTGTGAATGATACCCAGTATATCATTCCGGATGCTGTTATTGAAAAGGTGGGCAATGATTATGTGGTAATCATGAATGACAGTGTATCACCGAGGCTGTCCATTAATTCCTATTACCGTTCCCTCCTTTATTCAGAAAACCGGGAATCCAACATATCCAAATTTTTATCTCAAAGACTGGATTCAGCCCTATGGCTCATTAAAAGTATCGAACAGCGCCGCATCACCTTAAACAAGGTGATTAGCACCATAGTAGAAGTGCAGAGGGATTTCCTGGATTACGGCGTCACATGTCTCAAACCTCTTACCATGAAGCAGATCGCCGACAGGGTGGGTATTCATGAGTCTACCGTTTCGAGAGCCATAAGCGGAAAGTACGTTCAAACTCCCCGGGGGCTGTTTGAACTGAAGTTTTTCTTTAAAAACGGCCTGGATAATACCAATGGTTCATCTACTTCCTCCGAGAGCATCAAAAAAATGATAAAAGAAATGGTCGGAGGCGAAGATCCCTACAATCCGCTGAGCGATCAGAAAATAGCCGATGATTTAAAGAAAAAGGGTATTATCATTTCTCGAAGGACCGTTGCAAAGTACAGGGAGGAGATAGGCATCCCATCATCAGCCAAGAGAAAAAGGTATTAAAAAATTTTGCTTGTGAAGCAGGAATTTACCAAAAGGTGTAGAAATATATAATTGGGGTTTAATATAACCCTGATTTTTTGGACCATATGGGACATAAAATAAAAATATGGGTCTTAAAGCGTCCCACATAATCCTATATATAGCCATACTGCATAAAATTTACTTTAATAACTAATTCTTAAATTAGGATATTGCTGCTGAATTTTTCAGCAGAACAAAATACATAAGGAGGAGAATTTAACATGAGCATCAAAGTTGGTATCAATGGATTTGGCAGGATAGGGAGGAATTCTTTCAAGGCAGCATTCAACAAGCACCCGGAGATAGAAATAGTCGCCGTCAACGACCTCTATGACACCAAAACCCTGGCCCATCTTCTAAAGTACGATTCCGTCTTCGGAACTTTCGATGCCACGGTGGAGGCCAAGGATTCCTCACTGGTGGTTAACGGAAAGGAAATAAAGATTTTTGCCGAAAAAGACCCGGCCAATATCCCATGGAAAGACCTCGGGGTGGATATTGTTGTGGAATCTTCCGGGGTTTTTACCTCCAAGGATAAGGCTATAAAGCACATCGAGGCAGGAGGAGCCAAAAAGGTCATCATCAGCGCACCGGCCAAGGGCGAGGATATCACCATAGTCATGGGAGTAAATGAGGAAAAATATAATCCCAAAGAGCATCATGTGATTTCCAACGCTTCATGTACCACCAACTGCCTGGCCCCGGTGGCCAAAGTTCTCATGGACAATTTCGGAATCCAGAAGGGCCTCATGAACACCGTGCACTCTTACACAAATGACCAGAGAATCCTGGATTTACCCCACAAAGATTTAAGGAGAGCAAGGGCCGCAGCTTTGAACATTATTCCCACCACCACGGGTGCCGCCAAAGCCGTTGCTCTGGTTATCCCGGAACTTAAAGGGAAATTGAACGGCTTTGCGCTGAGGGTTCCCACACCTACAGTATCCATAGTGGACTTCACCTGCCTGCTGGAAAAGAGTGCTACTGCCGAACAGGTAAATGACGCCCTCAGGGAAGCTGCCGAGGGCAAGATGAAGGGCATTCTCGGATACACCGAAGAACCCCTGGTTTCCATGGACTTCAAGGGCTGCGAACTTTCTTCCATAGTGGACGGCCTTTCCACCATGGTCATCGAAGACGACTTTGTGAAGGTAATTTCCTGGTACGACAACGAATGGGGTTATTCCAACAGGGTAATGGACCTTGTAAAATACATCGCAAATAAGGGATTTTAAGTTAAAATAGCCCATCTTTGGGCTATTTTAAACTAAGGAGATTATACATGGAACAAGTGGCGGAATTGCTCAAAAAAATAGTTCCTGAAGTTGTGAAAGAGGTGGAAAACCGCTATACCATCCTGCAGAATATCTATTTTAACCAGCCCATTGGTAGGAGAGCCCTGGCCGGAATAATCTCCTGGTCGGAAAGGCCCCTCAGGAACGAGATAAAAAAGCTGGAGGAACAGGGTCTGATAGAAATTGAGCAAAAGGGAATGAAGGTGTCCGGCGAAGGAGAAGATGTAATTTCCCGGCTTGAAAATTTCATATTTTATCTGAAAGGCCTGAACCCTGTTGCCCAAAGCGTCATGGAAAAATTTCACTGTCAGCATGTTATTATCGTTCCCGGGGATTCAGATCAAGATGAGGCCATCAAGAAGCAACTGGGCAAGGAAGCGGCCCGAAACCTTATATCGTTCCTGAAAAATAGGGATATTGTAGCTGTAACGGGCGGGACCACCATGGCTCAAATACCCAGAAGCATGACTCCTGCTTCAGGATTTGAAGATGTTATCGTGGTGCCCGGCAGGGGAGGCCTGGGCGAAAGAGTGGAACTGCAATCCAACACCATAGCCGCAGAGCTGGCAGAAAAGCTGGGAGCTCAATACAGGCTTCTTTATGTTCCCGACAATCTGGGCGCCGATGCTATGGAGTCGGTAGTGAACGAACCGGGCATCAAGGAGGTCATAGCCACCATCCGCCAGGCCAGCATACTGCTCCACGGCATCGGCGGTGCCGAGGAAATGGCCCGGCGGCGGGGCCTGTCCGAGGAAGAAGTCGGGGAGATATTGAAAAAAGGCGCCGTGGCCGAAGCCTTTGGATTTTACTTTAATAAGGAGGGCATGATAGTCCATACCACCACCAGTGTTGGGCTTTCTATCAAGGACCTGAAAAACATCAGGACGGTAATAGCCATCGCCGGCGGCGCCAGTAAGGCGCCGGCCATACAGGCTTTTTTAAGGTACCACCATCCGACGGTACTTATAACTGATGAGGGAGCCGCACGAAGGCTTCTTGAAATAGAAGGAGGGATAGAGAGTGAATAAAAAAACTCTTGAAGATTTTGATGTCAATGGCAAGAAAGTTTTGGTCAGGGTGGATTTCAATGTGCCCATGGATGAACAGGGGCACATTACCGATGACACCAGAATAAGGGCTGCACTGCCTACAATAAAATACCTTTCGGAACATGGGGCGAAGGTCATACTGGCTTCCCATCTGGGCCGGCCTAAGGGAAAAGTGAATATGAAATACAGCCTTGGTCCTGTGGCAAAGAGACTTTCGGAATTGATGGGAAAAGATGTGACAATGGCAGAAGACTGTATCGGGGAACCCGCTGAAAAGGCAGTGGCGGCCGCCAAGCCGGGAGATGTAGTCTTGCTCGAAAATGTGAGATTTTATGCGGAAGAGGAAAAAAATGACAGGGAATTTGCCAAAAAGCTCGCAAGTCTTGCTGAACTTTATATAAATGATGCCTTTGGCACAGCCCATAGAGCCCATGCATCCACCGCAGGAGTAGCGGAGTTCCTGCCCGCCGGAGCCGGGTATTTGATGAAAAAGGAAATTGAGGTCATGGGCAAGGCCCTGGAGAATCCCGAAAGACCCTTTGTAGCAATTCTGGGTGGTGCCAAGGTCGGGGATAAGATAGGCGTTATTCAAAATCTCCTTACTAAAGTGGATTCTCTGCTCATCGGCGGGGGTATGGCTTATACTTTCCTGAAGAGCATGGGATATGAAATAGGCAAATCCCTGCTGGAACAGGATAAGATTGAGCTTGCGGAGGACCTTTTGAAGCAGGCCAAGGAAAGGGGAGTTAACCTGCTTCTTCCCGACGATGTGGTGGTTACAACGGAATTAAAGGAGGGTGTGCCCTTCAGTACAGTTCCCATTAGTGAAATCCCAGAAGATTTAATGGGAGTCGACATCGGCCAAAAGACCCGGGAGAAATTCGCAAAGGTTATAAAGGATGCAAAGACTGTGGTATGGAACGGTCCCATGGGAGTTTTTGAAATTCGCGAGTTCGCGCAAGGGACTCTGGCTGTAGCCCGGGCCATGGCAGAATCCGGTGCCGTAACCATCATAGGCGGTGGAGATTCGGCGGCGGCGGTGGAACAACTGGGCTTTGCCGATGCCATGACCCATATTTCCACCGGCGGTGGAGCCTCGCTGGAATTCCTGGAAGGTAAGGAACTGCCCGGAGTGGCGGTGCTCAATGATAAATAATTAATAAATTTATCCCCGGGGGTGATATTTTGAACAGGATACCTTTGATAGCTGGCAACTGGAAGATGCACAATAATAGAAGGGAAACCCTGGAGTTTCTGGAAGCCTTTTTACCGAAGGCAAAGGGTTTAGAGGTCGAGGTGGTGATATGCCCGCCTTTCACGGACCTGTGGCCCGCTGCGGAGAAATTGAAAGACACAGCAGTGAAGCTGGGAGCCCAGAACCTGCACTGGGAGGAAAAGGGGGCCTTTACCGGAGAAGTTTCTCCGGCCATGCTGATAGAAATTCCCTGCGATTACGTGATTATAGGCCATTCGGAAAGGCGGCAGTATTTTGCCGAAACCGACGAAACAGTGAATAAAAAGGTAAAGACTGCCTTAAAATATGGATTGACACCCATCATTTGCGTGGGAGAAACTCTGGAGCAAAGAGAGCAGGGCATTACCATGTCCTGGGTTTTAGGGCAGGTTGAAAAGGCTCTTGAAGGACTTACCGATGCAGAAGTGCAGAAGATAGTTTTCGCTTATGAACCCATTTGGGCCATCGGCACGGGTAAAACTGCCTCCAGCCAGGATGCCCAGGAGGTTATCGGAGCCATCAGAAAAAAGATTGCGGATCTCTTTAATGCCGGTGTGTCGAATAAGGTAAGGATCCTCTATGGCGGCAGTGTTAAACCCGAGAATATAAAAGAGCTCATGGCACAGCCCGACATAGACGGAGCCCTGGTGGGCGGTGCCAGCCTGAAACCTGACGGATTTTATTCAATAGCGGCATTTAACCAAAACTAGGAGTTGAATACAGTGTCAAAAAAGCCATTAATGTTAATGATCCTCGATGGATGGGGGATCAATGAGCGGGCCGAAGGAAACGCCATCCTGAAAGCTCAAACCCCCAATTTTGATAAACTCATGCGGTATTATCCCAATACTATCCTGGAAACCAGCGGCCTTTCCGTGGGACTACCCGAAGGGCAGATGGGCAACTCGGAAGTTGGTCATTTGAATCTGGGAGCAGGCCGCATTGTTTATCAGGAATTTACCAGAATCAGCGAGGATATAAAAAAGGGATGCTTATTTAAAAACCAGGTTTTGCTGGATGCCATGGACAATGCCAGAAAAAATGACAGTGCCCTGCATCTGATGGGGCTTTTATCCGATGGGGGGGGTGCACAGCCATATAGACCATCTTCTGGCCCTTTTGAAAATGGCAAAACAGGAAGGCTTGAAAAAGGTGTATGTTCATGCCTTTCTCGATGGAAGGGATGTGCCGCCGGCCAATGCGGGAA
Organism: Biomaibacter acetigenes; assembly: GCF_003691585.1. GTDB lineage: Bacteria > Bacillota > Thermosediminibacteria > Thermosediminibacterales > Tepidanaerobacteraceae > Biomaibacter > Biomaibacter acetigenes. Next base: position 2,368,743 of record NZ_CP033169.1, on the reverse strand, counting down.
TATATATAAAACGCCTTGAAAACGTGATGGGCGAGCTTGGCATCGGTGAGATAGCCACCATCGCCGGCCGCTATTATGCCATGGATAGAGATAAGAGATGGGACAGGACCGAAAAGGCCTATAATGCAATTGTTTTCGGCGAGGGGATGAAAGCCGACAATGCCCTGGCAGCCCTTGAAAAGAGCTATGCCCGGGAAGAAACCGATGAATTCGTGGTGCCCACGGTAATAGTGGATAAAAATGGAAAACCTCGGGGCACTGTGAGAGAAGGAGATTCGATTATTTTCTTTAACTTCAGGCCCGATAGAGCCCGGCAGCTTACCTATGCCTTCTGCAACGAGGATTTTCAAGGTTTTGAGCGTAAAAAGGGTTTATTCCCGGTGCTTTTCGTGTGCATGACCCAGTACGATGTGAAGGTAAAAAACGCCCACATCGCCTATGAACCTCAATCCCTTGACAATATATTTGCTGAAGTGATATCCAGGGCCGGACTGAAACAGCTTCGCATAGCCGAGACGGAAAAGTACGCCCACGTTACTTTCTTTTTCAACGGCGGCGTGGAAAAGTCATATCCCGGCGAGGACCGTATCCTGATTCCATCGCCCAAAGTGGCCACTTATGACATGAAGCCGGAAATGAGTGCCTATGAGGTCACCGACAAGGTCATAGAAAAAATCCGGGAAGACATATATGATGTCATCATATTGAACTACGCCAATTCAGATATGGTAGGCCATACCGGTGTTTTTGAGGCGGCAGTAGAAGCGGTGGAAGCCGTTGACAAATGTATAGGAAGGGTGGTAGAATCCATCCGTGAAAAGGGCGGCACCGTGCTCATTACCGCCGACCACGGCAATGCGGAACAGATGGTGGATTATACCAGCGGCGAACCCCATACCGCCCATACCAGCAATCCCGTGCCCTTTATCCTGGTGGGCGACAGACACTACAGGCTGCACCCGGGGAAGCTGGCAGATGTGGCACCTACCATGCTGGAACTTTTAAATATTGAAAAGCCGGAAGAAATGACCGGAGAATCATTGATGGAATCTGATTTATAAATCAATTACTTTAAAAAGTAGAAAGGAGTATGGAATATGTCAGCTATTTTAGATGTATTTGCGAGGGAAATTCTGGATTCCCGCGGCAATCCTACGGTGGAGGTTGAGGTTATTCTGGAGGATGGAACCATCGGAAGGGCGGCGGTACCATCGGGAGCTTCCACCGGCCAGTTCGAAGCCGTGGAACTGAGGGACAGGGACATGAAGAGATTTGGCGGCAAGGGCGTCATCAAGGCCGTCGAGAATGTGAACAACGAGATAGCGCCGGAGATAAAGGGAATGGATGCCCTGGACCAGGTGAGCATAGACCGTGTGCTCATTGATCTGGACGCCACTCCCAATAAGGGAAAATTGGGGGCCAATGCCATTCTGGGCGTTTCCCTGGCCACCGCCAAAGCTGCGGCCAATTTCTCAGGGTTAAGTCTTTACAAATATATAGGCGGCACCAATGCCAAAGTTCTCCCCATACCCATGATGAATATTTTAAATGGCGGTAAGCATGCCGACAACAATGTGGACATACAGGAATTCATGATAATGCCGGTAGGTGCCAAAAATTTTGCCCAGGCGCTTAGAATGGGAGCCGAGACTTTCCACACCTTAAAAAAAGTGCTGGCGGAAAAAGGCCTCAGCACCACTGTGGGCGATGAGGGTGGCTTCGCACCCAACCTTTCTTCCAATGAAGAGGCCATCAAGTTCATTGTGGAAGCCATTGAGAAAGCCGGATACACACCAGGTAAGGACATATATGTGGCCCTGGACCCCGCATCATCGGAGTTTTACAGCGACGGCAGGTACCAGCTAAAGGGCGAGGGCCTGGAATATGATGCCGCTGGAATGGTAGAATACTATGACCGCCTGGTAGAAAAGTATCCTATCATATCCATTGAAGACGGCATGGCTGAGGAAGACTGGGAAGGCTGGAAACTCCTAACTCAGGCTTTAGGTGGCAAGATACAACTGGTGGGAGATGACCTCTTTGTGACAAATACCCAGAGGCTTTCCAGAGGTATAGAGATGGGTGTTGCCAACTCTATACTCATTAAATTAAACCAGATAGGTACCCTTACAGAAACCCTGGATGCCATCCAGATGGCCGAAAGGGCGGGATATACTGCAGTGGTGTCTCACCGCTCCGGAGAAACCGAGGATACCACCATAGCTGACCTGGTGGTAGGGGTCAACGCGGGGCAAATCAAAACTGGAGCTCCCTCCCGCACAGACAGGGTGGCCAAATACAACCAGCTTTTGAGGATTGAAGAAGAACTGGACCTGGCAGCTCAGTATCTGGGCCTGGATGCCTTCTACAACATAAAACGCTGAAAACCCAGGGTGACCGGAATTCCGGTCACTTTATTTTATGACCCAAAATTGTGTTTGATTAACGATAAAAAGGGGAAATATGTAAATAATAAGCAGTAGAGGATAGGGCAATTAGTATATCATGAAACAATGTAATAAAGTTTAAAAAGATGGCTGTTTTAACAAATAGGTCACAACATTTATGTAAATAAGTTGAAAAAATATGTCATAATTATTTCCAATGTATATTGAGTTTTTACAGGCTTTGTGGTAAAATAACATTCGTAAAATTTTCAGGAGGTGCACTGATGGAGATATTTTTAATGATTGTATATGTTTTGATTTGCCTGGGACTTATTGCAACTGTGTTACTTCAATCGGGTAAAAGTGCCGGACTATCCGGTAGCATTGCTGGGGGAGCGGAAACTTTCTTTGGCAAAAAGAAAGGCATAGATGAAAAACTTGCACGCTACACCGAGTTGCTGGCAGTAGGTTTTCTGGCGATGTCAATTATAATGATGGTATTTTTAAAGTAGTCAAAGGCCGCAGGAGCGGCTTTTTTTCAAGGTTTATATTACATGATTTGGATGTAAATTCTATACTAACCTAATATGGAGGGACAATTAATGGAAAACTTGATCGTATCAGCCCCTGTCATGGGCATAGTGGCCCTCGCTTTTGCATACATGCTGGCTATGCGAGTGGTAAAAAGCCCTGCAGGAGATGAACGCATGAGGGAAATTTCCGATGCTATCCATGAAGGGGCTATGGCGTTTCTTTTCAGGGAATACAGGACCCTTGCCATATTTGTTATTGTCATGTTTATTGTAATTAGCATATTCATAAACTGGCAGACTGCGGTAAGCTACATAACCGGGACTATAGCCTCGGTGTCGGCAGGCTTCATAGGTATGAATGTTGCTACCAGAGCCAATGTCCGCACAGCCAACGCTGCCAGGGAAGGCCAGAATAAAGCCCTGGCCATAGCCTTTTCCGGAGGAGCGGTAATGGGTATGTCTGTAGTAGGCCTGGGCCTTTTGGGCCTCGGGATACTTTACTTCATATTCGGCAACCCGGCCGACATAAAGAGTTTTGACGTTATAAACGGATTTGCTCTAGGAGCCAGCTCCATAGCCCTTTTTGCCAGGGTGGGAGGCGGCATATACACTAAAGCCGCCGACGTGGGAGCAGATCTGGTGGGCAAGGTGGAGGCTGGAATTCCCGAAGATGACCCCAGAAACCCTGCAGTTATAGCGGACAACGTGGGTGACAATGTGGGCGATGTGGCGGGTATGGGTGCAGACCTCTTCGAATCCTATGTAGGATCCATCGTATCTGGCATGGCCATAGGAGCCGTAGCAGTAAGCACCGTCACCGGCCAGCCTTATGGCATCAAGGGCATAATATTTCCCATGGTAATAGCTGCAGCGGGAATCTTAAGTTCCATTATCGGCACTCTCTTTGTTAAAACCGGTGAAGGGGCAAGCCCCCAGAAAGCCCTGATGAACGGAACCTTTGCCAGCGGCATACTCATAATACTGGCATCCTTCTTTTTGAGCAAATACATTCTGGGAGAACTGGGAGTTTTCTATGCCACAGCTTCAGGAATCATCGTAGGAATCATTATAGGTATGATAACCGAATACTATACATCCTCCGATAACCCTCCGGTCCAGGGTATAGCCAAATCTTCCCAGACAGGCCCCGCCACGAATATTATCTCCGGATTGGCGGTGGGCATGAAGAGTACCGCATGGCCCGTATTGTTTATAGCTTTTGCCATAATCATAGCCTATAAATTTGCAGGCCTTTACGGTATTGCCCTGGCAGCCATAGGTATGCTTTCCACCACCGGGATGACGGTAGCGGTGGACGCCTACGGTCCCATAGCAGACAATGCCGGAGGCATAGCCGAAATGTCAGAACTTGACCCTGAAGTAAGAAAGATCACCGACAAACTCGACTCTGTAGGCAATACCACTGCGGCCATAGGCAAGGGGTTCGCCATAGGTTCTGCGGCTCTAACAGCCCTGGCCCTCTTTTCCGCCTATACCACCGCTGCGGGCTTGAGGGAGGGCATAAACCTCCTGAGGGCCGATGTCATAATGGGCCTCTTAATCGGCGGCATGTTGCCTTACCTCTTTTCGGCCATGACCATGGAAGCCGTCGGTAAGGCGGCCTTCCAGATGATAGAAGAGGTAAGAAGACAGTTTAAGACCATTCCCGGCCTCATGGAAGGCAAAGCCAGGCCCGAATATGCAAAGTGCGTAGATATCAGCACCGCCGCCGCACTAAAAGAAATGATTATACCGGGGCTCATGGCTGTAGCGGCACCTCTGGCGGTGGGTCTGATATTCGGGAGAGAAGCTCTGGGCGGCCTCCTGGCGGGAGCGCTGGTGACCGGCGTCATGATAGCCATTCAGATGGCAAACTCCGGCGGCGCCTGGGACAATGCCAAGAAGTACATCGAATCGGGGAACTACGGAGGCAAGGGCACACCCACCCATGCAGCTGCCGTGGTAGGGGACACCGTAGGAGATCCTTTCAAAGATACCTCCGGACCATCGCTCAACATATTGATAAAGCTAATGACGATCGTGGCGCTGGTGTTTGCACCGCTTTTTATGAGATAGAGATAAAAAAGCTTCTACTTGACAGATAAAGTAGAAGCTTTTTTATTGTAGTTGTTTAAATCCGTATTGTACAAAATGTTTATCAAAAGTAAAGGCTGTATCTATATTTAATCTTTCCATTAATGCAAAAGTTGTTGCGTCAGTATAAGAAAAGGTTTTATCAGTATAGCTTAATAAAATATTTATCGCACGTTTTTCATCTTCTTCCGTTATTCTTTCAATATGCCATATATTATTTTTTATCCAGGCTCTTGCCTTATCGGCTCCGACCCGGATTAAAATCAATGTATAGATTTCTGCTACGATAAAGTTTGTTAATATTGGGATCATTTTATATTTATTCATATTCTTTAAGATATTCATAGCAGACTCATGATAATAACCGGTCTTATTGAAGATTTCATATAAGGCACTGGTATCAACCAATATCTTTCTGCTCATCTTATTCATCCTTTTTATATTCTAAATGCTTCTTTTCTTCCATTACTAAATATTTGTCGTGATTTTCGGCTACATCCGGCTCATCAACCAGGGTACCTGCGAATTTCCATATAGGATCATTATCTCCCAATGGTTCTACCACTGACAGCTTCTTTATCCTGATTTCATCATTTTGTAAATAGACTATTAAAGAATCATCTTTTTTTATATTCAGTTTCTTTCTAATGAGATGTGGAATAGTCATCTGACCCTTACTTGTTACTTTTACAATATTATAATTCACTCTTCTTACCTCCTTACTTATAGTAATAAATTCTTACATAAAATTGTAAAATACATTAAAATAGATGTCAATATTTAAATCAAAATTTAACGGCTGTTGCATTAATCAGAAACATATGTTACAATTGTTCTTGATAAACATATGTTGCACAGGAGGTTTATTATGTTATGTCAGAAAAAATTTCTTGGCTTCTACTCATCTATAAAGTCCCGTCGGAGCCCTCAACCCTCCGGGTGAAGGCCTGGAGAAAGCTGAAAGAGGTGGGGGCATTATATTTGCAGCAGTCGGTAGCCGTTTACCCGGGCATAAACAACCTCGAGAATGAAATCCGCATCCTGACAAGAGATATAAAGGAATCCGGGGGAGAAGCTCTTCTGCTTCAAGTGGCGGCCCTTTCCAGTGAAGATGAAAATTATCTTATCTCAAAATTCAACGAGCAGAGGGACCTGGAGTATGAGGAACTCATGGACAAATGCAATGACTTTTTCTCCGAGATAGAAAAGGAAACGGCAAAACAAAACTTTACTTTTGCGGAGCTGGAAGAAAACGATGAGGAGATTGACAAGCTGTCCCGGTGGTTTTCAAAGATAAAGGAAAGGGATTTTTTCGGTTCGGAGAAGAGGCAAAAAGCCGAGGAAATGATGGCGAAATGCCGGCAGTATCTCTTAGAATTTGCAGAAAAAATATACAAAAAAGAGGGGACGATCTGATTGTTTAACATCATTATACTGGGTCTTACCAGTCTTTTAACCGATATCAGCACCGAGATGGTGTATCCTCTGCTCCCTGTTTTTTTGACCACCAAACTGGGAGCCACACCTTTGATTGTGGGTACTATTGAAGGTATAGCCGAAAGCCTGGCCAGCCTTTTGAAGGTTTTTTCCGGGTATTTTTCCGATAAAATGGAAAGGCGGAAACCCTTTGCTATAATGGGATACAGCTTTTCCACCATAGGAAAGGTGCTGCTGTACCTGGCCACATCCTGGCCCTTCGTGCTGGCGGGCAGGGTGGCGGACCGCTTAGGGAAGGGAGTGCGGACCGCGCCGCGGGATGCGCTCATTGCCGAGTCGGCGCCCCCCGATGCCAGGGGCAGGGCTTTCGGACTGCACAGGGCCATGGATACCCTGGGGGCAGCCATAGGTGTTGTACTGGCCTATTATTTTCTGACCAGACACCCCGACAATTACTACAGCGTGTTCCTTTATTCCCTGATTCCGGCAGTGCTGGGTGTGGCGGCACTCTTTCTGGTAAAAGAAAAGGTCACTCAGGTTAAAAATGCATCCAAAAAATTATCACTGAACTGGAACGATCTGGATAAACGATTGAAATCCTTTTTAATTCTGATGTTTATTTTTACCCTTGGAAATTCATCCAACCAATTCCTGCTTTTGAAAGCCCAGAATGTGGGTTTTGATGCAAAGACTGTACTGCTTCTATACCTTTTGTATAATGTAATATACGATATATTTTCCTATCCTGCGGGATTGATATCGGACCGCATTGGCAGGAAGAAAATGTTGGTGGCGGGCTATCTCGTTTACGGCCTGGTATACTTCGGATTTGGCCTGGCCCGGACACCTGCCGCCATCTGGGTTTTATTCGGAGTCTACGGGCTTTACATAGCCTTCACCGAAGGCGTGGAAAAGGCCTTTGTAACAGACATAGCGCCGGAAAACTTGAGGGGGACATTAATAGGCCTGCACGCCACTCTGGTGGGTATAGGCCTTCTGCCCGCTTCTATCCTGGCCGGGGCTTTATGGAACATGTTCGGGGCTGCTGCGCCCTTTTACTTCGGAGGGTTTATGGGGATTCTGGCAGCCATCGGCATATGGATTTTAATCTAACAATACCTCAGCCGTTCGCCAGGGGACAGCACTGCGCATTCCGTAAAGGAATGATGATATACGGTCACTGATATATAAGGTTATTTAAAATTATAGTTATTATCATTCCGATAATTACGGTCAGAAACATATTTTTGGTTTTGTATGCTATGGGAAATGTAAGCAGTGACGTTATAAAAAGGGGATTTGACATCCCTATATTGATTTCGTGCCCTGTCACCAGCACGCTGGGGAAAAACAGGGCCGATAACACCGCAGCAGGGATGTAGTTCAGGAACCTTATCAAAAGCTCTGGCAATTGCTTCCGGGAGAGCACTGTGGCCGGCATCATGCGGGGTAGGTATGTCACTATTCCCATGCCGACAATAAGATAAACATAACTCAATTTCATTTTTCAAGAAACACCCCCAGTGCAGCAGCGATGATGGTGGCAAGAATTACGTTCCAGTTGCCCGGAATAGTGAAAATGAAAAACATGGACAATGCACCGGCCGCCAGAGCCACGGCGATGGTTTTCATATCCTTCAACTGCATGCATAAAAGTGCAAGGAACATGCCCGGCAGGGCGAAGTCAAAACCCAGGGCTTTTGTATCCGGTATGAGGCTTCCAAAAGCCGAGCCCAGTATGGTGCTCAGCACCCAGCTCAAATATGAAGTTATGTAAAGCCCCAGAAAGTAAGTATGGGTTAAACTTTTTTCTTTAACATCGGTGATGCTTACGGCAAAACTTTCATCGGTGATATAAAAGGAAATCAGCGGGATCAGCTTTTTGTTTACTTCCCGGAAATAAGGGCTCAGGGAAGCGCTGAACAGAATATGCCTTAAGTTTACCAACAGCGTGGTAATAATAATGGGGAGTGGGCTTATGCCCGCTCCCAGCATATTTACGGCTATAAATTGGGCCGAACCGGCATAGACCAGAATAGACATGACTCCGGTTTCGAATGGAGAAAGGCCGTTGCCCGACGCCAGCACCCCCAGGGCAAATCCCACGGGAATATAACCCATCACTATAGGCATCGCGCGTTTAATGCCAAATGCGAGTTGATTTTTTTCAGTGGATGTCATGACGGTTCCTCTTATATATGTTAATTTAATAAAAATATAACAAAAACCATTGACACAAGTCAATATATTTTTATTAATACCAGAGTAGAACTCCTGCAAAGGCGCAACCGATTTTATCCACCATGTGCTCGGCAGAACAGATTCTTACATCGGCCAGAGGCTTGTTTCTAATTTTGAAGGCATTCACCACCATCTGCCTTATCCTGCTTTCGGCAGTGAACCTGTCAAATTCCCCGGAAAGCTCCATTATGACGCCGTAATCACCGTCTTCCGGGATTCCTACCGCCACCGCAGCAGATATGGTGGCCCCGGGCCTGCTGTTCACGATGGAACCATAGGCTACGGGTACCAGATTCCCCGGGGGTATAACCAGAGTTTCATCATATACCGCACCTGGAGGTAAAATACTGCTAACCCGGAGGAGATTGAGGTTTCCGGCTCCGGCCGAAAGCAGCGCGCCATCGAAGGCATTGAGTTCAGTAGCCCCTTCCGAACTACCCGCCACCATCCTGTATTTTGTTGGCATTGGCAGCATAAAAAAACCCCTCTCATTTGATTTTTCAAAATATAATATGAGAGGAGGAGCAGGATACGTTACATTTTTTTAATTGTATTCAGGAGTATGTTTGGGAGTATCTTTATTAAAGTAGCGGTTTATACCTGCCGCTATGGCCTTTGCTATCTTTTCCTGGTAAGAAGGGTCCTGAAGTTTCTGACGGTCCGAGGGATTGGATATAAACCCCATTTCCACCAGCACCGCAGGCATGGGGGATTCCCGCAATATAAACAGGTCCTGGGGTAGTGCTTCCCGGAAATTTTCAGGTTCCAGGGCTTTTAATTCCTCCTGAATCAGCAGAGCCAGCAGCTTGCTTTCGGGTTTTTGAGGATTGTAAAAACACTGGGCTCCAAAGCAGGACGAATCGGGATACTGGTTCACATGTATGCTCACAAACATGTCCGCTTTGTTTGAAACTGCCACATCGATTCTGCGCTTGAGTTCTTTGTGGTTTGCCATCTGTTCCTGGGTCTCATGGTCCCGGGTGAGAACCACATTGAATTTTTGCTGCATCAGGATTTCTTTTAGTTTCAAAGAAACTGCAAGATTAATTGGGCTTTCGGCCACACCGCTGTCCCGGTGAACCACCCCTCGGTCAATGGTTCCATGCCCCGGGTCTACGGCCACGGTTCTGTCGGCAATAAATAATTTCAATACGGGAATGTTTCTGGTAATAAATATGTTATAAGTCAAACCCAGAAGCACCACCAGAAAAATTAGCGCCGGCAATTTTGGATTGAGGACTTTTTTGCCCCAGTTTTTTTGCAGGATGGAAAACTTTCTTAACAGGTTTTTCATAAATCACACCACCCGACTTTCTTATGAATTTATACGCGCTTTAACACCACTATGGGCGTTTGCTGGTCATCATTTCCAAGAGGATTGTTTTTTAGGATTTCAATAAACTCCTTTTCTTTTACTTTTCCGGAGATGGCCAGGATGTCAACACATTTTATATCATTAATATCCGCAATAACGGTGGTTATACCGGTTTTTTTGAATATCTTATCCGTAATTTCCTTTGGATTTTTAGGCCCCGGCACAATGTAGCGGTCGTAAGGCGGAAGGGTTCCCGCTATGTCATCGATCTTGGCCAGGTCTCTACCGGCAACCCTGTAAAAGTCGCCTTTACGGCCCACCATTTTTCCCAGGGCGGCCGCTAGAGCTCCAAGGATTATACGAAATGTCCCCACCTCATTTATGGCCAGCTGCATGGCTTCAGGGGTGCCGAGACTCCCGTCCTTGTTGGGGAATTTGGACAGGAAACGCGCCAGGAGACCGCTTTTCATGGAACTGGATAAAACCGCCCTTCCCTGGGCTATAGCCACGGGACTTTCGGCTATGACTATGATGTCTCCGGATTCAGCCACGGGAGAAGTGTATTTTAAAACAACCTCCACAATGTCATCCTTTTCGGTAATTATATGGGTTCTGATGGGTACAGGCACCCATTTCACGGCTGATAAAACCATTTTTACCCCTTCCCTCCATTTACATTTTTATTCAACCATCCCGGTTTTTAGAATTAGGTGTTTGTCCGTCACCGTTTTAAAGGTTCCGGAATAATATAAATATGATACGAAATTAAAACAGGGGGGTTCGGTATGAAACGCGGCCTGACAAATGTATATGTAAAGACCGATGCCGATTTTTCCACAATGATAATGGAATCCACCATGCCGCTTTCCCATGCTCTGAGGAGGTCTGCCCGCAATGTTTATGAGTTCTCTCTGGATGGGGGACTAATAATGGCGCCGGATACCATAAACATTTATGACGGTCTGATAAACACGGTTAAGGTTGCGGAACAGAATGGAGGCACACTGGTTTCCGTAGCGCTCCAATATCCGTCATCATACCGCTTAAAACAAATCCGGGGCATTCCGGATAGGCTTGAGATATGTTTTGACAGAGCATATATAAAGAATGTAATGAGGGATAAATTAGTAATAATCGACTCGGGTCATGGTGGGGGCGACATCGGCCGCAGGGGCTATATAAACCTCCTGGAAAAAAATGTAGTGATGCATATCTCAGGCTTCATGAAGTCAAAAATTATCAATACAGGAGCCAGGGCTGTATTGACAAGAGAAAAAGACATATCCATGGGTTTAAAAGACAGGCTGGAAGTTGCAGGTTTACTGGAAGCTGATCTGTGGATAAGCATTCATACCCGCTGGGACCGGGTCAAAAACAGCTGTGGAGCCGCAGCGCTGTATCATTCCAAACCGGGAGAACTTCTTTGCAGGTTTATTCTTGAAGAACTTGGCAAAAAATTGAAACTGGAAAGTAAAGGTGTACATGAAGAAAGCTTTTCTAAAGGTTTCGATGCCATCGGAACAACGGCCAACATACCCTTTGTCACCATTGAAGTTTGCACTATATCAAACCCTGTCGAAGAAGGCTGGCTCCGGAGCCCGGTTTTTAAAGAAAGAACGGCCCAGGCTATAACTAATGGCATTGTAAGATATTATGATAGTAACCGGCACGAAAGAGACAAAAATATTTTCAGATAAGCCTTTACATAGCTTGTAAAATATGCCAGAAAAGCATAAAATAAGTCAGGAGATAAATTATATAAAAACAGGAGGCACAGCATGCCATTTAAAGAACAGCTCATAGAATTCATGAAACAGGAAGCCTACAAGCCCATGACAGAAAATGAACTGGCCCAGGCCCTGAATGTTCACGCCGGGGAGCTTGACCTTTTACTTAAAGCCTTGAATTATATGGAAAAGGAAGGCCTTGTGGTAAAAACCCGCCGGGGCCGCTACGGTATCCCGGAAAAAATGAACCTGGTAGTGGGGATGATCGAAGGCCATCCTAAAGGTTATGCCTTTTTAATCCCTGAAAATCAGGATATAGATGATATCTATATAAGCCGCGAAGATTTGAACGGTGCCCTGCACGGCGACAAAGTCGTAGTCCGTCCCAAGCTGCCCGCAAGACATGAGGGTAAAACCGAAGGTGAAGTGATAAGAATTCTGAAGAGGGCCAGCAAAAAGGTCGTGGGTACCATTGAAAGGGACAGGTATTTTTCCTTTGTAACACCCGATGACAAGAGGTTTTATTATGACATATTTGTCCCCAAAGATCAGACCATGGGAGCAAAGTCCGGCCAGAAGGTGGTTGTGAAGATAACCCGGTGGCCTGAAAAAAGGCGCAACCCCGAGGGTGAAGTCATAGAAGTGCTGGGGTATGAAGGGGAAAAAGGCATCGATATACTTTCCATCATTAAAAAATATGATCTTCCCCTGGAATTTCCGAAAAAGGTCTTAAATCAACTGGAAGATATACCCGATGAGGTGAGGCAGGAAGACCTTGAAGGCAGGGAGGATTTCAGAGATAAGAAAATAGTGACGATAGACGGAGAGGACGCTAAAGACTTAGATGATGCCGTCGGTGTGGAGCGGATACAGGGCGGATACCGGCTGGGAGTTCACATAGCCGATGTTAGCTACTATGTCAGGGAAAAAAGCCCCCTGGATATCGAAGCCATGAAGAGGGGCACCAGCGTCTATCTTGTGGACAGAGTAATCCCCATGCTGCCCCCCAAGCTTTCTAACGGCATCTGCAGCTTAAATCCGCGGAACGACCGCCTTACAATGAGCGTCATCATAGATTTCGACAAAGATGCAAAAGTAAAGAGCTACCGTATAACCCCCGGTATCATAAAAACCTGTGAGAGAATGACTTACACCGAAGTCACGAAAATCCTGGAAGAAAATGACCCTGACACCATGAAGCGCTATGAATATCTGGTGGAAGATTTCAGGCTCATGGAAGAGCTGGCCAAAAAACTTACGGCAAAGCGGTTTTCCAGGGGAAGCATAGATTTTAACATTGAAGAAGCCAAAGTTATACTGGATGACAGCGGCAACCCCGTGGATGTGGTAAAAGAGGAAAGACGGACTGCCAATCACATCATCGAGGAATTCATGCTGGCTGCCAATGAAGTCATAGCGGAGCACATGTACTGGCTCAAGACCCCCTTTGTCTACAGGGTCCACGAGGTGCCCGACGAGGAGAAGATGTTCTCTCTTAGGGAATTTCTGTATAACCTGGGCTATACCATTAAGGGCATAAAAAATATAAAGCCCAAGGCCCTTCAGGAGATCTTGGAAAAGGTCAAAGGTCGTTCCGAAGAGCGCGTGGTGAATACGGTGCTTTTAAGGTCATTGAAAAGGGCCCGCTACAGCGAAGAAAACCTGGGCCACTTCGGTCTTGCCGCCCATTTTTATACCCACTTTACCTCCCCCATCAGGCGCTATCCCGATCTCATGATACACAGGATCATCCGGGAGCACCTGGAGGGAAGATTGGATGCCAAAAGACAGGAAAAATTGAGTAAAATAGTGGCCAGGGTGGCAAAAATCTCTTCGGAGCGGGAACGTATAGCCGATGAAGCCGAGCGGGAGAGCAATGACCTCAAGATTGCCGAGTATATGGCAAGGCGCATTGGGAATATATATGACGGCATTGTTTCCGGTGTTACCCCCTTTGGCATATTTGTGGAACTGGAAAACACCGTGGAAGGCCTGGTGCATGTGAGCAACCTGGAGGATGATTTTTACCACTTTGACGAGGAGAGTATCACTCTGCGGGGCGAGCGCACAGGCAGGGTATTTCGCATCGGAGATGCGGTCAGGGTCAGAGTCTCAAAGGTGAATGTGGTTGAAAGACAGATAGATTTTGAACTGGTAAATAATCGGGGTCAGGCTTGAATTATTCACTTTTGTCAGATGTCACAGGCAATTTTTTGCCTCTGTTATTTCTGGTTTATGAAGGTATGATATCACATTTTATTATGGTCCATATGCCATGGGCCATGGGTGCTGGCATCTGCCGGAGTTTTAAAAGGGAAGAACCTTACGCGTGTTATCGCCATAAAGGATGACGTAGAAAATGCCGGAGGGAAATATCTGGACATGGAAGTCGTTGTGGATGGTAATCTGATCACTTCCAGACGACCATCGGATTTGCCTGCATTTATGAAAGCCGTTATCAAAGCCATGGAAAAAAAGTAAGAACCAGAAAGCAAAAGTAAACCCGGATTTGCTTTTTTAAAAATGCGGGTTTATTCTGCAAACGCCTGTACATTAGCGCAACATGATTTAATGGAATAAAAATGAAACGAAGAGGATGAATATGACGAAAAAAATAAAATTTCTATTTTTTCTTATGTTAATAACTGTGCTTTCCATTATTTTTCCCCTTGTTGCTTTTTATTCAGGTGACGACCTTATAATGGATATGGCAGGATATTACATAAAAAATGGCGATATGTCCCAGGCCATGACCTATTATGACAGGCTGGAAGCATTTTTTCCGCAAAGTCCGAGGATTTTTGAGGAGCGGTTTTACAGAGCTGGACTCTTGATCCAAAAGGATTCCTATCCAGGACGCATGGTTTTCCGTTTTTCCGGCATCACGGATAAAATACAAAAACCAGGAATGGCATCATTTCTGGATAGCCGTGCGGTGATGGAGCCGGATTCCTCCGAAAATATTCAGAGCGCGCTGGATACTTTAAATCAACTTTCAAAAGACCTATCCGAAGGTGGCAAAAAAGGCTGGATCGAGCGTTATATACCATGGCTTGAGGCAAAATGCTTCTATGAACTGGGGGATTCCGATCGTGCGGCCAGAATTCTGGAAGGCATTGACTTCGACAATCCAGAAGCATCATGGCCTCTTACCATATGGTTAAGGATCCTGCTTGATAGGGGAAAGTACGATGATGTCCGGAAAATGGTCGACGAATATGCAAATAAATCCAGGCAGCCGGGACAGGGAATGATGGCGGAGCTGTATGATCTAAAAGGAGATGCATTTTTAGCCGAGGGACTAACGGATGAAGCCATGGCCTGCTATGAAAAGGCAAAGAGTTTTATTCCCGCACAGTTTTCATGGTTGAAGGAACAAAAATTCATGAAGATTGTAAGGGCGGAGCTCTCGCAGGAAAATCTTGAGAAGGGATTGGACGAAAAAATAGCACAGGTTATGAGAATAAAGACTCCTTCCAATCAGCACGGCGGCGAAGGCGTTTTTGGCCGCATTACCGAAGACGGCAGGCCTGTGGTAGGCCAGAAGATACTCATAGCAGACCCGGGAGATGATATAAATTTTTCCGGACGGTATCCCACCGTTGAATCCTGTTACAGTGATATAGGCGGTAACTTTTATTTTCCCCATACACCGAAAAACCCGGTTTTCGGCATCGGACTCCCGGTAGAAAAAGCCCGGGATTCAAGCCTTTCGGTTAAAAAGAGCAAGTCCGCGGAAAACTCCTTTTATGAACTGTCCATTGTTCCCGTGATCAATGCAGGCGCCGAAGTGAACGATGCCGGCAGGGGAAACCAGGTAAGCCTTTTCTGGGATGCGGTTCCGGGGGCGAAGAGATACGATATATTCCTCATCCCTCCGGAAAAGAAGCCGGAAAAAATATTCGTATCTTCTGTAAATGAAGTGGAAGTAAAGGAAAAGGCCCTTAAAATCTACTGGCAGATTCCGCAGGAGGAGCTCCTGGCATTAAAGCCCAATCCATCACCTTTTGAAGATATAAAGCCGTATAACATATTGGGCCCCCTGTATCCCGGTGCGGGAAGCTTTATATATATAAAAGCTTACAATGGCGATGGCAATTTGCTTTCAGATAGCATGGGATTTTCGACATGGGATCGGATATTATCAAAAAGTTCCAATGAAGGCTCGCCGGCAGGTCCATATGTTTTTTGCAAAAATATGGACGAAGGAGATACCTTTGTTATGAAAGGGCTGTTTCTTCACGCTGCCGAAAGATACGAGCAGGAGATCGCAAAGCGTCCCGATAATAAAGAAACCCTGGAGAAAATGGCGAGGCTTTACCTCTGGGCTCCGGGAGTGAAAGATACCGGAAAAGCCGCTGAATTCCTGAAAATGTTGAGGAAAAGAGATGATTTAAGGTATAAAAGGCTCTCGGCGGAACTGCTTTTCCAGCAGGGCAATGTAAAAGGAGCTGAAGGTCTTTTCGAAGCTTTGATGGAAAGGGGAGAACTGGATCCGGCGGGATATCATATACTGGCCGGAATCTATCTGCAAGCAGGGGATTATGACGGCAGTATCGACAGTTACAGGAAGGTCTTTGAAATGAGCAAAGAAAAACTGATGGACTACTCCCCCATAACAGCCGCTTGCATGAAAGGGGATTTTGAACAGGCTTACGCCCTTGCAGATGAAATCGTATTCGATGGGCAGCGGTTCTTTGATGTTCTAACTAAAGCCCGGTCTAAAAAATATTCACCGGATGTAATGGCCGATTTCAAAAAAATGCTGGCATATCTGATTGTACCACCCTCGAGAGACGCCGAAGCGGCATTTGAAATAGCTTATAAAGATTTCACAAAAAAATATCCCCGGTATCAGGAGCTTTCGGATACGGCTTTCAAACTAGGATTTAATAGATTCAAATGAAAAGGCGGCTGTAGCAGAAGTTGCGTATATGCGAGCAGATGTTGTAAATCTTTTGCGGCGGCATAAAATCTATGATATAATTAATGGGAAATCTTTTAAACAAGAACCCATCGCACATATTCGGCAACTGGTGAACAGCCCTATGCTGCTTTAATGGCGATGGCGGAAGAATGAAAGATTTTTTGACAGTCAATATAAGCGGAGGTATGGCAGTGGAGAAAAAGTCCAGGGATCTGGTGACAAATAGGAAAGCCCGGCATGATTATCATATATTGGAAACTTACGAGGCGGGTATTGCTCTTTCCGGGACCGAAGTAAAATCTCTGAGGGCGGGGAAGGGCAACCTGAAGGATAGCTACGCCGGGGTGGAAAAGGGAGAGCTGCTTCTTTACAACATGCACATCAGCCCTTACGAAAAGGGCAATATCTTCAATAAAGACCCTTTGCGCACCAGAAAGCTCCTCATGCACCGGCGGGAAATAAACCGCCTCTTCGGCCTTGTGAAGGAAAAAGGTGTAACTTTGATTCCGCTGAGGGTCTACCTTAACGAGCGGGGTCTTGTGAAGGTGGAACTGGCTGTGGCAAAAGGAAAAACCCTTTACGACCGCCGGGAAGACATAAAGCGGAAAGATGCCGAGCGCGAGATGGAAAAAGCATTTAAAGAATACAATATGAGGTAGATTGTAACCATCGTCTTTTTATAAAAGCTGATCTACACCGCTTCTTTAAGAGTGGAACAGGTGGCGGAGAGATCTCTATACTAAAATTGCTTCAGAGGGGGTAAAACCCGCTGGAGCATTGATTCTATATATAAATATCAATAATTTTCAGGAAGGGATTTATATGCCGACCTTTGATTTTAAATGCGACAGTTGTGGTCTTCAGTTCAGCGAGTTTGTTTCTATCAAAGATAAAGACAAAGTCCGCTGTCCCGAGTGCGGCGGAAGAGCCAGCCAACGTTTTACGGGGTTTATGTATATAAGCAGGGGCGGATCGACTTCCTCCGGCACCGGGAGTTGCAGCGGCGGCAGCTGCAGCACCTGCAGCGGATGCCACTAAAAATCTTGACTTCCCAAAAAAAATATGCTAATATATTCTTTGCATGAAACAAAAAAGAGTTGCGGGATTGTGTAACGGTAGCACGCATGACTCTGGATCATGTTGTCTAGGTTCGAATCCTAGTCCCGCAGCCATTTTTATACGGCCATATCGTCTAGGGGTTCAGGACGCCGCCCTCTCACGGCGGTAACGGGGGTTCGAATCCCCCTATGGCTACCAAAGAAATAAAACCGTTTTATAACGGTTTTTTTTTATACTCGGAAGGTTTTCACTAAAAAACGGCGACGGCATAGCTTATCGCTAATTTTAGCTATCTCCCGGAGAAGACTTAGTTTTTACATCAGACCGGAACAAAGCATTAAAAACCGAAAAAACCCAGCCACGGAATGCATGTAGGGTTGAGAAATAATTATGTTGTAATTATGACGGAATTATATTATAATAATGTCATAGTAATCCTGAAGGAGTTGATTTAATGCCACAAATTAGACCTATAACGGATTTAAGAAATACAAATGAAATTTCGGAAATATGCCATCAAAAACAAGAACCTATTTTCATTACTAAAAATGGGTATGGAGATTTAGTGATTATGAGCATTGAAACATATGAAAAACATTTTGCACTTGCTGATGTTTATAAGAAGTTAAATGAAGCGGAAATGCAAGTTACAAACGGTGTTCCTCTTTTAAATGGAGAACAAGTCTTTAAAAGACTGAGAGACAAATATGTCAAATAACTACAAATTAAAGTTTACGCCTGTAGCTTACAACGATTTGGAGCAGATATATCAATATATTGCAGGTAACCTATTGGCAGAACAGGCTGCAAATAATTTGATCGATAAAATAGAAGAGCGGATTACGCGACTTAAAAGTTTCCCTTATTCAGGCAGCTATGTAGGTGATGATATTCTTAAAAGTAAAGGTTACCGTAAACTCATATTAAATAATTATATTGTATTCTATTTGGTTGATGAACAAGAAAAACAAGTGGTAATTATGCGTATTCTCTACGGAGCATCACAATACGAGAATCTGTTGTAGAAAAAGAAAGCTGTTTTGACTGCCTAATAACAACTTCAACGGCTAGCTTACATCGATTGTAGCTATCATCTGATATATACAGGTAGATCTGGTCGCCCCATAACCACTTCAACTGCAGCGCTTACATCAATTGTAACGATCATCTTTCCCGATCCTCCCGGACTAAAGGTACCGGATCAAGAATGTTTTCGTGATATTTATACCTGGCTTCCTGAATTATATGGTCAAAAAGTTGTTTATGGCGTTTTTTATTTTGCAATTTGCATGATAATTTACATGAATCGGCAGGAAAAATATAGAGCCGGAAATCTCATTATATCTAAATTACCGGCCCTGACGAGGTAAGATACAAGAACCGACTCCAAGTCTATATCTCATGCATGTCTATTATTTCCATTTTCGATTCAAAATCTCTGGAGTAAACATTTCCATCCAGATATTCTATCTCCCCGACCTGGTTGTCGTAAGGGTCGGATCGCAGGAATGTCTTTTTCGGCGTAAATTCCTGTTGGAAATCGGAGTTGGCGGGCATCCTGAAGGGGTCAATGTTTCCGAAGTAAAAATCCCGCCGCATATCAGAACCTGTTCTTATGGCACCGCCGCCGAAGGACGGATCGCAGTACAGCCAGCCGTAAGGCTCCACATAAAATTGGGCCCAGTCGTGACAACCGATAAAATACGGGTCGACATAAAGGCCCGACTGCCACTTTGCCGGGACACCACAGATCCTGCAGAGGGTGATAAAAAGCAGGGCCTGGACGCCGCAATCGCCCTTGAGATTCAGGGCTGCGTACTCGGGAATGTTCAGTATGGTGGAATACGATCTAACAAAAGAATATTTTACGTTTTGAGTGATATAATCATAAATCATCCTGGCCTTTTTCAGGGGATTTTTTTCATTTCCTACAATATTGGCTGCCAGATTTTTAAGGTAGGGCGTAAATACGATGTGTGGGGCAAGTTCAGCGGTATAAAAATCGGGCTGAAGAGCTTTAACTTCATTATAATCAAGTGCTGTATATCGAACATGATTTTCATAGGAATATTCCACCGTGAAAACATCATCGCCTTTGAGTTTTTCCTCAAAATATATGGTTCTGGCCGGATGATATTCCGGGGATATGAATACGGGTTTATGGGATGTAGCCAGTATCTTTATATTTTTTATGCCTTTTTCGGCTGCCGGGATAGGAAGATAAACCCTGGCTGTTTCTCCTATCCTTTCGGCTTCTTTTTTCAGCTTTATTCCGGTTTTTACATGTATGTGGTAACTTTTCTGACCCTGTTCAATGATACTTCTAACGGCAGTATCCAGGATATGCAATTCTTTATCGGAGCTTTCATCGGAATTTACCATCCGGTTCTTTATTTCGGGCAGAGTCTTTTTAATATTTTCGAGAAATCTCCTGTGAAACATCAACTTGCCATTCACAAAAGCCCAGTCGGCATATCCATCGTCTTTTAACGACTCAAGCTCTTCTCGGGTAAAATCCTTTATCTGTGATGATGCAAGCTTGAAGGCGTCTTCGAAAGGGTATATGTATTCGCCCTCCAGCCTTTTTAGCCTTTCTTTCTCAAAAAGCAACCTATCCCTCAACATATCGCCTATATTTTTTTTGAGCTTTAAATCAATCAGTTTCCGGGCGGTTTCAAAATCGCCGAAAATTACGAGATTCTGAATGTCCTCCGGTAGGTTTACGGTTAAGAAATCGAGATTAATCAGTTTAATCACCTTCTCTAATTAAAATATAACTATAAAATTCTACATAAACAGATTTTTTCCTTTCAATATGTTATAATATATAAAACCGGAAGCTTGTATATAGAACAAAACAGAAGCAGCTTTCGCGAAAATATAAAAGAATGGCAGGGAATAGGAAATGATACAAACTAAATTTGAAGAGATGGATATATCGAGGGAAATACAAAAAGCAATTGACGAAATGGGATTTGAGGAAGCTACTCCAATCCAGGCTCAAGCCATACCCCATATTTTTAAGGGGGAAGATGTCATAGGACAAGCCCAGACCGGCACGGGTAAAACGGCAGCCTTTGGGATCCCTCTGCTGGACAAGATAGACTCGGGAAATAAAGGGGTGCAGGCGGTTATCCTGTCCCCCACCAGGGAGCTGGCCATTCAGGTGGCGGAAGAATTAAAAGAGCTCTCTAAATACAAGCAAGGGATTGATATCTTGCCTATTTATGGGGGGCAGCCCATAGAAAGGCAGATTAAGGCTTTGAAGAAAGGCGTTCAGGTGATCATCGGGACTCCTGGTCGGGTCATGGATCACATGAGGCGACGCACGTTAAAATTGTCTCAGGTTAAGATGGTAGTTCTGGATGAGGCCGATGAGATGCTGGACATGGGCTTCAGAGAAGATATTGAGAAGATTTTGCAGGATATTCCCCAGGATCGTCAAACCCTGATGTTTTCTGCCACTATGCCCAAGCCAATTTTGGAGTTGACAGAGAAATATCAGAGAAACCCCAAGTTTATCAAAGTGGTTCACAAGGAACTGACAGTCCCAAACATTGAACAGTATTATCTAGAGGTCAAGGAAAAATCGAAATTGGAAGTCTTATCCCGCCTCATAGATTTTTACAATCCGAATCTTTCCCTGATTTTTTGCAATACCAAGAAGCGGGTGGATGAACTTTTGATGCAGCTTCAAGCTAGGGGCTACTCAGCAGAAGGGCTTCATGGAGACATGTCCCAATCCCAAAGGGATAGGGTCATGGAAAAGTTCCGGAGTGGCTCCATAGATATACTTGTAGCTACTGATGTGGCTGCTAGAGGTCTTGACGTAAGTGATGTGGATGCAGTGTTTAATTACGATGTACCTCAAAATGAAGAGTATTATGTGCACAGAATAGGGAGGACAGGCCGGGCCGGAAGGCCGGGAAAGGCTTTTAGTTTAGTGGTGGGAAGGGATATATATAAGTTGAAGGACATTCAAAAATACACCAGGACTAAAATAGTTCGAAAGGATGTACCTTCCCAGTCCGACGTAGAGGAAACCAGGACAAATTCATTGCTGGAAAAACTAAAGGAAGTCGTAGATGAAGGTGGTTTGGGGAAATATACCCAATTGATAGAGAAATTGATAGAGGAAGATTACACTTCTATGGATCTGGCCGCTGCCCTCCTTAAGATGGTACTTGTCAAAGAGCAGGAAGACGGTAGGGAAGAAGGGTTTGAAAATATCGAAGGTGCCCCGGAAATGGTGAGGCTTTTTATAAATATAGGGCGGAGTCAAAAGATAAGGCCGGGAGATATTGTTGGTGCCATTGCCGGGGAAACAGGCATGCCCGGTAAATTGATCGGGACCATCGATATATACGATAAATTTACTTTTGTAGAAGTGCCTAAAGAATATGCGCAAGATGTGCTGTCTATAATGAAGAACAATCAGATAAAGGGCAAGAAAATCAACATAGAACCCGCCCGTTAAGTGGTAGGAGGCGGACAAGGGACGGGGGACTGTCACAAGGAGAAAAAGAGCAAGGCTTGAATAATTCAGGGTTCTGATGAAACAAGGATATATGATCCCGGAAACGGGACATGAAAAATGCGGGGAGCCATATGTGGCTTCCCGCTTCGTGTATATATAACTTATGCTTTTCCGTTACATCCCAATACATTTTTAATCTTGTGCCGCACCATTTCTTTTATGGCATCCCGGCCTGCGCCCAGGTATTTTCTGGGGTCAAATTCCGATGGGTTTTCCGCCAGATATTTTCTTACCGATGCGGTCATGGCCAGGCGAAGGTCAGTATCTATGTTTATCTTGCAAACGCCCATCCCGGCGGCTTTCTTGAGCATTTCTTCGGGCACGCCCTTAGCACCAGGGATGCTGCCGCCGTATTTGTTGCAGGACTCCACGAATTCGGGGAGCACCGTGGAAGCTCCGTGGAGTACCAGGGGAAATCCGGGAAGCATCTTTGTTATTTTTTCCAGGCGTTCAAAATCAAGTTTCGGCTCGCCCTTGAATTTATAGGCCCCGTGGCTGGTGCCAATGGCCACCGCCAGCGAGTCTACGCCGGTCCTTTCCACAAATTCCACGGCCTGGTCGGGGTCGGTAAACGTGGCTTCCCTTTCGGTAACCTTGACGTTGTCCTCGATACCGGCCAGTTTTCCGAGCTCTGCCTCCACCACCACGCCTCTTTCATGGGCGTATTCCACAACCTGTTTGGTAATGGCTATATTTTCCTCGAAGGGGTGTTTGGAACCGTCGATCATGACCGAGGTGAAGCCGTCGTCCACACAGGCCTTGCAGATTTCGAAGTTTTCGCCATGATCAAGATGAAGCACTATAGGCAGGCCCGTATCTTCGATGGCCGCTTCCACCAGTTTTCTGAGGTACACGGGCTTGGCATATTTCCTCGCCCCTGCCGATACCTGCAGGATCAGGGGAGCATTTTCCTCTTTTCCTGCCTCTACAATTCCCTGGATGATTTCCATATTGTTGACATTGAAGGCACCTACGGCGTATCCGCCTTCATAGGCTTTCTGGAACATTTCCTTTGATGTAACCAGCGGCATGATGAACCCTCCCAATTTTTATTTAACATACCATTCACAAGTATATTACAAAAATATTAAAAATAAAAGACGCAAGTAAAAAAAGAAACTCCTCGTCGGGTCTAATTTACTGAATGCTTGATAAAAAAGATGAGAATATGGAAAGCCCTGTCTTGAACATCTTACTGTCGTTGCCGAAACCTATTCGAAGATATCCCGACATCTCAAAGCATTCTCCGGGGACCATCAGTAGGCCTTCCTTTTCAAAGAGCTTTTTACACAGTTCTTCGGTAGACATGGGGATGTTCTTGACTCGGGGGAAAGTGAGCACTCCTGCTTTAGGGGTGACATAGTCAAAGAAACTCTCATGTTCTTGGAACCATTTTAAAAGCGTTTCAAGATTTTGCCGGGCGATGCCCAGGTTTCTTTCCATGACCTTGTCGATGTTTTTTAAGGCGAAGGTGGCAAGGAAATCGTTGATAGGGGAGTTGCTTATAGAGGTATAGTCCTTCCAGCACCAGCAACGGTTTATGAGCTCATCAGGAGCCGCAATCCATCCCAGGCGAAGTCCCGAAAGTCCGTAGGCCTTGGACATGCTTCCTACACTTATGGCTTTTTTACTCAGAGACCGCCCGTAGGGTGGCACCACGCCGGGCTCCAGGGCAAAATCGTGATAAACTTCATCGCACAGCACCCAGAAATCCCGCTCTTCAGCCCAGGAAAGAATGGTTCTGAGCTGTTCTTCGGAGATAACTGCACCGGTGGGGTTATGGGGAATATTTAGCACTATCATTTTTGTCTTATCATCAATGAGGGATTTAAGTTCCTCGATATCCGGTTCGTATCCCCGGTCTATGTTCATGTTCCAGTATTTGATGCGGGCTCCTCGGGCCTCGGCGGTGGAATAAAGCGCCTGGTATGCCGGAAACTGGACTATGACCGTGTCGCCGGACTCCACCAGGGAGTTTGTGACCAGAAAATCCGCCTCTATGGCTCCGGTGGTGATGAGAATGTTTTCGGGTCCGGTGTCAGCGTAAAAGCTAGAGATTACTTCTCTTAAAGACTGGCTGCCGGTGGTGGGATTGTAGCTGATCTTTACCCGAAGGAGTTCATCCAGTACCTCGAATTTCTTTCCCAGGGACAGAAGTTCATCCAGGGTGAAGGCCTTGGCATCGGTTTCGGCCAGATTGTAAAAAGCCCCGTGCTCGTAGGCGTTCATCCATCTTTCCACTCCGAAGGTCTTTATGTTCATCTATATCAGCCCCTCTAAAAGATTGTATGCAGGTTTTTAGAAAAACATGGACTCATATTTTAATACATTATAAGTCAAAATTCATAATTACACAAGAATAATTTTCCCCAAAAAATTTCAACTTTAAAAAATCAATTGTTAGCGTAAAATTTTCATAGGTCAAAAAGCAGGAAAAAGTCGTCGTACGTAGAAAAAAGACCTCACCATCCTCTATAAGGATGAGCATAAAACTCAAGAAAGGTGAGGTCTATATTAATATTGTTCAACATGTATATGAAAAATTCCTTCTAGCTGGAGAGAAAATAATAGAAACTTTAGATGGTAAAACCTATCCCGTATTTTCCTTGACTTAAATGACTTACACATTTTAAGGTCCTATAGAATCTTTAAATATTGGAATTTTTTCAGAAGTTCTCATGGGTAATTCGCTCATGATGAATTTTATTTTATTGTCAAATTTAAGTACTACGTGTTGCAAATATAGTATAAAAGCCATAGAATAACGAAAAACGTAAAACTTTAGGATAGCGTAACTCGACTATAGTTATAAAATATTTTATAATTAATTATGTAAAAACAAATTATGTCGTAAAATTAAATTTTAGACTGAACCACAGGGCTTTCCGCCGCTGACAATACTGTCCCAAAGAATGGTGGAAGGAATAAATTCTTTCCCACTCATGGCTCTGCCGCTGTTTATCTGATCCGGAGAAATAATGGCATATGGCAGCAGCCCAGATTGATGAGGCTTGCAAATATGATACTGGAAAGGATTCCGGGAGGATTGGGAGGAGCCGCGGCTGTGAGCTGCGGATTTTTGGGGCAATATCTGGTTCCGGTGTAGCGACCACCGCGGCCATAGGTGGAGTAATGGGGCCCGAAATGGTGAAAAAAGGATACGGGAAAGGGTTTACGGCATCGATATTGGTAGGAGCCGGCGCATTGGGCATAGTCATTCTGCCCAGCCTTTCCATGGTGGTTTACGGTACTTCGGGCAGCGTTTCGATAGGCGATTTGTTCCTGGCAGGAATAATACCAGGTATTTTGACTGTAGCATTTTTAGTAATACTTGCTGTCATCATCGGAAAGAAGAGAGGATATCGTGGGGCGGAAGGTCGTTTAACGGCTGGCGATCGAGTTAAAATTTTCATCGATGCACTATTGCCGCTTTTCATGCCTGTCATAATTCTTGGCGGAGTGCTTTCAGGAGTTATAACTCCCACTGAGTCGGCGGTAATAGCCGTGGTATATGCTTTTATACTGGCTATGTTCGTATATAAAGAGTTAAAATTAAAGGATATAGTAAACATATGTACAAGTAGCGCCATCTCCAGCGCCATAATTCTTTTCATTATGTCTACGGCTGCACCTTTCGGCTGGATTATGGCCACCCAGAATATTCCCGAACTAATTGCTAATGTCCTTTTGTCAATAAGCAGGAATCCTACTGTGATTTATCTGCTCATTATTTTACTGTTGCTTTTCCTTGGGACATTCATGGAGACCAATTCTACGATAATATTATTGACACCCATTCTTTTGCCTTTAGTGACAAGTTTGGGTATGGATCTAATTCATTTTGGTATATCAATGATACTAAATTTGGCGATAGGGGGAGCCACGCCACCGCTTGCGGTGTGCCTATTTACCTCAACTAGAATACTAAAAATTAGAGTAGAAGACACTTTCCCCGATATACTTTATGTTTGCGGTACGATGGTGCTGGCGTTGCTATTAGTAGTGCTTATTCCACAATTATCTTTGTTCCTGCCCAGTGTGCTGAAATAACGGAGGCGTAAATTTATGAAGAAGCTTTTTAGACAACTAAAGGATTCAGGCAAAAAATTTACCGGCATGTTTGTTCAATCTACTAGTGAAGAGATGGTCGAAACCATTGGTTACGCGGATTTTTGAGTTTGTCATTATAGATACAGAACACGGGCCGTTTGGACCGGAGACTGATGTTAAGCTGGTTAGAGCCGCTGATGCCGCAGATATGGTGTCAGTGATAAGAGTGCCGGAAAATACAGAAATTGCTGTGACAAAAGCATTGGATACGGGGACATCTGGCATTGTTGTGCCTGGAATATCAAATGTCCAAGATGCTCGAAAAGCCGTAAAATATGCCAAGTATGCTCCGATAGGTTCGAGAGGAGCCTGCCCATGTGTGAGAGCCAACAGGTATGGGGTAGGTGATTCGACTTATTATAGAAGAGCAAACGAGGATACGTCGGTGATTTTGCTTATAGAAGGGAAAGAAGGACTTCAATCTTTTGAAGAAATTTTGAATGTTGAATATGTTGATGCCATTCTTCTGGGACCTGTGGATTTGTCACATTCCCTGGGGGTTCCCGGAGATATTTACAATCCCAAAGTAGTAAATGCATTGAGCAACATGATGAAAAAGGCTAAAAACAAAGATATATGTGTTGGTATATTTAGCGTAGATACGGAAAGGGCTAAAGAATGTCTGAAATTAGGAGCAGATTATGTAGTTTACAACACGGATACCATGCTTTTTTATGAAGCGTGCCGGTGAGCGAGAGAATCTATAGGTTTTAATTTATAATTGAAGGTGGTATTTGTGAACAGAAAAATAGAACTTCACTATGGCCCAGAACTTGTAAGTTTTGAACTTCCTGAAGAAAAAATATCTTGGGTGGCCTCGCCAAAGCGACTGGATCCCATTAAAGATTTTGATGCTGAGGTAAAAAATGCCATCAGAAACCCAGTAGGATGCCCCAATCTTGGGGATATCATAAAGCAAAACGGCAAAAACACAGTGATAATCGTCGATGATTTTACCAGAGCGACTCCGGTTAGCAAAATCCTCCCGATACTGTTGAGTGAATTAAATGAAGCGGGAGTGCAGGACGCAGATATAACAATACTTATTGGCCTGGGTACGCATAGAGCTATGACTGAAGAAGAATGCCGCGAAAGAATCGGCAAGGAAATTTATGAAAGGGTAAAGGTGGTAAATCACGCCTGTAATGATACGGATCAGCTTGTATATATAGGTGATACACCGTCAGGAATTCCAATCAGGGTCAATAAGCTTTATTATGAAAGCGATGTCAGTATAGCCATAGGAAATGTTATTCCTCATATATATGCAGGCTGGAGCGCTGGAGCCAAGCTCGTACAACCGGGAGTATCAGGTCCTGATACAACGGCAAGAACCCATTTGGTTGCTGCAAGAAACATAACACAGATACTCGGCAATCTCGAAAATCCTGTTAGAAAAGAAATGGAAGATATAGCAAGGCAAACCGGATTAAAAATGATCATAAACACGGTCATGAATACTGATGGAACGGTTGTTAGGGTAATTGCCGGAGATGTGGTCAAGGCGCACAGGGAATGTGTAAAAGTAGCGGAAAAGATATATGCAATAGATGTACCTACCAGACCGGATTTGGTTGTTTGCAGTTCCTATCCGGCTTACCAGGACTTGTGGCAGAGCGTAAAGCCCATGACCGTCGCTGCGATGATGGTAAAACAACAGGGAGTAGTAATCTTGCTTTCCCCAGCTCCTGAAGGTGATTGCCCTGGGCATCCTGATTTTGTAGGTTTAGGTGTAAGGTCTGTAGAAGAAGTGTATGAAATGGTAAACAGGGGCGAAATTGAAGACGAAGTGTCTGCCACGGTTAACATGACCGTTGCTGCAGTTAGAGAAATGGCAAAGATAATCGTAGTTACAGAACAGCAAAATAAGGTTTACGTGGAGAACTTAGGCTTAAAATATGCCGGCGATATTCAAGAGGCATTAAGCTTGGCTAGCAATATGGATCCAAATATAAATTCCATAGGTATAATAACACATGGAGCCGATTTAGCAAAAAAATTTTAAGTCCTGCGGTAAAATGTCAAGTCCCTAAAAGTAATGAAATGGAAATTTTTTAGCCTATTTTTTGTAAAAAAGGCAACACTAATCTAACCTAGTTTTACCATCCAAAAACTGGAAATAGCTGAAGGATATTTAGGAGGTGTTTACCTACCTATTCACCTTCCTTCTAGGCGTGTAAACTTGCTCATTGCGTAGCAGCGCATCGCTCAAACGCACAAGTTTTCTTGCGTTTAAGACGAGGGTTCTTTTATGCTGATGTTTAGAAACTTCACGATACTTTTTCAAATAGTAATCATGAAATTCAGGTTCTACTCTCTTAACCGACTTGGCAGCCTCAACAAGGTAAAAGCGCAGATAGTGATTACAAGAGCGAATCATTTTTGTTTCTTCTGCTTCAAACTTTCCGGACTGACGATTAGTCCAGACAAGACCCGCATACTTAGCAATAGACTTGGCTCTTAAAGCGGTTAATATCACCGATTTCGGCCAGTATGCTTGAACAAAAGACAGGGCCAATGCCGGGAATGGTTTGTAAAGTATTTGGTATACCATCCAGGAGCTTTTCAATAGCCTTATCTAATTGTTTTATCTGTGCAGAGAGGGTGCGGATACATTCAATAGAAGTGGCCAGGAGAATATCAACGGAATCTTCCACACACTTTGATAGCCTGTAAGAAGATCTGGCGGCCTTTTGAATACATTTAGCCACCCCTTCAGGGTCGGGGAAACGATTCTTCACTTTTTCTCTGAGGAAATCCGCAAAGAACTGCAGTATCCATAGAATTGATCTCTTCAAGGCTGTATTGTTCAAGGAAAAGCTCCATCATGGCATTGCCAAAAGCAGAACTTTCAAACTCGGACTTAAAGGCATTACACTTTAGAAATAGATTCTGCAAAAAATACTGTTTCTCACGGGTCACATTATGCACCAGGCGGTAACGCATTCTAGTCAACCTCTGAAGGGCAAGGAGCTGTTCCTGCATAATGACAGTATATGGGATACGCCCAAAGCACAAGCGATCGGCAATAACCCAGGCATCGATATCATCAGTCTTATCAAGATAAAGGTAAGCCTCCTTAAACTTGTTAACAAGCGTAGCGTTAATAACATAAACCTTTATCTGATACTTGCGCAGGGCCTCATCCTCGTTTAAAAACATAGCAGGATGAAAACTATAAACGGAAGTAGACTCCATCCCAATGTGGATTTCCTGACAAGAATGCTTGTCCGCTAATGAAATAACCTGATCCCGTAGAAAACTAGCACCAGTGGGATTGTTCTGGACAGTAAACTTTTTAAGACTGTTACCATCACAATCCATAATGCATACTTTTCTAAGCTTCTTCTAAAAAATAATTTGTGAAAAAAATAATTTTTATCTTTTGTTTTTTTGCAGGAAAAGTCATTTTTATGTCGAATATTATAAATAGTGGTAAGACCAGTGAACCATTAGAACAATGAATATTAATAAAAATGGTCTTATCAAAAAATTTTTAGGAGGTATTTTATGCTAAAAAAGGGTTTTATCGTTTTGTTCGTTTTTGTCATCATGTCATCACTAGTTTTGATTGGCTGTGGTTCCAAGGGAGGGGATAATACGGGAAAGCAAAGTGCATCGAACGGAAGCGGCGTTACCAAAATCATCAAGTTTGCTCACAACGGACCCAGCATTCCAGAGCACCCGATGAATGTTGCAGCAAACAAATTTAAAGAACTGGTTGAAAAAAATTCAAACGGACAGTTAAAAGTGGAAATTTACCCTGCCGGACAGTTGGGTGATGCCCGTACGATAGTAGAAGGCGTACAAATGGGCACCATCGAAATGGGCGACGTGGAAAACGGACCTATGGGCAGATTTGTGCCGGCTGCCATGCTTTGGGACTTGCCCTACCTGTTTAGAGATTTGGACCATGCGCATAAGGTTTTAGACGGTCCCGTTGGACAAAAGATAGCAGATATGTATCTTGAAAAGGGTATAAGATTGTTGGCATATAACGATGGAGGGTTCAGATACTTCACAAATAATAAACGCCCCATTAAGACACCCGATGATATGAAGGGCTTAAAAATAAGGGTCATGGAAAGTGAAGTCATGATCGATTCCATCAACGCCTTTGGCGCTACGGCGGTTCCCATGGCTTTTGGTGAAGTCTATACGGCATTACAGCAGGGCACCGTCGATGGTCAGGAAAACCCGCTGGATTTAATAGACAGCCAGAAATTTTATGAAGTTCAGGATTACCTATCTTTAAGCGAACATTTTTACTACCCGAGACAATATATAATCTCCGAAAATTTCTATAAATCCCTTTCACCCGAACTGCAGAAAGTAGTGGCTGACGCCGCTAAAGAAGCGTGCAAGGTACAAAGAGAAGAATTGGCCAAATATAATGCGAACATGCTTGATAAGCTGAAAGAAGCAGGTATGCAGGTAAATGAGGTAGAAAAAGAACTTTTCATGCAAATAGCAAAAGAAAAGGTATATCCGAAATTCTACAGCAAGATTGGCAATGGTGACGAAGCAGCCGGAAAAGCACTGATAGACGAGGCTTTAAATACTAAATAAACTTGCGGGAGGTATTTCGCCTCCCGTGCCCTATAAAAAGGAGGGTTGAAATGAAACAGCAGAAACAAGCCGGATTTTATCATAGTTTTAACAAAATCGTGCAGTATTTTTTGGCATTTTTAATGATGGCGATAACAGCCCTAACATTTTATCAGGTAGTAATGCGTTATGTGTTTAAATCAGCCCCCTTCTGGTCGGAGGAGATGGTCCGGTTCCTGTTCATATGGGTAAGTTTTGTTGCTGCAGCCATCGGTATAAAAGAGCACATTCATATAGGAATAGACGCTTTAGTAAACATATTTCCAAAACCGGTACAAAAAATAATAAATGTTCTGGTTTATACGGTCATTTCAATCTTTGGCGCTGCTCTCATATACTATGGATGGCCGGTGGTTGTCATGACCAGCAACCAGCCCTCTCCGGCTTTGGGAATACCGATGAGTTATGTGTATGCCTCATTGCCGATCATGGGCGCAATGGTAATTTTTTACTCGCTGTTTGAAGTTGCGGTGCTACTCAGAAATGTGAAGGAGGGTTAGGTTTGCTTACGGTTTTATTGGTTGTATTGATACTTTGCTTTGCCTTTAATGTGCCTATAGGTTTTTCCCTTGGAATTGCGTCCATGGCTTCTCTGATGTTTTCCGGAAATCTTTCCTTAAGTCTAATACCGCAAAGAATGGTGGCAGGAGCAAATTCCTTTCCGCTTTTGGCCATACCGTTCTTTATGCTGGCCGGTGCCGTTATGGAAAAAGGCGGCGTCTCAAAAAGGATAGTTCACTTGGCGAGTACTTTAGTCGGTCATGTTAAAGGCGGGTTGGCAGCAGTTTCTATACTTGCCTGCACGTTTTTTGCCGCAATATCCGGTTCGACTCCGGCTACGGCCGCCGCTGTGGGAGGTTTAACCATCCCGGAGATGGAAAAGAGAGGCTATGATAGAAGTTACGCTGCCGCTGTTGTAGCGGCCGCCGGATGTTTGGGAGTTATCATTCCTCCCAGTATAACCATGGTGCTTTTTGGTGTTACGGCAAACGTCTCTATAGGAAAACTATTAATCGGTGGAATAATCCCCGGGCTGGTTCTTTCGTCCATGCTCATAGGGACGAACTTCATTATGGCCTCTAAACTTAATTATCCTACTGAGCGTAAACATTCTATAGGAGAAATATGGAGGGCGTTTGTTGATTCCATATGGGCCCTTTTAATGCCGATTATCATCCTCGGAGGCATAATGACAGGTATATTTACTCCAACGGAATCGGCGGCAATTGCGGTGGTATACGGGCTAATAGTCAGTTTCTTCATCTATAGTGAACTTACACTGGCAGATCTTGTGCCTATATTTTATAAAGCTTCTGTGAGTTCAGCCATGATAATGCTTTTAATAGCCGCTGCAAACCCTTTTGGTTGGATCATGACAGCACAGCAGGTGCCTGCTATGGCGTCAAATGCCATACTTTCAATTTCAAACAATCCTTACGTCATTTATGTATTAATTTTGGTTCTATACCTGATATTGGGAACATTTATGGAAACCGCCGCCATCATACTTTTGGTGGTGCCCATTCTGGCTCCTATAGTTCAAAACATGGGCATAAACATGGTGCAATTTGGTGTTGTTACGGTAATAGCTTTAGCCATAGGAATGGCGACACCGCCGGTTGGAATAGCATTGTTTGCAACCTGTGGAATAGCTGATGTTACTTTGGGTCAGATATCAAAAAAAATTGTTCCGTTCTTGATTACTTTGATTTTGGGGCTGTTTATACTTGCTTTTATACCAAGCATTACAACTTTCCTGCCGGATTTACTAATGGGAAAATAAGTTAGTAATGTAAAATAAAATAATAATAAATTTTTTTTTAAAAATGGTGGTATTACCACTGGACAACTATATCAATTCATTTTTATTTAAATAAAAGTAAAGTATTTTAAGGGGGTAAATTACATGACATTCAAAGTAGCGATGGCGGATACCATCTTCCCGGATTTTACCATAGAGGAAGAGGTATTAAAGGAAGCCGATGCGAAACTAATTCTTGCAAAAGACAAGAGCGAGGAGGCCATCCTAGAAGTCGCAAAAGACGCCGATGCTCTGGTGACCGTCTATGCCGAGATCACCCGTGGAATCATCGAGAAACTGGAAAAATGCAAGATAATAGTAAGATGCGGAATAGGAGTAAACAACATAGACATCCCGGCAGCTTCAGAAAAAGGCATCTATGTCGCTAATGTCCCTGACTACTGCTGGGACGAAGTATCAGATCATGCCATAACATTGGCTTTAGCCTTAGAGCGCAAGATATTCCTTCTAGACAGGAAGGTAAAATCGGGAAGCTGGAGTCTAGAGGAAGCCAAGCCCATTTTTGGGTTAAGTGGTCAGACCTTTGGACTTGTTGGATTTGGAAACATACCAAAAGAAGTAGCCAAAAAAGCCCAGGCCTTTGGATTCAAAGTAATAGCCTACGACCCATATGTCAGCCAGGAAGTAGCAGATAAATATAATGTCAAAATGGTATCCCTGGAAGAACTGTTAAAGACATCCGATGTGATATCAATCCATGCACCACTTGTAGATGCCACATACCACATTATAAATAAAGAAGCATTAGAACTAATGAAACCTACAGCATTTCTGGTAAATACCGCAAGAGGCCCACTGGTAGACACAAAGGCACTGTATGAAGCCCTAAAAAGCAAAAAAATAGCCGGAGCGGCCCTGGATGTCCTAGAAACAGAGCCCCCGGCAAAAGACGAGCCGCTGTTAACCCTTGACAACATCATCATAACGCCCCATGCCGCCTACTACAGCGAAGCATCGTCCATCAACCTCAGAAAACTTGCCTTTACGGAAGTAATCCGAGTATTAAAAGGCGAATACCCAAAGAACTTCGTAAACAAAAAAGCCTTCCAGTAGATCCATGAGCTTAAGCTCATTGGAAATAAAAAAACAAAAAATCAAGGAGGAATCATCAAATGTCATCAACACCCTGGAAAACAGACAAATGGTTTGTAAGTCCATGGGACTATGAAAAGGAGGTCACAGAAGGACTCAAATTTCCCCCAAAAATCAAAATACATGATGTGACATTAAGAGACGGTGAGCAGCAGGCCGGCGTAGTATTCAACGAAGATCAGAAAGTAGCCATAGCAGAAAAACTTGCCGAAGCAGGAGTACACAGAATCGAAGCCGGAATGCCCGCCGTATCTGCCCAGGACGAAGCCGCCATAAAAGAAATAGTAAAAAGAAACCTTGGGCCCGAAATATTCGCCTTTGCCCGCTGTATGAAAGAAGACGTAAAGAGAGCAGTAGACTGCGGTGTAAAAAACATAGTGGTTGAGATTCCATCAAGTGAACACATGATAAAAAATGCTTACAAATGGTCTGTTGAAAAAGCTATTGAACTTTCTATCGAAGCCACACGTTTTGCTAAAGAAAACGGTCTGTACACCGTATTCTTCCCCATTGACGCCACAAGA
This sequence comes from Biomaibacter acetigenes, assembly GCF_003691585.1. Classification (GTDB taxonomy): domain Bacteria; phylum Bacillota; class Thermosediminibacteria; order Thermosediminibacterales; family Tepidanaerobacteraceae; genus Biomaibacter; species Biomaibacter acetigenes. Next base: position 2,334,330 of record NZ_CP033169.1, on the reverse strand, counting down.
GCCGAACTTAACTGGTTCCTGACACTGATAGAAAAAGTAGCCACCGAAGGCCACATGGACGCACTGGTATTAGTAGATACCTTTGGAGGCATCTCGCCCCATGCAGTACCGTACATGGTGAGAAAAGTAAAAGAAAGAATAAAAGACAAACCAATAGAAGTCCACTTCCACGACGACTTCGGAATGGGAGCAGCAAACACCCTGATGGCACTGGCAGCCGGTGCTGAAGTAGCCCATACCACAGTTAGCGCCCTTGGCGAAAGAGCAGGAAACGCACCATACGAAGAATTGGTAGTTGCCCTTAAAACCATGTATGACATAGACCTGGGCATAGACCTCAGCAAACTCTACAGCATATCCAAATTTGTAAGAGAAATTGCCCACCTTCCCATGAGATACAACAGGCCCATCGTAGGAGATATGCTCTTCAACATCGAGTCCGGCATAATTGCTGGCTGGTACCAGAACTGCGGCGTAGAAATGCCGACAGAATTAGCCCCCATCGTAGCAGAACTTGTAGGTCAGACGCCGCCACAGGTTGTATTGGGCAAGAACAGCGGTATTCCCTCTATTGACTATTGGCTCGACAAGATCGGTGTAAGCGCTGATGACGAACAGAAGAAAGAGATCCTGGCCAAGGTGAAGGAAAGAGCCTTTGTCAAGGGCTGGCTATTAAATGAGGATGAATTCAGGGATATAGTTTCAAAGGTTATCGGATAATGACATATCTACAAGACCATTGGCGGATTATGCCCGCCAATGGCTTTACATCTAAAACATGCAAGTTGTATCATGTGCTATAAAAATCCCTTAAGGATGCAAAAGAAGGTTGGATAAAAGTAAAGTATTTCTTCGGCTAAAGCGTAAAATTTATGTGTCGGGAAGGACCCCCAACTGTTAGATGATATATAGATTCAAGATTTGATACGTGAAGATGCTTTGTTAGGAAACTCAAAAAATAATAAATCAACGGTTGAAATAATAATTTAAAATATATATAATGTTTGTAGCTATTATGACTTTGTCTGGAAAAACATAACGCCTCTAAATGAAGGAGGGGCCAAATGTTAAAGCCACTAAAGCGGAAGACTTTAGCTGAGGAAATAATTTATTCCATAAAAAATTTAGTTGCCGAAGGGGAACTTAAACCCGGGGACAAGTTGCCCGGAGAAAGAGCACTGGCTGAGCAGCTACGCGTAAGTCGAGCATGTGTTCGCGAAGCATTAAGGGCCCTTTCCCTGACCGGTGTAGTAACCATCAAGCCTGGGGACGGAACTTATCTGAATGAAACCGCATCACAATTTTTCACTGATATGTTAAGCACGAAACTCAACTTTATCTTTGAAAGAAGCGACTTTTTGCAATTAATGGAAGCCCGTAAGATTTTGGAATCCCAGCTTGCAAAACTGGCGGCTCAAAGAGCCACACCCGATATAATTGCCGGTTTAGAGGAATCAGTCAATAGGATGAGGAATCACTTTGATGATGTGGAGACTTTTATAAAGGAAGACGTAAACTTCCACGTAACAATCTCTGAAGCAGCGGAAAATGAAATATTGTATCGAACCATTTCTACGGTAAGGGAACTTTTAACGGATGTTCAAAGAGCCGTTTCGAAAGTCCCGGGCTTAAGGCCCAGGTCTTTAAAATATCATCAGCAGATTTATGAATGCGTCAGGGATAGAAAACCAGAAGAGGCGGCAAGAATCATGGATGAGCACATAGCCGATGTTGAAAGAACCCTGGAAGAATATATAACTCAATTTATGCATACTTTTCAAAAATAATAAAGAATAGGAGGCAAAGTCCTGGCTAATATGCCAGGTAGACATATGGCAAAAATGTATTATGATAAAGATGCTGATTTAAGTGTATTAAAAGGGAAAAAAATTGCTATTCTAGGTTATGGCAGTCAGGGACATGCGTGGGCAAATAATTTAAAAGACAGTAATATAGACATAGTTGTCGGTTTATATAAGGGAAGCAAATCCATTGCTAAAGCCGAGGCAGATGGCTTTATTGTTAAATCTGTAGCTGAAGTTACCATGGAAGCTGACATAGTGGTTGTTTTAATGCCTGATAATGTTCAACCAGAAGTTTATGAAAAAGAAATCCTACCGAATTTGAAACCAAACAAAGCTTTAGTTGTAGCCCATGGTTTTAACATACTCTATAACCAAATTGTTCCTCCGGAATATGTAGATGTTTTTATGGTAGCTCCTAAAAGCCCAGGTCATTTAGTACGCCGTATGTTCAAAGAAGGCAAAGGTGTTCCTGGCCTTCTGGCTATTTATCAAGATATCACAGGACGAGCCAAAGAAATGGGTTTGGCAATAGCTAAAGGTATTGGATGCACACGAGCAGGCTTAATCGAAACCACTTTCCAGGAAGAAACTGAAACCGACCTTTTTGGTGAACAGTGCGTCCTCTGCGGTGGCGTTAACCACCTTATTACTGCTACTTTTGAAACGCTTGTTGAAGCTGGCTATCAACCTGAAATCGCCTATTTCGAATGTTTAAATGAGCTCAAACTTTTGATAGACCTTGTCTACGAAGGTGGTATAAAATGGATGCGCTATTCTATCAGCGATACAGCCGAATATGGAGATTATACGCGCGGCCCCAGAGTTATAGATGATCACGTAAGGCAGAATATGAAGCAGATCTTAAAAGAAATACAGGATGGCAGTTTTGCTCAAGAATGGATTCTTGAAAATAAGGCTGGGCGGCCTAAATATACAGCTATGAAATATAGAGCTAAAGAACACCTAATTGAAAAAGTTGGTGACCAACTTCGGGCTATGATGCCATGGTTAGAGAAACGGGATTAGTATAGGAACGTTTTTTAGGGAGGATTTTAAATACCCTCCCTATTTTTAATATTGATAGTAAACATCTTTTTTACCTACTACAACTATGAGAACTTTCTTTAATGCTTCTTCCTTGAGCCCTTCCCGGGCCTTCAGGCTATCTATATAGTTAAATGGCTTGCCTGATTAATATATTGACAGGAAATAAACGATACAATATAATAAAAAAAAGAATTGGTATCATGAAGATACGAAAACATGACCATGAAGGTCTAAGACGGATGAATCCGTTAGGGCTTCATGGTCTTTTATTTTATTAAAGTTTTATGTATGCCTATAAAATAAAAAAACAGGGGGTATTTTAAATGTCATCAAAAAATCGCCATCTTACAATTTCGGGTTTGCTAGTGGCCATAGGTATTCTTTTGCCCATAGCCTTTCACTCTTTTAAATTGGGCGGACAGATTTTTTTACCCATGCACCTGCCGGTACTCATGGGCGGTTTTATGTTGCCCTGGCAATTTGCCGGAGCCGTAGGACTAATTACCCCGTTCCTGAGCTTCCTATTTACCTCCATGCCGCCGGTACCGGGGGTGTTTGGTATGATGGCAGAACTTTTTACATACGGGTTAGTTACGTCTGTAGCTTATAATAAACTCAGACTGGGAATCTATCCATCCCTGATAACATCAATGCTTGCCGGGAGATTTGTATCTATTGTCAGTAACTGGATTATAGCTGCCATTATAATGGGCAAAACCTTTAATTTGTAAAATTTACTTACGGGCTTTTTGTGGTGGCGCTACCCGGAATAGCCATTCAATTAATACTGCTGCCGATCCTCGTAAAGTTGATTGTAACCGGCAGCAGAAAAAATGAACCGCATAAAATTGAAGGAATGTGATAAAATTGGCATTAACTCAGAGAGATTTTTTTAACAATTTGGCTTCTGAGTGGGACAATAAAGTAAGACATGATCCGACCAAGTTGGCGGAAATAATAAATCTAATAAATTTATCAGAAGGTGCCAGCGTTTTGGATGTAGGGTGTGGCACCGGGGTGCTGGTCCCTTATATAATTGAAAAAATAGGGTACTCCGGCCGTATTGTGGGTCTTGACATCGCAGAAAAAATGCTGGAAAGAGCCCGGGAAAAATTTCCTGAAAGAAATTTTCCGAATGTGGATTTTATTGTTGGAGACATCATGAATTATAATTCCCAGGTGTCCTTTGACTATATAATGTGTTATTCATCTTTCCCGCATTTTCCCGACAAAAAAAGAAGCATCAAAAAAATGGCCTCATTGCTGAATCCTAAAGGCAAGCTCATCATATGCCACTCCGAAAGCAGGGAAAAGATAAATAGCCTGCACCAATCTTTAGATAAATCCGTATCTTCGGATATACTGCCTTCGGGCATGCAGGTATCCGCCTATATGCAATCGGCCGGATTAAAAGTGGAAACTGTAATAGATGATGAAGAAAAATATGTGATTATAGGAAATAAAGATCTTGATAAAAGTTAAGTTCTGGCAAATTACTCGGGGTGCAAGCAGGCATGCAGCACCGGTTGCCAAGAATGGAAGAGAAAAATCGTCATTTAAAAAGCAATATTGTTATAAATTCCTAAAACCCCCAACCAAAAACTTGCCATAAAATACAATCTGATATATAGTATATATGACTTTAATATATACTATATATCGGGGGTATTGATATGATTTCCCTTATAGTTAAACGGGATGGCAGTCTGCAGAAATTCGAAAAAGAAAAAATAGAAAATGCTATTTTTAAAGCCGCCAGAGCGGTAGGGGGCAATGATAGAGAAATAGCCGGAAACCTGGCCGATGAAGTTGTAAAAATTTTGGAGGAAAAGTACAGGGAGACAACCCCGACTGTGGAAAGCGTCCAGGATATAGTCGAAAAGGTGTTAATAGAGAGAGGACATGCCAGAACTGCAAAGGCCTATATCTTATACAGAAAACAGCACCAGGATATAAGAGAATTTAAAAAAGCGTTTCTCGACATAGAAGACACCATCGACCAGTACATAGGTAAATCCGATTGGAGAATTAACGAGAACAGCAATATGGGTTTTTCGCTACAGGGGCTGAATAACCATATATCTACTGCGGTCATATCCAAATACTGGTTAAATAAAATTTACCCGGAAGAGGTGAGAGCCGCCCATATAAGCGGTGACTTTCATATTCATGACCTGGGGCTTTTGTCGGTTTACTGCTGCGGATGGGATCTTGCGGACTTGCTCGTCAGCGGTTTTACAGGGGTGGAAGGCAAGGTGGCCAGCAGGCCGCCGAAGCATTTCAGGACAGCCCTGGGGCAAATTGTCAATTTCTTTTATACTTTACAGGGTGAGGCCGCGGGTGCTCAGGCCCTGAGCAATTTTGATACCTATCTTGCTCCCTTTATTTATTACGACGGATTAAATTATAAGGAAGTGAAACAGGCCCTACAGGAATTCATATTCAACCTGAATGTGCCCACAAGAGTTGGATTTCAGACTCCTTTTGTGAACATAACCATGGACCTGGTAGTGCCGAAAATGATGGCAAAAGAACCGGCGATTGTCGGCGGCCGGTTTATGGACAAAACTTACGGAGATTTTCAGAAGGAAATGGATATGCTAAATGAAGCCTTTGCTGAGGTCATGATGGAAGGTGACGCCAATGGACGCATATTTACATTTCCAATACCTACTTACAATATAACTCAAGAGTTTGACTGGGAAAGCCCGGTGGTAGACAGGATAATGGAGATGACGGCAAAATACGGCCTACCGTATTTCTCCAATTTCATAAATAGCGACATGAAGCCCGATGACGTGCGCAGCATGTGCTGCCGGCTGCGTTTGGATAACCGGGAACTCAGAAAGAGGGGCGGAGGTCTTTTTGGCGCCAATCCCCTCACCGGCTCCATTGGTGTTGTGACCATAAATATGCCGAGGATAGGTTATTTATCCGGGACGGAAGATGAGTTTTTTACAAGACTTGATAGACTCATGGATATTGCCAGGACAAGCCTTGAAATTAAGAGAAAGGTCCTGGAGAAAATGACGCAGGAGGGATTGTATCCCTATGCCAGGTTTTATCTGAGGGATATATATAAAAGATTTGGCGCGTACTGGCAGAATCATTTTAACACCATCGGCCTCGTCGGCATGAATGAAGCACTTTTAAACTTTATGGGATGTGGTATAACTGACGACAGGGGAAGAAAATTTGCCCTTTCGGTCCTTGACTTCATGAGGAAAAAAATGGAGCAATATCAGCAGGAGACGGAGATTTTATACAATCTGGAGGCTACCCCTGCTGAGGGAGCGTCATACCGTCTGGCCAAAAAAGACAGGGAGATGTTTGGGGATATAATAACGTGCGGCAACGGCGAACCTTATTATACAAATTCGACACAGCTTCCGGTAGACTTTACCGATGATGTCTTCACAGCTTTAGAACATCAGGAAGAGCTCCAGTGCAAGTATACGGGGGGAACGGTATTTCACGCCTTTCTCGGGGAGAGAATTAGCGATGCTGGCACATGTAAAGCTCTGGTGAAAAAAGTGGCCGAAAATTTCCGCATACCATACTACACCATAACGCCGACGTTTTCCGTCTGCGCAGTCCACGGCTATATAGAAGGAGAGCATTTTTCCTGCCCTCACTGCGGCAAAGAATGCGAGGTTTACAGCAGGGTGGTGGGATATTACAGGCCGGTGCAGTGCTGGAATAAAGGCAAGAAAGAAGAATTTGCCGACAGGAAGGAATATGTTGTATGATATGCGATTTTATGCCTGTATCGGTGGTGGACTTTCCGGGCAATGTGGCCGCTACAGTTTTTGTTTCCGGTTGTAATTTCCGGTGTCCCTATTGCCATAACAGCTCAATAATAGGAAGCAAAAGCGGTTTTTCGGGAAGGACTTCAGTGTTACCTAAAAGTCCGTCCGAAGAAGTAATTAATTATCTCAAGAGGAGAAAAAAACTGATAGACGGGGTGTGCATAACCGGCGGAGAACCGACGCTGTGGAGGGGCTTAAAGGAATTTATAACCGAAATAAAGACTCTGGGCTTAAAGGTAAAACTGGACACCAACGGTTCAAGGCCTGATGTTTTAAAAGAATTGCTTCAGGAAGAACTGATTGACTATGTGGCGATGGACATAAAGGCTCCGATTTGCAAGTACAGGTTGTTTACCTTAGATGAAAGGGATATATTAAATGTCCAAAAAAGCGCCGAAGTTATTTTGCTCTATGGAACGCCCAATGGGAAAATTATTTACGAGTTCAGAACAACGGTGCATGAGAAGATACTGGAACCGAATGATTTTGTATTGATAGGTGAATGGCTTTCAGGAGCAAGCAAATACGTGCTTCAGGGATATAGATATTCTCCTGAGGTTTTAGATGTGAATTTTTGCGGCACAAAACCCTGCGACATATATTTTTTAAACCGGGCAAAGACCGTGCTTTCTAAATACTTCAAAGAAATTCTAATAAGAAGCTGAAACAGACGACAGCATGGCTGATGATATTAAAAGGTAATTACTGCCACTCGCAGTCGGAAACCTCTCATTAAATCGCGGTATAGGAGAAGGAAATTCTCAAAAAAGATCGAAAGCCCCGTTTTCAAGTCTTGAAGACGGGGCTTTTCATAAAGGTTAATAGTTGTCGGCGGCGGGTTCATAAAAAGCTTTTGGGTGAGCGCAAGCCGGGCATTTTTCCGGAGGTTCGACGCCCTCGTAGACATAACCGCAGTTGCGGCAGCGCCATTTAATAGGAACGGGGCGCTTGAAAACGGAGCCGTCTTTTAGACGCTCAAGAAGCTTCAGGTATCTTGCTTCATGGGCGGCCTCAGCTTCGGCCACTTTTTCAAAATAACCGGCGATTTCGTCAAATCCCTCCTCCCTGGCAGTCTTTGCAAATTCTTTGTACATGGTTGTCCACTCATAATTCTCACCCTTGGCGGCCTCTTCCAGGTTCCCCGGGGTGTCGCCTATGAGGCCTAAAAACTTTGCCCACATCTTTGCGTGTTCCTTTTCGTTTTCGGCTGTTTCCAGAAATATTCCGGCAATCTGCTCGTAGCCTTCTTTTTTCGCTACCGAAGCAAAGTAGGTGTATTTATTCCGTGCCTGTGATTCGCCGGCAAAAGCCGCCAGCAAATTCTTTTCAGTCCTGGAGCCCTTAAGTTCCATATTTAACCTTTCCTCCCTTAATCTTATTATCAGGATTGTCCGTATTATACCATTTTATCTATTTACATTCAACATGGGGTAAAAAATATTGACTGTTTGATGTTAGAAATTAATTGCGTTACTGATACTTTTTTTCTATAATTTACATGAGAGTGATTTAGGAGAAAAATTACCTCAAGTTAGAATGGGCAAAATGCTAATTGCAGAAAAAGTGGTATGTATGTTTATCTGGTGTATGAGAAGCTAAAGGGGGCATAATTTTAATGAAGGTAGGGGTAGGCTTCAGCTGTGAAGACGATCCGTTTTTGGCTGGAAAACTTGCAGTTGAGCAGGCATTGGGCGTAACTGGGGAACCGGCCATAACATTTTTATTCTGCACCGCAAATTATGATCAAGAAATTGTTTATAAAAGTGTGAAAGAAGTCATCGGGAAGTCGAGATTAATAGGAGGCAGCACCGCTGGGGTAATAACCGCCGAGGGCGTTTTTGAAAAAGGAGTAGGTATTTGTGCTATTGAAAAAGGCGGGATTGAAGCCGAAACTCTGGTTATTAACCCTGAAGAAATAAAATCATTGCCTGAATGCAATTTGATTGAGAAAAAATTAAGGGAATTTACCTTTGATTCGGGTACATTATTTATCTTTCCTGACTGCTCATGCGATAATATGCCCCTGATTCTTCGCAGGATATACAATATTCTGGGTCCGGATTTTACATATATTGGCGGCGGGACGGGCGACAATTTAAGTTTTTCCAGTGCACATCAATTTACAGAAAGGGGAGTTGAGGTCCGGAGTATTGTTATTGCCCTGTTGAGAGGGCTTAAATTTAAAGTTGGCATAGGTCACGGGTGGGTGCCATGGGGCGAGCCGATGATTGTGACCAGGTCATCAGGTAAAATTGTTTATGAAATTGATGGTTTCCCTGCCTTCGATGTATATTCAAAAAATCTTGGCTTAAAAGATAAAAGCGGATTTGCTTTTTTAGGCATGAGGCATCCTTTTGGCATGCCGTGCGCCGGTACGAAATTTCTTATACGGGACCCCTATCAGCGCTAATGAAGATGGGAGCATAAAACTTGTTTCTGAAATACCACAAAATAGCGCTATTGCTTTGATGACAGGAAATTTGGAAAGCTTTATAACTACCCGCAGAGGAAGTGGCAAAACTTGTACTTTTAAATCAGCCGAAGCCCAGAGCCATATTTTTATTCGATTGTGTGTCGCGTTATCTGTTAATGAAAAAAGATTTTGAAAAAGAACTGAGAACTGTTTTAGACATGGTGGGTCAAAACATTCCCGTAATAGGAATGCTGACTTTTGGCGAGATAGGCGCTTACTCATCGGTGCCTTTATTTCATAATAAGACGATGGTAGTTGCAGCAGGGTGGTGAAGCATTGAATAATACGGGTTTTAATATTTATGATCTTTTTGTTTTTTATGAAATTGCTTCTTTGAGTTATCCTCAAGGTTTTGATGAATTTATGGAGGAGATAACAGAAAAATCTACCAGGCTTTTCGGCACGCGCCGGCTGGCTGTTGTGCTGCTGTCCGAGAATGGGGAGAAAAAAGAGCATTATTTTGGGTTCAAAAGCAAACAAAATCTTGAAGAAATGCTTATGATTAAACCAGAAAACTCTTTTGTATATTATCTTGACGGCGGAAGATTGGGATTTATGTATTTTGAAAATGACCATAAAATTTCATTGCGCGGCAATAAACTGTATTCCATTTTTTCAAAAGAATAGAAGAATTGCTAAAGGCAAAATTTATGGAGCAAAACATTAAAGAGAGTGAAGAGAAGTTTAAAAACATATTTTTGCAGTCGCCTCTGGGGATAGAGATTTACGATAAAAACGGAAGACTTTTGGAGGTTAATCGGGCGTTCATGGAGATATTCGGTGTCGTAAATCCCGACGAAGTAAAGGGTTTTAGACTGTTTGAGGATCATAACCTTCAGGAGGATCAAAAAGCAAAGTTGCTCGGCGGCGAAGCGGTCAGGTATGAGACGGAATTTGATTTTGACATTGTAAAATCGATGAGACTTTATAATACGAAAAAATCCGGGAGGATGCATATCGACTGCTCAATAACGCCGTTAAAATTAAATTATGAAATATACGGGTATATTGTGATTGTCCAGGATATTACTGAAAGAAAGCGCAACGAGGAAAAAATCAGGTATTTAACTTTTCACGATAATGTGACAGGTCTTTATAACCGTCATTATTTTGAAGAAGAACTAAAGCGGTTAGATGTCGAAAGGCAGCTTCCTTTAAGTATGATAATCGGCGATTTGAACGGCTTAAAGCTTGTAAATGATACGTTTGGCCATTTTGAAGGTGATGAGTTGCTAAAAAAAATAGCAGATATTTTGAGGAGAGCCTGCAGGAAGGAAGATATCATCGCCCGCTGGGGTGGAGATGAATTTGCCATACTCCTGCCCAAAACAGGTAAAAAAACGGCTGAGCAGATCTGCATGAGAATAGAGAATTTTTGCAGAGAGGATGAAGGTCGCATACCGCTCAGTATAGCTCTTGGCTGTGCGACAAAAGAAAACCACCTCGAAGATATTAACGAAGTGTTAAACAGAGCAGAAGATGCAATGTATAGGCAAAAATCGATGGAAGGCAGTGAAGTGAGAAAGAGACTATTGTTGGCTTTAAAGAGGACTTTATTAGAAAATACGGATGAGACGGAAGAACATATGGACAGAATAAAAAATTTAGCGTTAAAGATGGCGGAAAAGCTCAGACTTTCAGAAGAACAATTGAATTCTGTAAAGCTTTTAGCGGAATTTCATGATATAGGTAAAGTGGCGGTTCCGGAAGATTTGTTTAGAAAGGGCAAACCGCCAACATCGGATGAGATCATTTTAATGCAGAAACATGTGGAGACAGGTTACAGGATAGCAATATCTTTTCCTGAGCTTGCAGGCATAGCGGAAGCGATATTGCATCACCACGAGAGATGGGATGGCAAAGGATACCCAAAAGGTTTAAAAGGGGAAGAGATTCCGATTTTAGCGCGCATTATTTCAATAGTCGATTCGTATGATGAACTTATTCACAGCATGTCATATGAAAATAATGCCGATTGTATAGGGGCTTTAAGAGAAATAAAAAGAAATTCAGGCATTATTTTTGATCCTGAACTGGTAGATTTATTTATGAGTATCAATGATTCGACATCCTTGAATCATTAGGGTGCATTACACATTATTTTTTCCATTTAAGGTGTTTGACATGAACTTAAGGTGTTTGACATGAACGCGGTGAACGCATCTCCTGCGTTGTTTCCACTGGGTATGGAAGAATAAGTAGGTGCTTTATTATTTTCGCATACTATTGACACCGGGTGGAAATTATATATAATGATATTAATAGCAAATGCAAATAATTTGCAATTAGGAGGTCCTTATGAAAAGGTTTAAAAAAGCATTAGTATTCATTGCAATTTTTTCCCTAATTTTCACGGTGGCCGGTTGTACTGCAAAAAGAGCCGATTATGCTCCTACCAAAGTTGATTCAAGTCGTCTTGTCATTTACACTACCTTTTATCCGCTGTATGATTTTACCAAAAAAATAGTAAGGGACAGAGCACAGGTAGAGAACATTATACCGGCAGGAGTGGAACCCCACGATTATGAACCTTTCCCAAAGCAAATAGCCGGGATTTATGATGCTAGGGTATTCGTATTTCTTGGAGATGTCATGGAACCCTGGGCCCAAAAGCTGGAAGGGCAGCTCAGGGATAAGGGGATAACGGTAGTGGAAGCAGGAAAAGGCCTTATAGAAAATCATGACCCTCACATCTGGCTGGATCCCGTCCTTGCTAAAGAAATGGCCCGCCGTATATATGATGCGGTGGCTGCCGCCGATGCCGACAACAAATCCTATTATGAAGAAAACTTCAATGAACTGGTGGCAAAACTGGATGAACTGGACAAAAGCTATAGAGAAAACCTGGCAAATCTGAAAAGAAAAGAGTTTATTACATCCCATGCGGCATTTGGCTACATGGCAAAAAGATACGGATTAGTGCAAATACCAATTTCAGGGCTTTCGCCCCAGGAGGAACCTTCACCCAAAAAAATGGCAGAACTGGCCGAACTTTGCAGGCAAAAAAATATAAAATACATTTTCTTTGAAACTCTAGTAAGTCCTAAACTTTCCGAAACCTTGGCCCGGGAGGTAGGAGCGAAAACCATGGTATTAAATCCCATCGGTGGGCTTACATCTGAAGAAATAAAGGCCGGTGAGGATTATTTTTCAATTATGCAGAAAAATCTCGACAATATTAAAAAAGCTTTAACTGAATAAATAAAGAATCATGCCAACTGAATCAAAAGCTGCAGAACCATTTATAATTTTTATGCAAAAGATATTTATTTTAAAAAAGTGTCACCAGCAGCAGGATTTTAGAAAAATATATAGTATTTATATATATAAAGTATAAAAGCTAATGGGAAAAGTGCATGATTTGACGGGGGTACAAATTTTGAACTACGATAAGAACACAATATATGTTACCGGTCTTGCCAAAACCAGCAAAACCGATCCCATCAGCGATATATTCAGCACGTTTTTTGTAGGGGTAATGGTAAATTCAACTGACAATAAAATAATCGATTTTACCTGCAATACTGTTTCACAAAAGACTTCGAGCTTTATAGAATCTATAATTGTGGGGTATAATTTGTTGGAGGATATGGATGAAATAGTATCCCAGATAGAGCGGAGGTTTTTGGGAACAGCCCAAAAGGCTTTGATAGTGGCATTAAAAGATGCTCAGAACAAATACAAAATGTTCAAGGAATCAGGCATTTCAAGTTAGAAAAAAATACATTCTTATTTATCAATATATAAATCACCTTTATATATTAAGATAAGTAAGACCCGGAAGACTGTATATTAATCTTTCCGGGTCTTTTTATTATAAAAACAATAAAAAAATTAATGGGAGGAATTGTCTATGGGAAAAATCAATGTGGTCCAGATGGGGCTGGGGCCTATTGGCAACCAGATAACCAGATTTCTTGCGGAAAGAAAAAATTTCAACATCGTGGGTGCCATTGATGCAGACGAAAAAAAAGTCGGCCAGGATGTGGGCACCCTGGCGGGTTTGCCGGAACCCATCGGCGTCAAAGTTTCAAAGGATATTAAGTCTGTGCTGAAAAACAATAATGTGGACGCGGTTATTCTTACAACGACTTCAAGTCTCGCTTCCATTCGGGAGCAGATAATAAACCTTCTGGAATATGGAGTGAATATTGTTACAACATGCGAAGAACTATCATACCCATGGTTGACCAACCCGGAAATTTCCAGAGAGATTGATGAGAAAGCGAAAAGTAAAAAGGTATCCGTGCTTGCAACAGGTGTCAATCCAGGCTTTTTAATGGACTTTCTACCGCTTTCTTTGACTTCGGTATGTCGAAGTGTGGATAAAATAACAGTGGAAAGGATACAGGACGCCACCTTCAGGAGGATACCCTTCCAGAAAAAAATCGGCGCCGGGTTATCCATAAAGGAATTTCATGAAAAGGTCGAAAAAGGAATTTTAAGACATGTTGGCCTGACGGAGTCAATTCATATGATAGCGTCCAGGCTGGGATGGAAACTGGAAAAAACTGAAGACATCATAACTCCTGTTATCGCCACGAGACTTATAAAAACGAATAACATGACAATACAACCCGGAGATGTTGCAGGGGTCCAGCAAGTCGGTAGGGGCATAGTCGATGGACAGGTGGCAATCAATCTGGTATTCAGGGCATCTGTTGGAGAACCCGAGTCTAGAGACAGCATAATAATAGAAGGAACACCCAGAATCGAATCTACAATCCATGGCGGCGTCAATGGAGACATCGCCACCTGCGCCATTATGGTAAATTCTATTCCGGTAGTGGTTCATTCCAGACCGGGTCTCAGGACCATGTCGGATATCGAAACACTGTCTTTCTTCAAATAGATCTGTTTTTTAACCGGTATCAAACAGAAATCCAAAGATTGTTTATAATTCTATCACAGTTCCCACATTACAGAAGAAAAACTGTTCCCCGAATTCCTGCACCAGGCGCATCGAGGCTTTTAATCCTGTGCAATGAGAAACTCCTATGCGATCCACATCAAATTCCTTTAAAGCCTTGATGCTTTTTTCTTGCTGTTCTTCACTTACTGCACCCAGGCGGGTCCCGCCGATAATGGCGTGAATATGATTTTGACCGGTCCGTTCAATGGCGTAGTTGATAATATTTATTATGCATGCATGTGCATAACCGAGTATGATGAAAAGACCCTTTTCGGTTTCAATGACTAATGATTGGTCATCTATAATAGGATCCTGAACAAAACTGTCACCTATGATAATTACAAGATCTTTCTCCCCCTTTTCGAAGCCTGTCTTTCTGGGCACCTCTCCTGTCAGTGAAAACCCCGGCACAATCTCCTGCCAGGCCGTATTGAAGTGGAAACAAGCACCTTTATTCTCCAAAACCGAACGGGAAAAGGGAATTCCGATAGGTTGATTTTAAAAATCCGTGCATTATTGATGATTGCTTTGCCCTGGCCCGTATCGAAAAGAAAACGAGGTCCGTCTAAACTACGGGCTCTAAGCGCAAAGGAAAATCGACCTTCTTTCTGATCACCGTATTGCCCTATACCATCCGCATCGGGAATTTCACCCACATTTCTGGGATTTAAAAAATGATCAATTACCTTATCGGTATATATAATTTTGCCCCCTCGAATTATTTATGAAATTTATAACGTTCATTTTCAATATAATACTATATTGGTCATATGTCAATAATAAAAAAAGAATACTATTATTGACATAAGTTCACAATAGCAATATAATAAAATTGAAAGTTATAAACATATGACCATAACAAGGGGAGAGAGGAAGATTGTGCCGAAAAAATGGGTATCTCCCGGCCGACTTTCTTTAGGATATTAAACTCGGCTCACTGTAAAGGGGCCGATGCGCTGGTAAAAGGAAAAGCCATTAGAATAGAAGGCGGGAAATATCATTTTTCACAATTTGTGAAGTGTTTGAAATGTGGCCATGTCTGGGAGGAAGTTCAGAAGGAAAATATTCAGGCCTCTGAATGCCCGGAATGTCACAGTACGGAATGGGTTCCAGCGGGAAATCACAGGGGATGGTGCCATGGCCGCCGGCAAAGAGGGCCGTTTGATTATTTAGATTAACCCTGGGCAAAGGCGGTGAAAGAAAAATCTACTGATGCAACATCTGCGGTTTTAAAATCCTCATAATCAAAAAAGAAAGGGTGTATTTAATGAATCAAAACAAAACCACCGCACAAAAAGATCGGGAGGAAAAAGCCTCTACTGCTCCTGGAGTAGAAAAAATCCCTGGGGGTGAGTTAAACCGCATAAAAAATGTAGTAGCGATTATGAGCGGAAAAGGCGGAGTGGGCAAGTCCACCGTAACCGGGCTTCTAGCTGTAAGCCTGCAGAGGAAAGGCTACAAAGTAGGCATCCTTGATGCCGATATCACCGGGCCCAGCATACCGAGGATGTTCGGTGTAAAAAACCGTCCTGAGAATATCGGTTTCGGCCTGATGCCGCCCGAAAGCTCCTCGGGAATACGGATAATGTCTCTGAATCTGCTGCTGGAAAATGAGGATGACCCTGTCATATGGAGAGGCCCCCTTATTGCAAACGCAGTAAAACAATTCTGGACCGATGTGATATGGGGAGACCTGGACTTTTTGCTCATTGACCTTCCTCCGGGCACCGGCGATGCGCCGCTTACCGTCATGCAGTCTTTGCCCGTGGACGGACTGGTAATCGTCTCATCACCTCAGGATCTGGTTATGATGGTGGTAAAGAAGGCAATAAATATGACAAGGATGATGGGCGTTCCCATATTGGGCCTTGTGGAAAATTACAGTTACCTGATTTGTCCCAAATGCGGTGAGAAGATAAACATATTTGGTGAAAGCCGCGGGAGCAAAGCTGCGGAGCAGGTGCAGATTCCATATCTGGGTTCCCTGCCGTTAGATTACAAACTTGCCGAGCTGTGCGACAGCGGCAGCATAGAGATGTACGATAGCGATGGAATAAAAGGCATGGGAGAATGGGTAAAAGATCTGGAACGCCTTAAGAAGAAATAAAAATTTAAGAAGGAATAAAAATGTTGACTGCCGGAGATATACAGCCGCCTTCGGCAGCAGCATTGGAGTCCTAGACTAAAATTACGATTCTTCAAAAGGAGGTGAAAAACATGCCTAGAGGCGATGGAACTGGCCCCCTGGGGTTCGGCCCCATGACCGGCAGAGCCGCCGGTTTCTGTGCCGGTTTTCCGGTACCGGGCTATATGAACCCTGTCGGGAGATTCTGGCGAAGAGCGGCAGGTTATGGCCGTGGCCTTGGGTTGGGCGCCGGCCGGGGATGGAGGTGGCGCTATTATGCTACCGGGCTGCCGTTTTGGGCAAGGGGATATTACCCTTTTGACCCTGCGGCGGTATATCCTGCCGCCGAGGATGAACAAAAGTATGAGGCAGAGGCCCTTTCTCAGGAGGCCAAATACCTGAAGGAACAGCTGAAAGAAATAGAAGCGAGATTGGAAGAACTTAAAAGGGCAAAAAAAGAAGGCCCTGATGCAGAAAAAAGCCAGGGCTGAAAAAGTTAGGCTCATTGGCAGGGGCGGATGGCGGCCAGCCCCTGCCACATCTTTACAAAATCAACAGATTATGCAATGTTTAAAATTTAGCTGTATACTATTATAATTATTATAATTATAACATATTTTTAGCCAAAATATCTAAATTTTTTTCGGCGAAAAAGGGGCATTTTTCATAAAAGGGTGGCAGCCCTAAATTAAAAAAGCGAGGGATTTAACTTATGAAAGTTGCTGTTACAGCCGCAGGTAAAGATCTAAATTCCATGGTGGACGAAAGATTCGGCCGCTGCAGGTATTTTATATTTGCGGATTCTGATACAAAAGAATTTGAAGCCGTGGAAAACGAATATGCAAGCGGTGCTCACGGCACGGGTGTTCAGGTGGCCCAGTTCATAGTGGATAAAAAAGCTTCGGCTCTGATAACCGGGAATGTGGGTCCAAATGCCATGAGGGTATTGACGGAATCCGGAATAAAAGTATTTACTACCAATTCTATAAGCGTCAGGGAAGCCCTGGAATATTTTAGAGAAGGCAAATTGAGCATGGCTTCTGGCCCTACGACAACACCGCATATGTAAAAAGTCAAAAAAGTGCCGATGCCATTACCTGGCATCGATGATACTTTTTACATTAGAGCCAATATTAAGATTGGAGGAGTTTTATAATGAAGATAGCCATAGCCACCGAAGGAAATGTAGTTTCAGCCCATTTCGGGCACTGTCCCCAGTATACCATATATGATGTGGATGAAAAGCAAAACAAGATAAACTCGAAATTGGTAATTGAAAATCCGGGGCACCAGCCGGGTTTCCTGCCCGGGTATCTGGCAGAATTAGGAGTCAACTGCATTATAGCCGGGGGTATGGGCCCAAGGGCTCAGGAACTGTTCGCCCAAAATAATATAGAAACCATAACCGGTGTTTCCGGCAGAGTGGACGATGTGATACAGGAATATCTCAAAGGAAATATTGCGGACGGCTGCAATCTGTGCGACCATGGAGAAGGAGACCATGGTGGGCATTGCTCCCACTGAAGCTCAAGATTATTTTCCAAATGGCGGTGAAAACATGATAATTGCCATTGCCAGCGGGAAAGGCGGCACCGGGAAGACCACGGTAGCCGCCAATCTTGCCGTTTCATTAAAAGACAAAATGCCGGTAGCACTATTAGATTGTGATGTGGAAGAACCTAACGCCCACCTTTTCTTAATGCCGGAATTTACAGAAAGGGAGTCCGTTACACTGCCAGTGCCTTCCATAGATTCCGATAAATGCACCCACTGTGGAATTTGCACCAGAATATGCGCCTATCACGCCCTGGCGGATCTGGGCAAAAAGATACTGGTGTTTGAGGAACTCTGCCACGGCTGCGGGGGATGCAGCCTGCTCTGCCCGGCGGGAGCCATAACGGAAATACATAAAGAAATAGGGCTTGTGGAACGGGGCACTGCGAAAGGTATAGAATTTGTCCAGGGGACACTTTCCATCGGCTCGGTTCTGGCTCCACCGGTAATCAAGAAAGTGAAAAGCCGGATAAAAAGTGGCCCTGCGGTAATAATCGATTCACCGCCGGGCACATCGTGTCCCATGATAAATGCTGTATCTGGAGCCGATTACTGTGTGCTGGTGACGGAACCCACACCCTTCGGCTTGAGTGATTTGCAGCTGGCCGTGGGGGTTGTCAGGGAACTCGGGATTTCCTTTGGTGTCGTAATAAACAGGGCGGGTATGGGAGATGGTGAAGTCGAAAAATATCTGCAGGAGCAGAATATACCCCTGCTGATGAAGATTCCCTTTGACCGGCGGTATGCGGCCTGCTGTGCCCGGGGGGGACTGCTCGTTGAAGAATTTCCCGAGCTCAGACAGTCCTTTAACAACTTATGGAAGGCCATAGAAAGGCGGGTGGAGGCATGAAGGAAATAATTGTACTGAGCGGTAAAGGTGGTACAGGAAAGACTACAGTGACGGCCTCTCTTGCGGCTTTAGCAAAAGATGCGGTTTTGACCGACTGTGACGTGGATGCAGCCGACCTATACCTGCTTTTAAACCCGAAGATTAAAGACACCTTTAAGTTCTGGGGAAGTCAGAAGGCTCGCATAAGTGAACATAAATGCATAAGGTGCGGCAAATGTGAAACAGTATGCCGCTTTGATGCCATAAAAGATTTTAAAGTAAACCCCACTTTTTGCGAGGGCTGCGGGGTATGCTATAATATATGTCCTGAAAAGGCCATTGACATGGTTGACACTCTTTCGGGCCACTGGTATATCTCTGACACCAGATACGGCCCCATGGTCCATGCCAGGCTGGGAATAGCCGAGGAAAATTCTGGCAAACTGGTTTCGCTGGTAAAAAAGACCGCCCGGGATATAGCCGAAAGAGAAGGATATAAATATATAATCACCGACGGCCCGCCGGGAATCGGCTGCCCGGTAATTTCCACCCTTTCCGGAGCCGATGTGGCTCTGATCGTAACGGAGCCTACCGCCGCGGGATTGCATGATTTGGAGAGAGTATTGAAGCTGGCGGAGAATTTTAAAGTAACCGTAAAGGTAGTGATCAATAAGTTCGACCTGGCGCAAGAAAAAAGCAAAGAGATCGAACAGTACTGTATTTATAAAGGTATTGAGGTCATAGGGAAAATACCCTTTGACGAAGACGTTGTAAAAGCCATATCAAAAGGTGTTCCGCCGGTCGAGTACTCTTTTGGCCCGGCGGCGGAGGTTTTAAAAAATGTGGCAGTATTATCATTCGGTGACTCTGGATGTAGACAAGAGTAAAATGTATTGGGGGTGACTTAATGAAAATAGTAAAGACAAAACCAGAATTGTGTAACGGGTGCGGGGCATAAAGAAAGGTATGACAAACAGCTGAATGAATTGGGATATGATATTGAGGAAAAACCCACCGAAGAAAAAATGAAGATCCTCCGGGAATACAGGGAATCCCAGTATCAAAAGCTGTGTGATGCGGTATATAAGCGCAGGGGCTGGAATTCCAACGGAGTGCCTACCCTTGAGACTGTAAAACAGCTTGGTATAGATTTCCCTGATGTGGTAGAATTAGTAAGTAGATACCAATGAAGTTGAATTGCACAATAGTTTAAAGATAAGTAAGGTAGGTTATATTATGGCTAAATCCAAAACAGTAATTGTAACAGGAGCTTCAAGGGGGATTGGAAGAAAAATCGCAGAGTTGTTTGCAGTAAACGGTTATAATGTATTAATAAACTATCACCGTTCTGAAAATGAAGCAAGGAATTTCTACGAAACATTGCGTACAAAGGGACTGTCAGTAGCACTGTACCAAGCCGATGTTGCCGACCGTAAACAGGTTGATAATATGATAAGGTTTTGCTTGGCACAATTTGATACAGTTGATGTACTTATAAACAATGCAGGAATTAGTCAGTCCAAGATGTTTATCGATATAACTGAAGATGATTGGGAAAATATGGTCAAAAATAATTTTAACAGTGTTTTTCATTGCACCCAGAGTGTTGTTAGGTATATGATATCCAAAAAACAGGGTAAAATTATCAATATATCTTCAATATGGGGGATGGTTGGTGCTGCATGCGAAGTCCATTATTCTGCCGTAAAAGCAGGGATAATCGGTTTCACAAAAGCACTTGCCAAAGAACTTGGTCCTTTGCATATCCAGGTTAACTGCATTGCTCCTGGGATTATACAGACAGATATGTTAAAAGATTTTACCACTGAAGATCTTGAAATGTTGAGTAATAACACACCGCTTATGAGATTAGGGACAGTGGACGATGTCGCCCAATGCGCACTATTTTTAGCGTCTGACAAAGCGGATTTTATTACTGGGCAGGTAATAAGCCCTAATGGCGGTTTTGTTATCTAGTGCATATTATAAAAAATTATAGAAGCAGCAGGAGATAAGGTACTTGAGAGGGCAAATCCATAAATTTCGGGTATTTGACAAAAACATAGTTCTTGATGTCAACAGCGGTTCGGTGTTTGAGATATATGACACGGTTTACGATGTGCTGGATTATAAGAAGCCCCCAATGGAGGCTTCATTTTTGCTATTTATATTATTTATATATCGCGATTTCTCCCACCGTGAAATCGGGAGAGCGGCCTATAACCTTGAATTTGATTCCGTAATCGGGGACTATTATGCCGCTGCTGGGGGCTTTCGGATTCCAGTATTTGTGGGAATCATTAAATTCGGGCTGAGCCTGTTTACCCTGGAAAGTGTGGGTCTTGCCGAAGAAGGTAAACACCTTGTCCTGTACCCGATCCAGGCTGAAGGCCGCATCGTGAATCTGTATCCTGGTCCTTATATCCACACCCTGGGCCACCATGGGCTGCGGGTGAGAATCTACTATGCCCAGGAATCCATGTCCCGGATGCACTCCCACCCAGTTGTCATCATAGGATGTGTCCCTGTACCATACTATCAACCCCGGTTCATGCCTGAAATATTCGGCTATTCCCTTATCGTAATCCACCCAGTTGTATCCGTACAAAAGCCCTTCATCGGTCTTGGTGAGATTTCTCCATTCTAGCAGGTAATAGTGGGCCTTTTCCTCAAACCCTTCAGTGATATACCAGCCGTTGACTTCCCACTGTCCCTCGCCATTTTCGGCATTGTCATGGAAAATTACATTTCCGTCGGCAATAACTTTGATATCATCCACGAAGAAGCCTTCCAGAGAAGTGGCCCAGTCCGTCATGTACCTGAACTGGAGCATGATATTCTGGCCCTTATATTCCGAAAGGTCCATAATTTCATGCACCCATCCGCCGCTGCTGCCGGTATATCCGGGCATGTTTTCCTTGATAGCCGGGTAGCCGTCGGGCACGATGGCATCGGTGGTCCTTTCCGATGAAAGGGATTTCCAGGTGACTCCACCATCGGTGGAAACCTGGACAAAACCGAAATCCCATCCTTCTTCTATGTTGTACCATGTCCAGAAGTCGAGAGATATGCTGGCGGCATCGGGCAAATACACCCGGGTTGCTACGGTATGGTCTATTTCATCGCCTTTTCCGCCATACCATTCATAACTTCCTTCATAGGGCTCCGTTAGAATCTTTAGTTTATTCGGCAGGTTCACTTTGACAACCTGGTTGTTGCTGCCCACACTGGTGGTCTGGTCCAGCTTGAAGAACAGGCCGTCATCGCTAATTTCATTGAAATCAACTTCTGTGGGCTGCACCCACTGTCCACCCCAGATCTGTCCCAGTATCCACCTGCCCCAGGGGCTTATGGGGGTTGGCTTGGTGCCCAGTGGTTTTCCGCTCCAGCTTCCGCTGGACATTAGCGAATAGAATCCTACAGGGTCTCCGTTGCCACTGTATATGGTGTCGTACTCATCGGGAAGGCCTATATCATGGCCGAATTCATGGCAAAAAACGCCTATGGTGCCATCCTCGCCCTGAATAATATAGTTGTATGCCAGCATGTTGTCTCCCCAGTAGGGCACCGTTGGGTTATCCGAGGGGATTAACTCAAAGACCGAGGAACTGTGGGCCCATATGGCATTGTCGCCCTGAGCACCGCCGCCTCCGCTCTGGTCCACGCCTGCATGCACTATAACAAGGTGGTCGATGATGCCGTCAGGTTCATCAAAATTCCCGTCTCCATCCAGATCAAATGGATCTTCCATATCATAGTCTTCAAAAGGAACTCCTGCTTCTCTGGCTACCACAAGAAGGTCTTTTACCAGGTCCCTGGGGGTTCCGGGATACAGTCCGTCAACGCCGTCCATGCCGGGCCTGTCAGGGTCATCATCCCCGTAGTAGGCTTCCGAATGGGGCAGTTTAAACCAGCCGTATGCATCTCCATCCACCTTGAAGCTGCCGCCGGATTGCTCCAGATAATAATCCACCATGCTGTCCAGGTGCAGGGTACTGCCGCTCTGGTCGATGGCATCGTAGCCACCTTCCGTAAACAGCATCTTTTCATAATGCTCCTGGCTGAAATCCTCCACCCAGAAACTGGTGTTATCCTCCGGTAAAGGTTTTGCAATCTGATTGTGGACTGGGCCGCTGTCGTATTCATCATCTCCGAATTCCGCCAGCAGCACCAGAAGCTTTGCCTTTCGGACTTCACCGGTCCACGGCTTTTCCTTCACTCCTTCAATATCCGTGATTTTCTTTCCAAATTTCCTGCCGTTCAGCATGTTGCCGTATTGAATGTTTTCTTCATTGTAATTCTTGATTTTCTTCAGAAGCACCATTTTGTCCACATCTCTGGTCTTTGCCGGGGTCAGTCTTTCCCTTAAATACTTCGTTACCGCCTTTTCCATTTCTTCCTGAGAAGCATTTTTGTCAATGACGCCTTTCTGGATGAGCATTTTAGCGATGCCCGCTTCATTAGGTGGTGTCAGGTTTCTGGAAAAATCCTGAGTTTCGGCAAATCCCTTTGCACTGCAGAAATTTGTGGCCCCAAAAACCAGGGTCACAGCCAAGAGAAATACCAGAAGCTTTTTCATAAAATACCCCCCAATTTTAATTTGGATTTAACAACATTATTATAGCCTGTCTCTTGAGAAAATTTTGTAAAAACAGCGGTAAAATAAATTTTCTATTTTAGAGTTTTCAAGGAAAATTTTGTTGAAAATTAGTAACATCTAATCCTTTAGAAAGATCCAGGCCTTCAATTCCAAAATCTCGAGGGCATGTGATTCCATCATGTCATAAAAATATTTTCCTAAGAAGGATTTTGGTTAAAAAAAGAGAATCTACTTATAAGAATTTTTACCGGGAGGGGGAAAGGTTATTTTGCGATATGTTGTAGGAATAGATGTGGGAGGGACCAAGATTGCCGCTTGCCTGATGGACGAAGAGGGTAAAATGCCCGGAAGGGCAACATTCCCGACCCTCGCCAGTGAAGGTCCTAAAGCTGTTATCGGCAGGATAAAACAAAGTTTTTTTGAGGTATTAAAACAGGGGCAAATAGAGCAGAACCAGGTAGCAGCACTGGGTATAGGCATGCCGGGCCCTCTTGATACAAAAAAAGGAATCGTAAAAAATACACCTAATTTACCTGGATGGATAGACATACCTCTTTTGCAGATATTAAAAAGCGAAATAAATTTACCGATGGTGCTAGAAAATGATGCCAATGCCGCAGCCCTGGGTGAAAATCTTTACGGCGCAGGGAAGGGCATTGACAACTTTGTCTATATAACCATAAGCACCGGCATCGGCGGCGGTGTGGTCTTAAATGGCAGGCTCTTCAAGGGACAAGATGGCAATGCGGCGGAAATAGGCCATATGACAATAAACTTCGACGGTCCCCGCTGTGGATGCGGCAATCAAGGCTGTTGGGAGGCCTATGCATCGGGCACAGCCCTTGCCCGTTTTGCCAGGGAGAAAATAGCCGCCGGAGAAGCCACCAAAATAAAAGAACTGGCCGGAGAAGAAAACATAAAAGCCGAGCATGTATTTGCTGCAGCAAAAAAAGGCGACAAATTTGCGCTCGAACTGATAGAGAAAGAGGGATTTTACCTGGGCGTGGGCCTTGCCAATGTGGTGAATGCTTACAACCCCAAGCGAATAGCCATAGGAGGAGGACTCACCCATGAGTGGAATATGTTTTATGACCGCATGATGCAGGTCATGCGGGAAAGGGCCCTTGGCGCCAGCATTGAAGGTTTAGAAGTGGTGAAGGCCGCACTGAGTAAAGATGTGGGAGTCATAGGTGCCGCCGCAGTGGCATGGAGTATTTGTTAAATTGCATATTTTTTCAACTGATTTCTGAACTTTTCTGAAAGGTCTTTCAGCCCGGCAATATATCCGGTTAGCTCCTTTATCCGGCCGGAATAATCGGTGATGCTGGCGCTCATTTCTTCGGAAGAGGCGGAGTTTTCTTCGGCAATGGCTGCCAAAGAGTGAAGGTTGTCCACTACATTTTTTATTTTTACCGTCTCAGAATTGAGCTGCTCTATGAGAGTCACAACTGCCGTGGTGACTTCTCCCGTCCTCTGGCTGCTGAGAGCGGTACTTTTACCGGCTTTATTCAGCGATTCGCTGCTGCTTTTAAGTTTTTCAAACTGCTTTACGAAGTGATCTGAAAGGACCGTGACCTTTCCGGAAAAATCCTGGAGGTTCTTGCTTATTTTTTTAACTGCAAGTTTGGACTCATCGGCCAGCGTTCTCACCTCATTGGCCACCACCGCGAACCCGCGCCCCGATTCTCCGGCCCGGGCCGCCTCTATGGCTGCGTTTAAAGAAAGAAGGTTGGTCTGGTCTGCGATTCTTTCCACGGTGTTGACGATTTCCATGATTTCCCCTGCGCTTTGAGCCAGTTCCTCGGATTGCTGTTTAATATATTCAAAATCCTTGAGGGTATCTTCAATGCCCTGTATTGCACGAGAAACTTCATCGGAGACCATGAGGGCATGTTCGGTGGATTCCGCCAGGAGGTTTTTGCCCTCTTCTTCCTTTTGAGAAATGAAATTCAGACCGTTGATATTGGAATCCAGCGTGTTGACAGCACTTTCGGTTTCTTCAGCCTGCTGCACGGCACTCTGAGCCACTTCTGCTACCACCTGGGAGATTTCATCGGATATGCTCTTCATCTTGTCGGCTACCTGGGTGAAATATCCAGTGAAATTAACGAGATCATCGGTGCCGCCCTTCAAGAACAGAAGGTCATCCTGCAGGTTTTTTCTGGCCTTATTGATTTCTTTCATCAGTTCTTCGAATACATCCCGGGTCTTTATTTCGGTCCTATCCTGAAATTGCAGGTCTGAAATTGATTGGATTTCTTTCTTTATATATTTAAAAGGAGAGAGTAATAAAGCCGCGAAAATATATGCCATAAAAGATGCAGCAACTACCAGCAAGATGGCGGCAAAGGGTTTATTGCCTGTTAAAAAGAATGCCAGGATTCCATTCGTAAGCAGAGTTGCCACGGCAAGCTTTGCAGCAATAGAGCGCAGAAATCCAAAGGAAAGAAGAATATTTGGCATGAAGTTCTTTTTCGCATAAGATGGAGAACTAAACTTCAGCCTCACGGTCATGTAGTGCCTGCCGTCAGCCGAACCTTCATCCATCTTTACAATATCCATTTCTTCCTTGAAAAATTCCCGGCTTCCTTCCAGAAGGCCCAGGAAGTAATCATACATTTTACGATGGGATTCGTACCTCATGATAACTTCAAAGGGGGTTTCATGAATTATGAGCAGCCGTGGAGGCCTCGCTCCGGGTATCATCTTTGTCAGGACCTGATGGACCTTGTCCATCATCAACAAAAAGCTCCTGAGCTTTCTGTTCTCAAAAAATGACGGGAACCACCGGGAAAAGGTAGCCACATTTTTTCGGCCGATTTTTCTCCATATGGTTCCAGAGGGTTCCCCAACTTCATTGCTGATGGATTTTATCATGTGGTGGACCTTTTCATCTGGAATGTCGGAAAGGGGAGAAAAAAGCTCTTCGGACTCGATTCCTGCGGAACCTACATGCTTTTGAATAACATTTTTGTCATATAGCTCTTCCAATGTCTTAACCCACGTATGGACCACCGTTGCCTTCATCTAAATGTCCTCCATTCTTAAATTAAAAATACCATAAATTGGAATTTGCGGTTTGCAAATTTCTTCTATTCCGACCTCTCATCTCCGATCTCTTTAATATGAATCATATACAGGGTAATCATGTAATGAAACATATCGACCAACCAAGATCTGAATCGATATTGATTATTAATAAGTATACCAGATATTTCTTTGTTTGACTAGATTTTCTTTTTGACAGGAAATTTGCCGGCTGCTGTCGAATAATATATTTGACATTGATTCAGGAGGTGCAAGAATGGGTAGATTTGGCAGGTTTTTAATGCTTGTGATAGCCCTGGGGGTGTTTTCTATTTTTGCTCTGGCAGTCAGGGCAGATATCGGTGAGCCGGGATCCGAAAGCGATCCAATAGTCACGAAAAGCTATGTGGACAAGATTTTAATGAACATAAAGCAGTATGTGGATTCAAAAACCGGCAATTCCGGCAGCCTGGAGGTGGTCTATCTTGAAAAGGGGGAAAGGATCATTGGCGACAAGGGCACCGAAATCATCTTGAGAAGCGGGCAGGCAGCCGTAGTTGACAGCATCAGCGGCGGCATATCGGATTTGACGACAGGAAAAGATCTCAAAAAAGGTGAAAAAGCCCCCCAAAATCATCTTCTTCTGATTCCCAGGGAAGATGGCCGTGGTCTTGCCGCTCAGACCAATGTGGTATTGATGGTGAGAGGCAATTATACGATTATCAAATAACTTTACTTTCATCCATTATGATGATATACTTTTTTTAGCAAATTTCCTCGAGAGAGAGGCTTTTTTGATGGAGCGGCTTACGGTATTGTTGGCATTGATGGCTCTGGATGCCGGAGGGGCTGAAACTCATGCCATAACACTCGCGCATATCTTCTCTGGAAGAAGAAAAAGCTGTGAATAAGGAGACATGACATGAAAAAAGTTCTTCATGTCCTTACCGATGCAAATATGGGCGGTGCCGGGCGCTACCTGTTTAATCTCCTTTCAGGCTGGGATTACGACCGCTTTGAGGTTTTGGTGGCATGCCCGACGGGAGGAGAACTGGAAAGGCAGCTTGGGCGAACGGGCATAAGAGTTTTTGCGCTTTCCGGGGGAGAAAATTCCCTGAAATTTGAGCATATTAAGGAACTCATGGGAATCATATCCCGGGAAAAAATCGACATCGTCCATAGTCATGCAAGCTTTTCCGGCCGCATTGCCGGTAAACTCTCCGGGTGCAGGGTGGTGATCACATGCCACGGCCTGGGACAGGGCAAAAATGGTTTTATTCAAAGGGTTATCACAGGAACTCTCTCTAGATTTTTTACAGACAGCATTATTGCCATTTCCCGGGCTGTGAAAATAAGCCTGATGGAGACCGGTGTTCCGGCGGACATGATAAAAATCATATACAATGGTATAGACCTTTCGAGATTTAATAACGTTGAACCCCGGCTAAAAAGGGAATTCGGCCTGGCGGGCAGAAGCCCAATTATCGGCATAGTTGCAAGACTTGTACCGGAAAAAGGCTATGAATACGCTCTGAAAGCCATGCCCGTAGTGTTAAAAAAGTTCCCCGGTGCTTTGATGGTTATAGTGGGGGATGGACCGCTTAGGCAAGCCCTGGAGGACCTGTGCCGGGAGCTGGAAATATCCGAACATGTGGTTTTCCTCGGCTATCAGGACCGGGTAGAGGGCTTGACTGCTGATTTTGATGTATTTCTTCTGCCTTCCATCAGTGAAGGTCTGGGGCTCTCGCTGCTGGAAGCCATGGCTCTGGGTAAACCGGTGGTGGCCACCGAAGTTGGGGGGATTCCAGAAGTGGTGAAAAGCGGAGTCAACGGCCTGTTGGTGCCGCCGGGAGATGACAGGGCTCTGGCCGAAGCTATTATAAAGATTTTATCATCAAAGCAAATGGCATTTTCTCTGGGTCAGGCGGCCAAAAACACCGTCTTTGACAAATTTTCAGCCCGATATATGGCGGAAAAGACCATGGAAATCTATGATAAAATCCTCCAAAAGGAGGGTAGCAGATGACATCCCCCTCCACACAAAAAATAAAAATTATGGGAATACTTCTGGATAGAGTTGATTATGATAGAGCGCTTCAAAAAATAGAAAGGTTTCTAGAAACCGGTGGCCCGGGAGTGATAGTGACTCCCAATGCGGAAATCATAATGGCTGCAAGGAAAAATGAGAAGCTCAAAGAAGCCGTAAACGGTGCTGACCTCTGCTTTCCCGATGGCATAGGAGTGGTGCTGGCCGCCAGGATCATCGGAAAATCTCTCTACGGCAGAACTGCGGGCTTTGACCTTATGACACAAATGCTGGACATGGCGGCCCGGCGGAATTTATCCGTGTTTTTGCTGGGAGGGAAACCTGGGGTGGCGGAAGAAGCTGCCGGTAGTATAAAGGTAAAATTCCCCGGAATCAAAATAGCAGGCACCCACCATGGTTATTTCGATGAAAATGGGGAAGGGCAGATAATAGACATGATAAATAAATCGGGCGCCCATATCCTTCTGGTGGCCATGGGAGCTCCAAAACAGGAAATTTTTATGATAAAAAATCGCAACAAACTCCACTGCAGTATAGCTATGGGAGTAGGAGGCAGCCTGGATGTACTTGCCGGAAGGGTTCATCGGGCACCGGTTTTTATGCAAAAAGCCGGGCTGGAATGGCTCTACAGGCTCGTCACTCAGCCCACGAGGATTAAACGGATGAGTGTGCTCCCCCTTTTTATTATAGATGTTATACTGGACAGGTTGAGGCAAAACAAGTTGTAATAAGATCAATTATTGCTTGTATTTTTCTGCCGGAAATAATACAATATGGTAAAATGGACAAGATGAGTATGGCCATGGAAGGTATTTTTGTCAGGAATTAAACGGTAAGCCCTGATCATAATTTACAACTGTGGTGGGAATATGAAAATAAAAACCTTTTTACTGGAATACCTGCAAATAGTCATAGGTTCATTTATAGGTTCTCTTGGCCTCACCATGTTCCTGGTGCCCAACAAGGTAGCAGCAGGGGGTGTGAGCGGTCTTGCCACAGTACTCCATTACCTTTTTGGCTTGCCGGTAGGATGGACCATGCTGGCCATGAATATCCCGCTTTTTGTGGCAGGGGTAATTTTTTTAGGGAAGGGTTTTGGGCTCAAGACCCTGGCAGGGGCGCTGCTGTTCTCGGTATTTACGGAGGCCACAAAAAATTTCCCGGTGCTTACCCATGACCTGCTCCTTTCCACAGTATACGGAGGTTTGATACTGGGTGCAGGGTTGGGCATAGTTTTCCGGGCCCGGGGTTCCACCGGAGGTTCAGATCTGGCAGCCATGCTTATTAATTACTTCATTCCCACCGTAAGCATAGGCCAGGGTATCCTTTTTGTAGATTTTTTTGTAATAGGCCTTGATGGTGTGGCTTTTAACTGGGAGCTTGCCATGTATTCGTGGATAGCCCTCTATGTTAGCAGCAAGGTAATAGACCTTATTCAGGAAGGTGTAAATTATTCCAAGGCCGTATACATAATTTCCGATGAGGCAGAAAATATTTCCCGGAAAATATTAAATGAAATGGAGCGGGGAGTAACCTTTCTGGGAGCTAAAGGTGCATATACCGGCGAAGAAAAGAATGTACTTATGTGTGTGGTGACGCGTCTGGAACTCACACGCCTGAAAAACATAGTCCATGAACTGGACCCCAGAGCTTTCGTGATAGTCCATGATGTACATGAAGTGCTAGGGGAAGGATTCAGCTTTGGCAATGAGTCGGGAAAGGTTCCCCTGAAAAATAAAAACCGGTAGGTTCGCCGGCAATTCGGTATCCTGCTTCAGGTGCCGGCCAGCGGGCATCCGTGTCCCGCCTTTCCTCTGCTTGTTCTAAACTCAAGAGCGGCGACAACTTCACTAAACTGTGCTTTTTGTCATCTCCTGGTAGAAGACTTAGTTTTTACACTTGAAATATTATACTTTAATAATAGGTATAAATTTAGAAGAGGTGATTTGAGTGAATTTAACAAATGAAAAACTCCAGGAACTTACATTCATGGCCCGCACCATCCGGCGGCACATCGTCGAGATGACTGCCGAAGCGGGTTCCGGCCATCCGGGAGGGTCCCTCTCGTGTTCCGATATCCTGACAGCCCTGTATTTTAATGTGCTCCGAGTGGACCCAAAACGTCCCGCATGGTCGGAAAGAGACCGTTTCATACTATCAAAAGGGCATGCTGCCCCTGCTCTTTATGCGGTGCTGGCAGAAAAAGGATATTTTCCCAAAGAAGAACTCATGAAACTCAGAAAGACCGGTGCCATGCTCCAGGGACATCCCGACATGAAAGGAACGCCGGGCCTTGACATGACCACCGGTTCCCTGGGCCAGGGGTTATCCGCCGCCAATGGAATGGCCCTGGCAGGGAAGCTGGACAAAAAGGACTACAGAGTATATGTACTGCTGGGAGATGGAGAAACAGAAGAAGGCCAGGTATGGGAAGCAGCCATGGCATCGGCCCACTATAAACTGGACAACCTCACGGCCTTTGTAGACCACAACGGCCTGCAGATAGACGGCCCCATCACCCAGGTCATGTCACCGGAGAAAATACAGGACAAATTCAAAGCCTTCGGCTGGCACGTAATCGACATAGACGGCCATGACTTTAATCAAATACTTGAGGCCGTAGAAGAAGCCAAAAACACCAAAGATAAGCCCACAGTAATCGTTGCCAAAACGGTAAAGGGCAAAGGCGTGCCCTTTATGGAAAACATAGTGGACTGGCACGGAAAAGCACCTTCTAAAGAGCAAGCTGAAGAAGCATTAAAAGCACTTTAGTTGTATCTTATGAATAGAAGAAAAAATAGTATGGAGGGATATCAATGCCGAAAGTTGCCACTCGTGAAGCCTACGGCCAGGCTCTGGCGGAGCTTGGCGAAGAGATAAAGGATATAGTGGTCCTGGATGCAGACCTTTCAAAATCCACCAAGACCAGCGTATTTGCCAAGAAATTTCCCGAGAGATTTTTCAACATGGGTATAGCCGAACAGAATCTAATGGGCACCGCAGCAGGTCTTGCCACCTGCGGCAAGATACCCTTTGCCAGCACATTTGCCATATTTGCCGCCGGCAGAGCCTTTGAACAGGTAAGAAACTCCATATGCTATCCGCAGTTGAACGTAAAAATAGCCGCCACCCATGCGGGCATAACCGTGGGTGAAGACGGAGCCACCCACCAGTCGGTAGAAGACATAGCCCTAATGAGAACTATTCCCCACATGACAGTCATAAACCCCGCCGATGCCGAAGAAGCAAAACAGGCCGTGAGAGCCGCAGCCCTTCATAAGGGGCCAGTATACCTCAGATTCGGCCGCCATCCGGTAGAAACCATCTTTGATGAAAATTATAAATTTGAAATAGGGAAAGGAGTAATCCTGAAAGAAGGAAAAGATGTAGCTATCATCGCTACAGGAGTCATGGTAGGCGAAGCTTTAAAGGCCGCAAAAATCCTGGCCGGAGAAGGTATAAACGCCATGGTGGTGAACATATCCACCATAAAACCCATTGATAAAGAAGTGATTCTAAAAGCTGCAGGGTGCGGCGCCATAGTCACCGCCGAAGAACACAACATCATTGGAGGTCTGGGCAGCGCTGTGGCCGAAGTGCTGGCAGAAGAAAAGCCCACCCCCATAAAGAGGATAGGCATAGCC
The DNA here is from genome assembly GCF_003691585.1 of Biomaibacter acetigenes. Classification (GTDB taxonomy): domain Bacteria; phylum Bacillota; class Thermosediminibacteria; order Thermosediminibacterales; family Tepidanaerobacteraceae; genus Biomaibacter; species Biomaibacter acetigenes. The sequence goes on along the minus strand of NZ_CP033169.1, from coordinate 2,302,458 downwards.
GACGAGTTCGGCCAGTCGGGAAACCCCGATGAACTCCTCAAGATATACCATCTGACTGCGGAGGATATAGCAAAAGCGGCCAAAGAACTGAAAGGTAAAAATTAAAGGACGAAACCAAAATATAAAAGCCCCGGTTGCCCGGGGCTTTAACAGTAATGTCATATCATCTAGTTAATCAAATAGGAGATTTTATTATGCAACAAAAGGCGCCAGTATCCAGGCCAGGGCAAAGGCCGAGATTATTCTGATGATCATTCCTACAATGGAAGCCTGCATAGCCTCGCCAGCGGAAAGGTCAGAATTCTGAGCCCAGACGGCCGGTATCTGAGCGAGGGGAATCTGCAATGGGAATCCCGATGCCGCTATAATGAAGGAACCGATGGCAAAGCGCGGGGGTACATTTTTAATGGTTTCCACCAGAGTATTCATGGCAAGAGTCGGGGATACCAGCACCGACTGCAGGCCTGTCTTGGGGTCAATGGAAAGTGCTGAGAGAAATGCTGAAATGGCTGATTCGATGGGTTTCCATACTCCTACAAAATCCAGGGCTCCTATGAGGGCAAACACCACCGCAGCAGCCGGTATCAGCAGTAGGAATAAAAGCTCCGCCCCTTCCCGGGCTCCGTTGAATATTGTAGGCACAGCGGGAGTATTAGGGGTAAAGCGCGGCATCTCGCTGATATCCTTGTATTTTACGTTCCGGTATATGGTCTTGCTCAGGATAAAAGGTACCAGTATGACCGGCAGGAACAGCCCTACAACTATAATGGGAAATGCCCATATACCGCCTTTTGTAAAGGCCAGCAGCCCCAGCATGAAAGTGGAGAAGGACTGATTGCCCTGGCACATGGTTGCTATTGCAATCTTTTGCTCATCTTTTGTGGCCTCGGCTTTTTTAAGGGAAGGTGCAGTAATTCTGCCCGAAGCATTGATGTCACCCAGTATATTATAGATAGCTGGAACTATCACCAGCGGTGTTATCCTGAATATCTTTGCAAGAGGTGTAAAGACCCGAACCAGTGCATCGGTGAAACCCAGGCGTTCCAATATGCGGCCTGTCATGACTGAAAGTATTATAGCGCTGCCCAGGGTCCCGGTAAGATATACCTTAACTACAATGGGGACAACCCTTCCAAGCATTGCATCAAATATTCCACCGATGAGGGAAGGTTTTACAAAAAGGATAATGAGTGAAAGAAATAATAAGGTCAAACCTACATACTCAATGGTTTCCATCTTTCTTTCGCTGACAACGATTTCCTTTTCCTTGACTGCCATTTTTAAATGACCTCCTTTTTTAAAAATATAAAGATTCTGGGATAGAACTTATATATGGTTTATAGCAAATCACCTCCCTTTGGACTATGGTATGCTGGTTTTATCCCTGGTTTTAACGATTTATCAAATAATTCTCTGTTATATACTTTGCATATTCCTGAATATCTTTTGAACCAAATTTTGACAGCGGCGTTGAAGTAATTCTCTCCCGGAATATAACAATTTCCACATCTTCGGGCAGATAATGCCTCAGAGCATAGGCCAGGGGCAGACCGTTTTCGAAAATTTCCAGAGCGTGGGAGTTGCCGCAGATGAAATTGAGTCTCAGTTCTTCCGCCTTTTTCACCAGTTCGCTGTCCCTTTTCACCCGGCTGATGGTGGCCAGTACCGTGTCTATTTCGGGATGTTCGTTCTTGGCTTTTGCCAGATGCTCTGCGGTGAAGCCCGTATGGGGAAAGATATGGAGAATGGTGTTTACCGGACTGTCGGGCATCCCCAGATAAATTTCTCCTCCCACCGCCGTGGCGGAATCCATAATTTCCCCGCAGCCCAGGATAGACTTCTCCTTTCCCATGATTTCCAATTCCTTTTCCATGTCCATCATCCGGTTGAGACGGGAAAGCATGTCCCCGAGAGTCCTGACATCATCCAGGGCTTTACCCACATACATGATATTTCCCGGAATTCCGCCGTACCTTATATCCACCCGAAAGGCCCTGTGCCCATGGATATATGATATACCCGGGTGCAGTCCGTGAAAAGCTTCGTGAAGCTCAAAAACCGCGATATTGTAAAGTCCCAGGTAATTTTTTAGTGTCACCCCACCGGAGTTGGCCGCATCGGCGATGGGGTGGTGGGCAACTATGGCGTCGACTCCTGTAGCTCCGGCCAGTTCAATATTTCCCTCGGTAAGGGTCATAGTGACCGCCACTTTGTGGACTTCAGCTTCCGGATCGCCAAAAACCAGGCCTGGAGTCTCAACAACGGATTTTCCTGGGATGTCGGAGGATTTCATCACCACAAAAGGGTTTTTGTCGGTGAAGATATCCGAAGTATCTGTGACCACCCTCCCCCCCGTGATTTGGTCCAGCACTTTAATAATTTCTTTTACCTTCAATTCTGGTCCTCTCCTTTTTAGAATGTACTCTTGATTACAGGGCCTGACCATTTGCTCTTTTGTTAATTTGCCAGGCTGTATAAATTGAGATTTGGGAAGCTGGATCGGACAAATAAAGAGGCCGCCAAATAAATACTTCACCATGGGAAAATTTCACCATCATTCCACCAGGGAAAATGATAAAACAGTTCCCTTAAAAGTATTTATTTGACGGCCTCGAACTATCCTTACGGATCTTTCTTATCCAGTCCATTATTTTATTGAAATAACTTTTACTAACAATATACAGATTAATGATAATTTTGTCAAGAGTTTTGTGAGATAATGTTATGGCATCATGAGCTTTCTCTTGCCAGGAATTCTTCCACAGGTTCAGCGGTGATCACAATGGTGCCAGCCAGCTGGTTGACGGGGTCGTAATCCTTCAATACAGATCTTACTTTTAACCCAAAGGTTTCCTCAAAATACGTCTTAAAGCGGACCTTGAATTCATTGAGCAGGGCGAGGTCCATAAGTCTGGCGGTAAAGGAGTCTTTGCCGTCAATATGCTTTAATACCGATATCCTGCGGTTTAGAGCAAGTATAATAATCTTATCGCCGATAATGTCTATCTTCTGCCAGTCAAGTCCCCTGCCGTACATTTCTTCATTGGTCTTATTGTTTATCTTGATAATTTCCTGTTTGAAGTCACCCAGGTTTTTCAAATTTCTTCCCTCCCGATTATTTCTAATAGGTCAAATGATAAAGTATTTCACTTTTTTTATGAATAGAGAAATGAGTCTTTATAATTATATTCTATACGATTTATGTTATTCCTTCTTGATGTTATTTATTCGTTATATGACCTCTCATCTCTAACTTCCGACATCTAAATCTGTAACACCTTCATGGCCATTTGAATATTATGGAATGAACGATATTTTTAGAATGGAGGGCTTAAAATGCTGGTGGAAATTGAGCTTTTCACTCAAATGGCTGTGTCCATAAATTACGGTGATGAGTTAAGCATGAAGGTAAATTATAATGGGAAAATACTGGAAGAGGGCATATCCAGGGATTCTTTCGAATTTTCCGGGACGGTTCTGGGAGGTAAGAGGCTGGCGGCTATCGGTCGGGAAAGACGTTATACCTATGGGGACCTGACAGGCATATTCGAGGCGGATCCTGGCAAGGGCGTAAATCTTTTATTCATAGACCCTGAAGATGATATCAAGCTCATTATAGAAACCAATATCTGGCTGGACCCGGGAAGGATGGTGCAGGACCTTTCTTTGAAAGTTTTTTCAGAAAATAGGATGCGGGATATTCCGCTAAATAGGCCGGATGTTAAGATAGACTGGCCGGGTCGAGGAAAGTTCATCGTGGATATAGGGGATTTCATCAGGGAATTAAATTCCGAAAGATGCAAAATTTAAAAGGTATATAATGTCCGATAATCAAAAGAATGTCACTAATAATAACCATTATATTTAAATAACCCGCCCTGAAAAAACTTCAGGGCGGATTTCTTTTTCTTATACCTCCAGATGAAATTTGATAAGAGCGAATATTTTGTGATAAAGTTATATTAAATTAAAGAAATATTTGGTAAAGTCTTTTAACCAAAAATACAGTTATGGGATAATATAAGGCTTAATATAAAATAATATTAATACGGCAACAAGGCATATAAAGCGTCAATATATACTATAAAAGCAGGAGGATATGTTTATGAATCTTGCCATATTATCCACTTACCCTCCCAGGGAATGCGGCATAGCCTCTTTTTCGAGAGATTTGAAGAACAATTTAGCTCTTTGGGGGCAAAATGTTTCGATACTAGCCATTACCGACAAAAATTCTTCGTATAACTATCCGCCGGAGGTGGTTTTCGAACTGAAAGAAGACAGGAAGGACGATTTCCATATAGCCGCGGAATTTCTGAACTCGGCTGAAGTGGATGCGGTATTTATTGAGCACGAATATGGCATATTCGGCGGCCGGGATGGGGCTTATGTTCTTGATTTTGCATGCAATCTGGAAAAGCCCTTTATTTTAAATACACATACGGTTTTGCCCCATCCTGGATTTCGTCAGCGGGGTATCCTGGCAAAACTGGGGAAAAAAGCGCTGGCGGTCATGTGTATGACCCGCCGTTCTTCAGAACTTTTAAATAGAGTTTACCGTGTTCCACTTGAAAAGATTTTTGTAGTTCCCCATGGGGTGCCCATTTTTAAGGAAAAACCCAGGGAAGCCCTGAAAAGAGTTTATGATATAGCCGGACGACCTCTGGTGACCACCTTCGGATTCATCGGTCCCGGCAAGGGAATAGAACTGGGTATAAAGGCTATATCATATTTAAAGGAAAAATACCCGGGTATAATATATCTGGTGGCAGGTGAAACACATCCAAATTTGAAGAAAAGAATGGGTGAGGCATACCGCGATTCCCTGCTGGATTTGATTGAAAAGGTCCATGTGGAAGACAACATAAAATTTATCAACAGGTTCATCAGCCTGGAAGAATTGGGAGAAATACTGTATATGACCGATGTATATTTGACGCCATATCCCCACCGCAGCCAGGCAGTAAGCGGCACCCTGTCCTATGCCATTGGCTGCGGGAGGGCTATTGTCTCAACTCCCTATGACTACTCCCTGGAGGTGCTGGGTGACGGCAGAGGTCTGGTGGCATCTCAGGCAAACCCGGAAGAAATTGCCATATTAATAGACAGGATTCTTTCAAGTCCCCAGTTGAAAGCCCAGCTTGAAAAGAAGGCCTCGAAGCTCGGCAAGACCATGCTCTGGCCGGAAGTGGCCAAAAATTATGTAAACATACTGCAGAGTATCCTTCAGGTAAATGCTGAGAGGAAGGTGTATTAAAAGTGTACCGGCATCTTGTGAACATGACCGATTCCACCGGTATTATCCAGTTTGCGGATAAATCGAGACCCCTTAAGGAAAGCGGATATACTGTAGATGACAATGCCAGAGCGCTGGTGGTGGCCATGGGAATGGAAGCGGAGGAGAGGGAAAGGCTCATAAATATATATGCCCGGTTTCTGGAGGAGGCCCAGGATTCAAAAGGCGTATGGCAGAACCTAAAAGTAGATGGCAAATTTTTACCGGTGATAAACTCCGAGGACAGCATAGGCAGGGGGATTCTGGCAGCAAGTTTTGCCGTGGACTGCGGCATACCTGAAACCGAAAAAATGGCAAGAAAAATGTTAAAAAAAGCACTTCCCCGGGCTTTGCAGTTTAATTCACCCAGAGCCCTGGCCTATACTCTGCTGGGAGTGGTGAACCTCATAAGCTGCTGCCGGAATTTATACCTTCTGCCAAAGGCAAAAAACATGGCACAAAGACTTATAAGACTGTATGAAATGAACCGAGGCCAGAATTGGCTTTGGTTTGAAGACAGGCTTACTTACTGCAACGCCCTATTGCCCCACTCTCTTTTTAGCTTTTACAGGGTTAGCGGCGATAGCAGTGCATTGAAAGTTGCCAGGGATACACTAAATTTCCTGATAGACTCCCTGTTTCAAAAGGGCTACCTGAATATTGTGGGCAACCGCGGCTGGTGGCAGAAAGAAAGTCTCATTCCACCTTATGACCAGCAGCCAGTGGATGCTGCTTCGGTGGTGTTAGCGTGTCTGGAAGCCTTTATTGTCACCGGTGAAATGGAATATATATTTAAAGCCCAGACCGCATATGACTGGTACTGGGGGAAAAACATCAATGGTGTACCACTGTATAATGAAGACACCCAGGGCTGCCATGACGCTCTGGTTCCCGACGGAGTGAACCTGAACCAGGGGGCGGAGGCGGTAATTTCTTTCCTCATGGCACATCAGGTTTTGAAAGATGTTATTGAGAAAAAAAGGCAAAGATTAATCCCTGCGGTTTAAGGAGGAGCTCCTGTGGTAAAATATGGATATATGAATATGGGAGACCTTTTTAATGAAACCATAAACAAGGCCAAACAGCAGGTAGAACGAATTGAAGAGGTGGATGTTATTATCGGCATCCCCTTTTATAATGAAGATGAAACCCTGCTTAAGGTCGTAAAGAATGCTTTAGACAGCCGTGAAACCCGGCAGTCGAAAAGGCTGGTGGTTTGCGTAGGAGACCCGGCGGGGAAACAAAGCCTTGATAGACTCAGGGGGGAATATAAAAACTCCCCTCTTACCGCTTTTGTGATGCCCCAGGGGATAAATGGCAGAGGATGGAGCATCAGGGCCATATTCGAACTGGCACGCATTTATGAAGCTGATGTGGTGCTCCTGGAGGCCGACCTTGACAGCCGGGATAATCGGGGATTAAAGCCTGAATGGATCGACAGACTCATAAAACCGATTCTGGACGAATATGACATGGCCATAGCCGGTTTCAGGCGTCATCCCTTTGAGGACATGGCAGGGACCATGATGGTATCGCCTCTAATTTCCGCCCTTTATGGCATTAAATTTTCCGACCCCCTCAGCGGTGTATTTTCCATTACTCACGACCTGGTGGAAGATTTTTGTGCGGAATTTGATCAGTGCAGGGAACATACCGGTGGGTATGGCATTAATCCGTGGCTTGTAACTACGGCTCTGAGGTGGGGAAAAAGGATCTGTGAAGTCCATCTTGGGGCAAAGTTATCGCCGGTCACTTTCGGCAAGAAAAACCTGGTTTTCAAACAGATGGCCGGTACCCTGTTTGAATGTGTTAAAAGGGATGAGGATATCTGGTTAAAGCGAAAACCCGCAGTTAGAACCCCTGACATTATTGGCGGGGAGAACAGGGAGCTACCCCTGGAAGTCATGTGCAATTATATGGATTTTGAGGACTCTTTTAAAGAGGGTTTTTTCCATTACCGGAATTTCATGAGCGGGGTTTTAAGCCATGAGTCCATAAAAATGCTGGAAGGAATCCCGGAAGATGTTCCGGGCAGTATGGATTTTTCAGCATGGGCAAAAATGGTATATGAGTTCCTTCTGGCTTACAGTTTTCAGAGGGATATGGAAAAAGACGATATTCTGGAATCTCTTACAGCGGTCTATGATGGCGTGATCGCCGGGTTTTTAAAGGAAATGGCTGCTCTTGAGAAAACCGTGGCCGGAAGCGGATTGGATGCGGGCAAAGTTATAGCGGCAAGGGCCCGGGATATATATGATGAACACAGGCAGGCTTTCGTGGATTACAGATCCGGGTTTATTGAGAAATGGGTGCAAAAAGCTGAAGAAACAAGACCGGTGCTTACACCGCTGGACTATCTTGAATTTATCCCCGGCGTTCCTATAACCCTACCTAAAAAGCTCAACGGTGTTGACAAAAGGGAAATCCTCACCGGAAATATTTTTAAGAAATTGCAAAAGAAATATGAGAACTCTTTCAGGAATTTCCTGCATATGATCAACATTGATAGCAGAGCTCCCTCGGGGGAAATCGGTAGAAACTATGCAAATTTCATGGCACAGCTGGAAAAAACCATTGATAGTTTATGCCCCGGAGACCTGTATACCGAAGAAGGCACCATGAATATGATCAACAAACTTTTTGACATTTTCCCCCATAAAAAAATCACAGTGGTGAAGTGGAAAATCTTGAGGAAGCTCCTGTATGAGTATCCACCGAGAAATCTTGTAATAAGGCTGGGCTTTAAAAACATGCGGCAGCTTCTGGACAACATGGAAGTCAGGGATATTTTGACCCTGGCCCAGTTTACTGAAGACAAAGACTATTTTGACCGCATTTTCCACTGGTTAAAGGATAACCTTAGACCCGACAGCTTTGAGGAAGTGGAGCTTTACCCCTTGGTAGTGAGCAGGAACAAGTTTCCCGCATTGAGCGAGCTTAGAGAGATATCGGACCTCAACCGCCTCACCGGCCGAATAGCCATAATGAACCTGGGCAAGGGCATGGGCGGCGATTATCCCAAGCTCCGTTATTTCACTAGGATTGCCAAGAGCATAGTGGAGGCGGAACATTTTTCAGACCTGTGGAAAACCTATGCCCGGGAACGGAAAGAAGTGGGAAGGAAATTTGTAAATTCCATTTTAGGACATTACGGTAAAGCCATGTTTTCCGCCCATCATATCTTTGAAAACTGGCACCACCGGCAGTTAACCGTAAAGTTAAAAAAATTGGCCGCTTGCCTTGCCGAGGAAAACCGGGCGGAGGATTCTGGTAGGATAGCGGCTATGGCGGAGGGCTACGGCCTCAGCCTGGTGCTGGAAGACGGCACCTTCCTTCCGTGTTCGGCATGGACCTGGGCCAGCTATAGTTTTAAAGGAGGAGAAGGTATACCGACCCCTCTGTTTTTACACATAGAGAGGGACTGGTTCAATCATGACCTGCTGGAGGAAATTTATAAAGAAATGGGATATAACCCTGCGGAAATAATGGAACAGGTGTTCCAACTCATAAGCCAGGGCAGGGAGAGCAGCGATTTGACCGTGGTGCTTTTAGGCGTAAAGCCCCCGCTGGAAGAAATTGTAATCCAGGAAGTGGAAAATTGGCCTAAAGCAGGAATGCTCAAGAGGTTTCCCCATAATCCTATTTTGAATCCCATAAAGGAGCACTGGTGGGAAAATAAATTTGTGCTCAATACTGCGGCTTTGAGGGTCAAGGACCGGGTTTACCTGCTTTACCGGGCTTTCGGACAGGATGAAGTTTCAAGGATAGGCCTTGCCATTTCGGATGGTTACAATATAATTGAAAGACTGGATAAGCCGATTTTTATTCCCGAAAGAGAACAGGAAAGGAAAGGATGTGAGGACCCTAGAGTTGTGGTAATCGATGATGAGATTTTCATGCTTTATACCGCCTATGACGGGGTAGTGGCCCAGATAGCGGCAGCATCCATACCTGTAAAGGATTTCTTGAACAGGGATTTCGATAGGTGGAAGCGAAGGGGATTTGCCTTCCCGGGCCTCTGGGATAAAGATGCCTTTCTGTTTCCGGAAAAAATTGAGGGCAAATATGTTATATATCACCGCATAGAGCCCAGCATATGGATAGCTTATTCAGATGAACTGATATTCCCATGGCCCAGGGATGGGCATAAGATAATAATGGGACCCAGGTCAGGCTTGATGTGGGATTCCCTGAAAATTGGGGCCGGCGCCCAGCCCATAAAGACGAAATACGGCTGGCTTCTAATATACCACGGGGTGGACAGAGAAATGATTTACAGGCTGGGGGTTATCCTTGTGGACTTAAAAGACCCGGGACGGCTGCTTTACCGTTCTCCCAATCCCATACTGTCTCCTGAAACCGAGTGTGAGATAGGGAAAAAAGGTGAATGCTGGGTGCCCAATGTGGTGTTCACCTGCGGTGCAGTACCGGCTCTGGATAAAGAAGTTCTGGATGATGACGACGAAATCCTGGTTTATTATGGTGCAGCCGATACGAACATCTGTCTGGCAACGGGAAAAGTAGAGGATCTGATACCAGAAGAGGTTAGGAGGAGAGTAAGGCAAGGGTGACATATCGATAGCTAGTAGGGGACGCCGCCTATGGCGTCCCGCTATTTTTTTTGGCTTATTATGGGATATAGACAATTTCTTACGAATCACGCTGGTTAATTTGGTGAAGAACAAGCTTTTTTGTCCAGAAAGCGCTGTACGTCGGTCGCAGATGTTGAGAAATGGATTATTTTGATGATATACTATAAAATGCTGGCGAACTTTGATAATTTCCATATTTTTATTGTCTTTTATGAAGGAATTTTAAGATTGACGTCGAAGTTTAAAAGATAGGTGTAAATACATCGGGAGTGGTTTATGTGATAGAAATGTATGGAGTTTCCAAAGTATATCCGGGCGGTCTTACCGCCTTAAAGGATATAAATTTAAAGATTTCCAGAGGAGAGTTTGTATTTATAGTAGGTCCCAGCGGGGCGGGAAAGTCCACCTTTATCAAGCTGTTGTTCCGTGAAGAATTGCCCACAAAGGGCCAGATATTTTTCAACGGCAAGAACATCACCAGGATGAGGAACAGGGATATCCCGTTTCTTCGGAGGCGCATAGGCATTGTATTTCAGGATTTCAGGCTCTTGCCCGAAAAGACAGCCTATGAGAATGTGGCTTTCGCCATGGAAGTAGTGGAGGCATCCGGCAAAGAAATAAGAAAAAAGGTGCCTCAGGTGCTGGAAAGAGTGGGGCTGTCCCATAAAGCTGATGCAAAGCCCTCCGAGCTCTCGGGAGGGGAACAGCAGAGGGTAGCCCTGGCTCGGGCACTGGTAAATGAGCCGGATGTGCTGGTAGCCGATGAACCGACGGGTAATCTTGACCCCGACACATCATGGGATATTATGAAATTATTGAGCGATATCAATAAGAGGGGGACCACGGTGGTTGTTGCCACCCACGCCAGGGAGCTGGTCAATGCCATGAGAAAAAGGGTTTTACAGTTGGATAAAGGCCGGCTGGTAAGGGACGAAGAAAGAGGTGTATACAGCAATGAGGCTTAGGACATTCAACTATTTTTTCAGGGAAGCCTTTATCAGCCTTATTAGGAACCGATGGATGAGTCTGGCTTCTATAGGAGCGGTGGCTTCTGCTCTTATCATACTTGGTTCTTTCTTGTTAATATCGGTAAACTTTGACCACATTTTAAAAGATGTGGAATCTCAGGTTGAAATAACTGCATACCTGGAGGATACGGTGGATAGCAGCGGTATTACCCGGTTGAATGCAGAGATATCCTCGGTGAGCGGTGTAAAAGAAATTAAGTTTGTTTCAAGGGAGGCTGCCCTGGAGGAATTTAAGCAGCAGGTGGGGAAAGATTTGCTGGAAGGAATTGACAATCCCCTGCCCAACTCCTTCAGGATAAAAGTCGACAACCCCCAGGATGTAGCCCGCGTGGCTGGAGAAATCCAGCACCTGCAGGGGGTTGAGGAAGTTAAATACGGAAAGGGAGTGGTAGAGAAATTATTTAACATCATCTACTGGGTCAGGCTCCTGGGCCTGGTCATTATGGCTATTTTTGCGGCGGTGTCCATTTTTATCATATCAAACACCATAAGGCTTACGGTCTTTGCCAGGCGCAGGGAAATAAACATAATGAAATATATAGGCGCCACCGACTGGTTTGTGCGCTGGCCTTTTCTAATAGAAGGCATGGTGCTGGGCTTTATCGGTGCAGCCATAGCCATAGGTATCCTTGCCGGTGGATACAATTATCTTTATAATATCGTGAGGTTAAATATCCCAATGATATCTCTTATTCCCATGGAGGAATTTTATAATTTTGCCCTGGGCTTTCTGGCCATAGGTATGTTTATAGGGGCTTTTGGAAGCAGTTTTTCCATAAGGCGCTTCCTGCATGTATGATAAAAGCTGTTCTGGGGAAAGGAGGATAGGATTGGTCAAGAAAAAATATAGATTATTGTCGATACTGTTAACAGTAATATTTATTTGCGCCAACACAGTTTCCGCTTTTGCCATAGACCTGCAGGATTTGAAAAAACAACAGCAGGCAATCCAGTCTAAAATTACCAGTATAAGAAACAGACTCAAGGATGTAAATAACAAGAGACGGGATGTGGCTTCCGAACTGGCAGTTATAGAAAATGACCTTAAAAAAGCTCAGAATGAACTGGCTGCTACCGAAGCAAAGCTCAGAGACACCCAGCAGAAACTGGTCAACACTCAGCAAGAGCTGGAAGCAGCCCAGGCCCAGGTGGAAAATCAGCAGGAAACCCTTAATATCCGTATAAAAGCTATGTATATGACTGGGCCGGTGGATTACATAGAAGTGCTGCTGGCATCTTCCAGTTTTTCCGATTTCCTGACAAGGCTGGACATGGTCAAAAGGATAATCGACTCCGATAAAAATTTGCTGGCGGATTTCAGGGAGAAAAAGGAAATTGTAGAACAGAAGAAAGCAGAACTGGAGGAACAACACAGGCAGATAGCGGAACATAAGAAGAACATAAGCCGTCAGAAAGCCACCATAGCTTCCAGACAGGCCGACAGGAAGAAACTTTATGATGAACTGGAAGAGCAAAGAAAAGAGTATGAGCGCCAGGAGGACAAGCTCCAGGAAGACGCCGCGCGCCTGGCCAGGATGATTCAAGAACTTCAAGCCAAGAGCAAGAGAGCATACATGGGGACCGGAGTATTCCGCTGGCCGGTGCCTAGCTCTACCAATGTTACTTCCGATTACGGCTGGAGGGTTCACCCCATATTCAAGTCCAGGAGATTTCACGAGGGAATAGATATAGCTGCACCTACGGATTCTACCGTGGTGGCTGCTGATGACGGTGTAGTTATTTACACCGGATGGTACGGCGGATACGGCAATACCATCATTATTGACCATGGCGATAAGATTTCCTCGCGGTATTCCCACCTTTCGAAGATATTGGTAAATGATGGGGAAAAGGTCAAGAAAGGCGATAAGATAGGACTGGTAGGCAGCACGGGCTGGTCCACGGGACCGCATCTGGATTTTGGAGTAATTAAAGATGGTCAGCATGTCAACCCTTGGAATTGGTTAAAATAAGTGATATAATATACCTGTGTTACATATTATATAGATGATATTGTTTTGCAAGGTGGGAGACTAATGCTGACTGATAGATGGAAAAATGTTATAAAAGTGGCGGTAGTGTGTATAACAGTATCGCTGCTTTCATTTATTCTGGGGGCCAGGACAGCAAGCAGCCCCTTTTATGTTTTTAAAAAAAATCCAATGGAAACAACCCTTTCCGGGAATAAACAACCTGAGCCGACCGAAAAGATAGATGACCTGGAGAAGTTAAAACCCGTAGCTGATGTAATGAAAATAATCAAGGCCAAATATGTGAAAGATGTTAACGATTCTTCTCTGGTGGAAGGGGCCATAAGAGGAATGGTTCAGTCCTTGGAGGATCCCTACTCTATATATATGAATCCCGCCGAGTTTGAAGATTTTATGATATCAGTGAACGGGTCCTTTGAGGGTGTGGGGATTTCTCTAGGTTCCGATGAGAAAACGGGTGCGGTGATAGTGATATCCCCTATAGAAGGGACTCCGGCTCAAAAAGCGGGCATTCTTCCGCAGGACAGGATAATAAAAGTGGATGACGTTGACATAAGGGGCAGGAGTATAGACGATGTGGTGAGACTTCTCAGGGGACCAAAAGGCACAAAAGTAACCTTATACATAGAGCGGCCGGGAATAAAGAACCTGCTTAAATTTGAACTGGTGCGGGATAATATCAGGTTAAAAACCGTAGCATACGAAATGCTGGATAAAAATATCGGATATATAAAAATCACATCTTTTGATTCCTATACATCCGACGAATTTAACAATGCCATAACAGAACTGAAAAAGAAAGGCGTGAAGGGACTTATACTGGACCTTAGAAACAATCCCGGAGGTTCTTTGTATGAATCCGTAAAAGTGGCGGACCGAATACTGGGCAAAGGCCTGGTGGTATACACCGAGGACAGGAATAAAAATAAACTGGAAGAATATTATTCGGGTGAAAGCAAATTATCCATTCCTCTGGTGGTGCTGGTAAATGAAAATAGCGCCAGCGCATCGGAAATACTGGCGGGAGCCATTCAGGATTATAAGGCGGGAATACTGGTGGGGACAAAGACTTTTGGAAAAGGGTCGGTCCAGGAACTGGAGCCCTTTGAGAACGGAGCGGGTCTGAAGATAACCATTGCCAGGTATTTTATCCCCAGCGGAAGAAGCATAGATGGTGTAGGAATCCAGCCAAATGTAAAGGCGGAGTTGAATAAAGGATTGAATCCCTTTTTGGTTCCGAAAGAAAAGGATAACCAGCTGGCAAAAGCCCTGGAAATATTGAGGGCTTCCATTACTGCCGGCAGATAGAGGCGATATACATGTTTCCTTTTTTTAAAATCATTTACCTGATACTGCAGGGACTGCCCTGGGCCATACTCAGTCCTTTTTTCTGGATAGTGATCCTGCTGGTCTGGACTCAGTATAAGAGAACAGCCGAAATGGAAAAGAAAATGTTCGGTACCATAAAAATAAAACCCCAGGAAAAAGTGCTTTATGCCATTTTCTACGGGTGCCTCGGTGGCCTTGTAGGGAGTCTGGTGGTGATGCTACTGGGAGTTAGCATAACCGAAGCAGGCCTGGTGTATGTATGGCCCCTGGCACTGCTTTTGATGCTAATTCATCCCCATCTTATGTGCTTTTCCTATGCAGGGGGGCTAGTATCGCTTTTTTCACTTATATTCGGTTTTCCCAGGGTGGATGTGGCAGGCCTCATGGCCCTGGTGGCGGTACTCCATCTGGTGGAAAGCACGCTCATATTTTTTGCGGGATATATCAATACAGCACCGATTTTTATAAAAAGTGAAAAGTACGGTATCATAGGCGGTTTTTCGCTACAGGAATTCTGGCCCGTCCCCATAATGCTTTTAACTATCGTAACAGCGCAGATACCCCAGCAAACCCTGATACGGATGCCCGATTGGTGGCCTTTGATAAAACCCTTCCCGGATGTTCTTAAAAATCCCAATGCCATTTTCATGATGTTTCCTGTGGTAGCGGCCCTGGGATATGGTGACATTGCACTGACGATGACACCCAGAAACCGGTGTCGTTCTTCGGCTTTAAACCTTCTGGCCTTCAGCGGAATCCTGCTTTTTTTGTCTGTGCTGGCTTCGAGATATAGGATTTTTGCCTTCATAGCAGCAACCTTTGCACCTGTTGCTCATGAGCTTTTGATCATTTATGGTAAAATATCACAAAAGGGCGAAAAGCCTCTTTTTATTCATCCACCACAGGGCCAAATGGTTTTAGATGTGGTCAAAGGTTCGCCGGCGGAAAAAATGGGTCTCGGACCCGGGGACATCATTTTGTCCGTCAATGATAAACCTGTAAATACCCCCCAGGAATTGAAACAGGTGCTGGACGCTTTTCCCACATTTTTGTGGCTGGCAGTAAAAAAAAGCAATGGAGAAATAAAAAACCCCGAAATGAATGCATATCCCGACGGGATAAATTTCCTTGGTGCCATTTTAGTGCCAGATGATGAGAATGTAACATATGTGGTGATGGAAGAGGCCGGTATCTTCTCCCGGTTGATAAGGTGGCTGAAAAAGTGATTACCTAATCACTAAGAAGTTTTTCGAGCATTTCCTCGGCCGGGTCAATGATGGCGATACCGGCCTTTTTTTTGTAGGTTTTCTTTAAGGTAGGGAAGATGAGTGCAGCCCAGCACCAGACATTCGGCTTTGTCGGATGCCGCTACAATATGGTTTAAATTGAACCTGTCTATTATCTGAGCCGGCGGCTCCAGAGCCTCGATGGCTTTTATCACCGGGAGCATTGAAAAACCCATTATATCTATGAAAGGGTTTTTCTCATAAAATATTTTTTCTATTCCTTCCAAGCACTGACCGTTAGCAGCCCAAAGTATAATATTTTTGTATCGTGAAGCAAGATTTTCATATACGTCCAGTGGTGTCATTATACGGCTCTGGGGGAAAGATGTTTTTATTTTTTCAAGATTTATAGCCGATGAAAGGGAGTTGCAATATAACATGGTCCTGTAAATGCCCTTTTCCTGAAAGCCCTTTATTATATTCGACACTTTTTCGGTAAGTACATCAGGACTTAAAAACTGAAGAAGATTTTGTTCCTGGGGGCAGGATGCGGTAGGAACTCCTATGGCTTCATGGCCCTTTGCCAGGATAAAATCTACTCCCATTTGAGTATCTACCGGCGTGCCCGCAATTACTCCTATCTTTTGTTTTTCATTAATCAAATGAATCACCTTTATAATTTTATAAAGTAAGACAAGGGAAGAATTCCCCTGTCTTTTTCATTTAGACAGAGGAACCGTCCCCTTGTCTTTCTTGTCTTTTTTAGAATGCGGGAACTACGGCACCCTGATACTTATCCTCAATGAATTTTTTGACTTCGGGGGTATTCAATGCCTCGGCCAGTTTCTTAAGTTCCGGCCTGTTTTCATCACCTTTGCGCACAGCCAGGATATTCACATAGGGAGAGTCGGCGGATTCAATGGCCAGGGCATCTTTGGTGGGTACCAGTTTTGCCTCCAGAGCATAGTTGGTGTTTATGACAGCCGCATCCACATCCTGAAGCACTCTCGGCAGTGTGGCGGCTTCCAGTTCCTGAATCTTGAGTTTCTTGGGATTTTCAGCAATATCATTGACGGTGGCGTTGATGCCGACACCATCTTTTAATTTTAATACACCGGCTTTTTGCAGGAGCAGCAAAGCCCTGCCGCCATTGGTGGGATCATTGGGTATGGCCACGCTGGCGCCTTCTTTTAAGTCATTCAGGTTTTTAACCTTTTTCGAATAAACTCCCATGGGTTCTATGTGGACTTTTGCAATATAGGTCAGATCAAGGTTATGATCTTTTGAGAATTTTTCGAGATAGGGAATATGTTGGAAATAATTGGCATCAAGCTGTTTGTCAGCCAGCTGCAGGTTGGGTTGATTGTAGTCGGTGAATTCCACTATATCCAGTTTAATGCCTTCTTTTTCAAGAATGGGTTTTACCACATTCAGTATTTCCGCATGGGGGACTGGAGAAGCTCCCACTTTTATGGTTACAGGCTTTGCCTCTTGTGAGCTTTTATCCTGGGATTGCTCACCGGGGGTAGAAGCGGAATTTTGCTTTGCACCACATCCTGCGATGACTGCCAGAAAAAGGCCCAATACCAGAATCAGTACTAAAGTTTTCTTCATTCTAACATCTCCTTTACATTATTTTGATTGGAATCTCCTGAACGTTAATCAACGATTTCTGGAAATCTGCTTTACTGTAAAATCTCCCAGCATCTGGGTCAACTGCACCATGACCACCAGAATTATGACGGTATACAGCATGATATCCGGCATGAAACGCTGGTAACCGTATCTTACTGCCAGGTCTCCGAGACCACCTCCTCCTATGACGCCTGCCATGGCGGAATATCCTACCAGGTTTATCGTGGTGATGGTGATTCCTGAGACGATAGATGGCAACGCCTCGGGGACAAGCACCTTTGTAATTATTTGAAGCGGAGAAGCTCCCATAGCCTGGGCCGCTTCGATAATTCCCCGGCCAACTTCCCGGAGGGAGGTCTCCGTGAGCCGCCCCATGAAGGGAATAGCGGCTATGGAAAGGGGAACTATGGCGGCGGTAGTCCCGATGGAAGTCCCCACCAAAAACCTTGTAAAAGGTATAAGTACGATGAGAAGAATTATAAAGGGGACAGACCGAAATATGTTCACTATTGTCCCCAGCACCTTATTCAGGGGACCATTTTGAAGTATGTGGCCTTTATCGGTAATCAGCAGTAATATTCCGAGGGGTATACCGAAAACTGTGGCTATACACACCGATACCAGCACCATGTAAATGGTCTGCCAGGATGACACCAGGAGAAGGTTTATGGTTTCAGACATTTACTATCACCTCTACTTTAAGCCCCAGAGTTTTTAAATATTCAATAGCACTGTTTGCACCGCCATTTTTTCCCCGGAGCTCCACCACCAGCATGCCGTAAGGAGTATCCTGGATATGGTCAATGTTGCCGTATAGAATATTGGCATCCACATCGAACTTTTTGACAAGGGTGGATATGACGGGCTCGGCGGTGACTTTGCCGAAGAAGCCTATCTTTACAATCCTGCCTTCCAGGTGACCGTGGTCTAAATTGCGGATCCTCTCCTTTAGTTCCTCGGGCAGCTCCGACAGGGTGACCGATTTTAAAAAGTTTCTTGCGGTATCGGTCTTTGGATTTGCAAAGACCTCCAGCAGCGACCCCTGTTCCACCACTCTACTCTTTTCGATGACTGCCACACTGTTACAAATCTGCTTTATAACATTCATCTCGTGGGTGATAAGCACTATGGTAATTCCCAATTTCTTGTTGATATCCTTTAGGAGGTTTAAAATGGAAAGGGTTGTCTGGGGGTCCAGGGCTGAAGTGGCTTCATCGCACAGCAGTACCTTCGGGTCATTGGCCAATGCCCTTGCAATGCCCACCCTCTGCTTCTGACCTCCGGAAAGCTGTGAGGGGAAACTATCCGCCTTATCTGAGAGCCCCACCAGGTCCAGCAGTCTTTCCACCTTTTGATTAATAGTCTTTTTATCCACACCGGCTATCTCCAGAGGAAAGGCCACATTGCCCCTTACATTTCTGGAAGTAAGAAGGTTGAAATGCTGAAAGATCATGCCTATCTTTTTGCGCATTTCTTTTAATTCATTGGGGGAGAGGGAAGTCATTTCCACACCGTCTATTTCTACCGAACCGGAAGTAGGTTTTTCCAGCATGTTGATACACCTGAGCAGCGTGCTCTTGCCCGCACCGCTGAGACCTATTATACCGAAGATTTCTCCCTTTTTGATGTGAAGGTTGACCTCGTCCAGGGCTTTCACATCGCCTGAATCCGAATGATACACTTTAGTGAGGTTTTTTATATAGATCATATTAATCGTAAACCTCCGTTTAAAATGAAAATAAAAAACCCCTTCTGACGACAAGAAGAGGCATCGTAAACCCTCTCATCTGTCAGAACATATCGTTCTGCAGGAATTAGCACCGATGCAGTGAGAAACTTTTCGCTGCCGGTTGCCGGGCGTCATAGGGCCAGTCCCTCAGCCTGCTCTCGATAAGAGTTTTTTATATTCGTTTTTGTTGATTAACATGTTAGCATGGTTTAATAGATTTGTCAATAGCGTACAAAAAAATAATCCATTGATTAATGTCAAATAATATAGTAAAATGTAAAAAGCTGGATTAAATAAAATAGGAGGGCCTTAGATTGAGAATTGTGAGATTCAAGTATAATGATGAGGTAAAATACGGAGTTCTGGACATGGATTCTATTTCAGAAATAAAAGGAGATGTCTTCGGCAAATTAAAAACAGGCAAAAACCGTTACAATATTTCGGAAGTAACACTACTCGCCCCCGCAGCTCCTTCCAAAATAGTGTGCGTGGGGAAAAACTACAGAGAACACGCCCTGGAGATGGGGGAAGGAATTCCTGAAGAACCTACATTATTTTTAAAACCACCCACTGCCGTTATAAACCCCGGCGATGGAATCATATATCCTGACATGTCCCAAAGGGTGGATTATGAGGGTGAACTGGCTGTGGTTATAAAAGAAGCATGCAAAAATGTGCCGCCTGAGGATATTCCCCGGTATATCCTGGGATATACCTGCGGCAATGATGTTACGGCCCGGGACCTGCAGAAAAAGGATATACAGTGGACCAGGGGCAAATCCTTCGACACTTTCTGTCCACTGGGACCATGGATCGAAACAGAGCTAAATCCTGACAACCTTAAAATACAGACATATCTAAACGGTGAACTGAAACAGAGTTCTTCAACTGCGATGATGATAACTCCTGTTTATGAACTCATAAGCTTCATGTCCCGGGTGATGACCCTTATGCCCGGCGATGTGGTGATGACCGGCACCCCCGCAGGTATCGGCCCCATGCAAAAGGGGGATACCGTGGAGGTTGTCATAGAAGGTATAGGTAAGTTGAAAAATTATGTTTTATGAGCCCGAAAATTTCGGGTTTTTTTGTATAAAAAACAGGAATCTGGAGAAAATAACATTTAGATGAAATACATCGATAAATAAAGAAAAATAGAGATTAAAAGATAATTTTTCGAAAATTATACGATTTTTTTAACTTTATATACTTGAACGGAAGTTTACAGTATGCTATAATGTTTGTGAAAGAACTAACAGTCTTTATAATTATTGTACTAATTTTCCTATACTCATATATAAAAAATACGCAGAAAAAGGAGGGAAATCGATGACAAGAAACGAGTACTTAGACCGCGAAAGAGATATGCTGCTGAAAGCCTATACCACTGCAACTGGAGATGAAAAGCGGGAGATCATGCTGAAAATAATGAGCATAGATACTCAATCCGGCGACAAGGATACTTATGGCAGGAAATCCAGTGGTTTTTTCACCCGCCGCAGGAACAAGATCATTTACATGAACTAAAAACCGGGATGACCCCGGTTTTTACATTTTGCCACAAAAATATCAGGACTGTCTTTCAGCCTATTATAAGCATGAATAAAGTTTTCCCTCCCTTTAACATAAGAGGCTGCCGAAGGCAGCCGAAAACAACCGAAAGGTTTATATATATAAACTCCACTTTTTAGGAAGCACCGGGACGGTTCCCTTGCTTCCTTTTTAATTAAGCTTTTAAGCTTTGGTTCTGCACCGAACATATTTTCGTGTTTTCTCTTTTCATGGAAATTATTATATGATATAATAATCTAACGATATGGTTTAGTGATAGAATATAGCGCCGAAGAATATTAAAAATGATGATACTGAAACGAAAAGAAGGTGTTTTTATGGGGAACTTTCAGGTAATTTCCGAATATGTTCCGCGGGGCGACCAGCCCAGAGCCATAAAAGAGCTGGCCGAAGGAGTCAGAAAGGGATATAAGTTCCAGACCCTTTTAGGGGCTACCGGCACCGGCAAGACTTTTACCATAGCCCACCTCATACAGGAGGTCCAGAAACCCACTCTTGTGATAGCCCACAACAAGACCCTGGCGGGACAGCTCTGCAGCGAACTCAAAGAGTTCCTGCCCAACAATGCGGTAGAGTACTTTGTGAGCTATTATGACTACTATCAACCCGAGGCATATATACCCCAGACAGACACCTATATCGAAAAAGACTCTTCCATAAACGACGAGATTGATAAATTAAGACACTCGGCCACTGCTGCCCTTTTCGAACGCAGGGATGTGATTATAGTTGCCAGCGTTTCATGCATATACAGTTTGGGTTCTCCCGAAGATTACGAAAATCAGGTTATTTCTCTCAGGCCGGGTATGGAGAGAGAGAGGGACGAAGTAGTCCGCAAACTGATAGATATCCAGTACAGCCGCAACGAATACGATTTCCAGCGTGGGACCTTCCGGATGCGCGGTGATGTGCTGGAAATATACCCGGCATCCTTTACGGAAAGGGCCATCCGGGTGGAATTTTTCGGGGATACCATCGATAGGATCACAGAAGTGGATACCTTAACCGGTGAAATAATAGGGCAGAGAAACCATGTCTCCATTTTCCCCGCATCCCATTATGCGACACCTAAAGACAAGATTGAGTCTGCCATAAAGTCCATCCAGGAAGAATTGAAACAGAGGCTGGCAGAGCTCAGGGAAAAGGGTAAAGTACTGGAGGCAGCCCGCCTGGAACAGAGGACTAATTATGACATAGAAATGCTCCGGGAGATGGGTTACTGCAAGGGCATAGAAAACTACTCCAGGCATCTTACCGGAAGGAAGCCGGGAGAAGCGCCCTTCACCCTTCTGGATTATTTTCCAAAGGATTATCTCATAATAATTGATGAATCCCACGTTACCCTGCCGCAGCTTCACGCCATGTGGGCTGGGGATAGGTCCCGGAAGGAAGCCCTGGTGGAGCACGGATTCAGGCTGCCTTCGGCCTTTGATAACAGGCCCCTCATCTTTGAGGAATTCGAACAGCGCATAAATCAGGTAGTCTTCCTCTCGGCCACTCCGGGTCCTTATGAGCTGGAAAAGAGTTCCAGGGTGGTGGAGCAGATCATCAGGCCTACGGGGCTGGTGGACCCCGAAGTGGAGATAAGACCGGTAAAGGGTCAGATCGATGACCTCATTGCCGAGATAAAGAAAAGGGCTCAAAAAGACCAGAGGGTGCTGGTGACCACCCTCACAAAGAAGATGGCCGAAGATCTCACCGATTACCTCAAAGAGTCCGGCATCAGGGTGAGATACCTTCACTCGGAAATCCATACTCTGGAACGGCTGCAGATACTCAGGGACCTGAGATTGGGAAAGTTTGACTGTCTGGTGGGCATAAACCTTTTGAGAGAAGGCCTTGACCTGCCGGAGGTGTCCCTGGTAGCCATACTGGATGCGGATAAGGAAGGTTTTCTCAGGTCAGAGACTTCCCTTATACAGACCATAGGCCGGGCTGCCCGCAATGTGGAGGGAAAGGTCATCATGTACGCCGATACCGTCACCGAATCCATGGCCAGGGCTATAAATGAGACCAACCGGCGCCGCAAAATTCAGATGGATTACAACAAGAAGCATGGTATAGTCCCCCAGACCGTCAAGAAAGCGGTGAGGGATGTCATCGAGGCAACAAAAGTGGCGGAGGACGGTGCCGAATACCTGCCGGATAAAGATGTAACCAGGATGAGCAAAAAGGAACTGAAGAATTTTATTGAAAAACTTGAAAAGGATATGAAGGAAGCCGCAAAAAATCTGGAGTTCGAAAAGGCCGCAAGGCTAAGGGACCTTATTTTTGAGCTGCAGGCAGAAGCCTTCAGCGTAGTGCGGAAAGCGGAAGTCGGACTAAAAGCGGAGGTCTGAGGCCAGAGGTCGGATTAAGCTGGATTTGCCGAAAAGGCAAATCCTTCGATTACAATAAGGTACACGTAGAAAAGAAGAAAACTGTTTTTGGAGTGATGATTAGTGCCTACAGATAAAATCATTGTAAAGGGTGCCCGGGAGCACAATTTGAAGAATATCGATGTGGAGATTCCCAGGGATAAGCTGGTGGTTATTACAGGCCTATCAGGTTCCGGAAAATCCACGCTGGCCTTTGATACCATATACGCCGAAGGCCAGAGGCGGTATGTGGAATCTCTTTCGGCCTATGCCCGACAGTTTCTGGGTCAGGTGGACAAACCCGATGTAGATTATATCGAGGGTCTTTCTCCCGCCATTTCCATAGACCAGAAGACCACCAGCAAGAATCCCAGGTCCACTGTTGGGACGGTGACGGAGATTTATGATTACCTCAGGCTGCTCTTTGCCAGGATTGGAAAACCCCACTGCCCTAGATGCGGTAGGGAAATTACCCAGCAGACCATAGACCAGATGGTGGATGCTGTCATGGAATTGCCCGAGGGTACCAGGATTCAGGTGATGGCCCCGGTGGTGCGGGGAAGAAAGGGAGAATACCAGAAACTTTTTGACCAGATAAAAAAGAGCGGTTTTGTAAGGGTACGGGTTGATGGCGAGATAAAGGATGTCGGCGAGGAAATCAAACTCGATAAATATAAGAAGCACAATATAGAAATCATAGTGGACCGGATTGTATTAAAACCGGGAATAGAATCAAGGCTGGCGGATTCCATAGAGACTGCCCTATCCCAGGCAGAAGGCCTGGTGATAATAGATGTCATCGATGGTCAGGAGATGCTGTTTTCTCAGAATTTTGCCTGTGCTGACTGCGGTGTAAGCCTCGAAGAACTCACCCCCCGCATGTTTTCTTTTAATAGCCCCTATGGCGCATGCCCGGTATGCAGCGGCCTGGGTATCAATATGGAGATAGACCCCGATCTGGTCATCCCTGACCGTTCAAAATCCATTTCAGAGGGCGCCGTTGAACCGTGGAACAGTTCGCCCGATGGATATTATTATCAGATGCTGAAGGCTGTATTGAATCATTACGGGTACGATGTGGATACTCCCATAAAAGATATGCCTCCGGAAGTGGTGGATGTAATTCTTTACGGTTCCAGGGAACCCATAGAGTTTTATTATGAAAGCCGCTTTGGAGACAACACCAGGCATTTCAGGGGATATTTTGAAGGTGTTGTGAATAATCTGAAGAGGCGCTATCAAGAAACCGGTTCGGAATGGTCTCGGGAGGAGATCGAGGACTACATGAGCACAAAGCCCTGCCCCGCCTGCAAGGGTACAAGGCTAAAGCCCGAGAGTCTGGCGGTGACGGTAGGCGGAAAGTCCATAGCAGAGGTTACGGCCTTTTCCATTCGGGAAGCCATGAATTTTTTTGAAAACCTTCCCCTCACCCGGAGGGAAGAAATGATTGCCCATCAGGTCTTAAAGGAGATTAAAAACCGCCTTCAATTTCTGGTGGATGTAGGTCTTGATTATCTGACCCTCGATCGAGCTTCTGGGACCCTTTCCGGTGGCGAATCCCAGAGGATAAGGCTGGCAACCCAGATCGGTTCCCGGCTGGTGGGGGTGCTATACATCCTTGACGAGCCAAGCATAGGGCTTCACCAGCGGGACAACGAAAGGCTGCTAAAGACCCTTAAGGAACTCAGGGACCTTGGAAATACGGTGCTGGTGGTGGAACATGATGAAGATACCATGAGGGCAGCGGATTACATCATAGATATTGGCCCCGGGGCAGGAGAACACGGCGGCCAGGTGGTGGCGGCGGGACCCGTAGAAGACATAGAAAAGTGTGACGGTTCCATAACCGGACAGTACCTCAGCGGCAAAAGAAGTATTCCGGTGCCCGCCATCAGGAGAAAGCCCGGTGAAAAATGGTTGGAACTAAAGGGCTGCCGGGAGCATAATCTTAAGAATATCGATGTAAGATTTCCGCTGGGGCTTTTCGTGTGCGTCACCGGTGTATCAGGCTCGGGGAAAAGCACATTAATCAACGAAATACTGTACAAAGTCCTCAAACAAAAGCTTTATAACTCCCGGGCAAATGCCGGCGACTTTGATAAAATTCTGGGCGTGGAACATATAGAAAAGGTGATAGATATAGACCAGTCTCCCATAGGAAGGACTCCGAGGTCCAATCCGGCCACTTATACCAATGTGTTTAATGACATCCGAGAAGTATTCGCCATGACCCCGGAGGCCCGCATGAGGGGGTACAAGCCCGGGCGATTCAGCTTCAATGTAAAGGGCGGCAGGTGTGAGGCCTGCAAAGGAGACGGCATCATCAAAATTGAGATGCATTTCCTGGCGGATATATATGTACCCTGCGAGGTGTGCAAGGGAAAGCGTTACAACAGAGAAACTCTGGAGGTCAAATACAAGGGTAAAAATATCTCTGAAGTGCTTGACATGACCGTGGAGGAAGCTCTGGATTTTTTCCAGAACATCCCTAAAATCAAGCGCAAGCTGGAGACCTTGAAGGATGTAGGGTTGGGCTACATCAAGCTGGGGCAATCCTCTACCACATTATCAGGAGGGGAAGCCCAGAGGGTGAAGCTGGCCACCGAACTTTCCAGGAAAAGCAATGGAGGCACCGTATACATTCTTGATGAACCCACCACCGGCTTGCATCCTGCGGATATACAGAACCTCCTGGATGTGCTGCACCGGCTGGTGGAGGGCGGCAGCACCGTGATAGTCATAGAACACAACCTGGACGTCATAAAGACAGCCGACTACATCATAGATTTAGGTCCCGAGGGAGGGGACAGAGGCGGAGAGGTGGTAGCCACCGGTACCCCGGAGGAGGTGGCGGAAAACCATGATTCTTACACGGGGCAGTTTCTAAAAAAAGTACTGGAGGTAAAGACTAAAGGATCAAAAACTAAAGAATGCAAAACCGGAGAATCCAAAGCTATAAAGACTCCAAAAACCTCAAAAACCTCCCGGAAAAAGAAACAGATAGCGGCGGAATAAAAAATAAATCGTTTTCCCGATAAAGGGGGAAGGACTATGGACTACAAATTTCTTTTTGAATCCATGCTTACCCACTTAAAACAGGGCATTCTAGTCGTAGATACAAATGCAAATGTAATATTTTATAATGAACCTGTGACACATATGGCGGGGATAGATGCCGAAGGTGCCGTGGGGAAAAATATTTTGGATATTTTTCCGGGTTTAACGCCGGATACAAGTACATTTTATTATGTATTAAGGACTGGAAAGCCGCTGATTGATTATGTTCAGACATATTTCAATTTTCGTGGAGAGCAGGTTACGACGCTGACGTCTACCATGCCATTGATAAAGAACGGAAAAATTATTGGAGCTTTTGAATTGTACAGGGATTTTTCCACAGTCGGCGAACTGTCCGAAAAGATTGTTTCGTTACAAAAAGAATTATATAAGAAAGCTTCAAGTCAAAAGGTTTACATCGAAAATCGGGCACAGTATACTTTTGAAGATATTATCGGTAAAAGTGCCGTCATAAAAGAGCTCAAAGATAAAGCAAAAAAGATAGCGGAAAGCAGTTCTCCTGTTCTGGTTTACGGAGAAACCGGAACCGGGAAAGAACTACTGGTTCAGGCCATTCATAACGCAAGTTTTACAAGGAAGAATAAACCATTTATAGCCCAAAACTGTGCGGCCTTACCTAAAACCCTTCTGGAAGGAATACTCTTTGGAACTACAGCAGGTAGCTTCACTGGTGCAAAAGACCGACCTGGTCTTTTTGAGTTAGCAGATGGGGGAACATTATTTTTAGACGAAATAAATTCAATGGACATCGAGCTTCAGGCAAAATTGTTGAGGGTTCTTCAAGATAAGGTAATAAGGCGACTGGGAGGGGCAAAAACTATTGTTGTTGATGTGAGAGTAATTGCTTCGACTAATGAACACCCTTTAAAAGCGGTTGAAAAAAAACTTCTGAGAGAAGATTTATACTACAGATTAAATGTAATATCTTTGGAAATTCCTCCGCTGAGGGAGAGAAAAGAAGATATACCTGTACTGACGGAGCATTTCATAAAACTTTATAACAGGCAATTATGTAAAAATGTAAGAGGCATTTCTCAGGAAGTAATGGATATGTTTATGAACTATTCCTGGCCTGGAAATGTGAGGGAATTAAAGTCCACGATTGAAAGCATTATAAATTTTATGGATGGGGATATGATTACGGTAAAAGAGGTTACCATGAAAAATTGTTTTGTAACTTCTGAAGGAATAGAATTTCAACATCCAGATAAAAACTCATATGTACCCCCACTGGAAGAAGCCATATGTAATTTTGAAAAGAACCTGATTCAAAAGGCTATAAGCAAAGCTAATGGGAATTATGCCGAGGCAGCGAGACTTCTTAAAATTCCAAGACAGACCCTTCATAATAAAATAAAAAAATATGGTATTACAAAAAAATTTATAACAGAGTAGATGTATTAAATTTAAGAGAATGTCTCAAAAATAAGCTCATGGTGTCTGTAAAATGGGACACCTTTTTTATTTCCATTTTAACTAAGGGTGAGATTTTCAAATTTTACGGTACTTTAAATATCTTGGCACAATATTTGCGATAGTTTTATACGTCATGTGTTTTAGACTAAATATGAAAGTGGGAGGTGTTTGTCTTTTGCTAAGTTTAAATTAATAAAAAATGAGGGGTGATAAGTTAATTAATTTTCTATTGTTTTATAAGAAAGGAGATAAAAGATGAACGAAGAGAGGGAACAATGGGGAAGTCGTCTAGGATTTATATTGGCATCATTAGGTATGGCTGTAGGAACGGGGAATATATGGAGATTCCCCAGAATGGCAGGACTTCATGACGGAGGTTCGTTTTTGATCGCTTATCTTGTGGCAAATCTCATGTGGGCTTTACCGCTCATGATGACCGAAATTGCCATCGGCAAAAGGATGAGGATGGGAACGGTTGGTTCCTTTAGAGATTTCGTTGGTAAAAAATTTGCATGGTTTGGCGCATGGGCTGCCTTTGTATGCGCTGCCATTACCTTTTATTATGCAGTAGTATTTTCCTGGGCTTTAAAATATTTCTTTATGGCCGTCATTGGTACTTTTAAACCTGGATTAGACAGTCAAGCCCTGTGGGACAGTACCATAAATAATCCGGTCCAGGGAATTTTATGGGACTTCATTGCCGTTGTAATAGCCGGAATAATCATCTATAAAGGTGTTCAAGGTGGATTGGAGAAAACCAATAAAATCATGATACCCACCCTTTTCATATCACTGATTATAACGGGTATATGGGCCCTTTCAAAACCCGGGGCTGTTTTGGGGCTAAAATATTTATTTGTGCCCAAATGGGCTTCCCTGGCAACACCGGCCTTATGGCTTAATGCTTTTGCACAAGCATCATGGTCGACAGGAGCCGGCTGGGGTGAAATGCTGACATACGCTGTCTATACAAAAGAAAATGAAGACGTAGCTGCAAATTCACATATGGTTATATTCGGAGATATGCTCGGAGCGATGACTGGAGCGCTTGCAGTTTTGCCTTTGGTGTTTGCTTTTTCTCCCAGTGAAGCCGCGGCAGTAGAAACACTAAAATCGGGTAATTATGGGCTAACTTTTATATATCTGACCAAATTCTTTTCAAATACCACTGGAGGCGCACTGATTGCCTCATTGTTCTTCCTGGCGCTCTCATTTGCGGCTCTATCATCGCTATTGCCCCAAACTGAGGTTATAGTTCGCAACTATATTGACGCTGGTTACGATCGCAAAAAAGCAACTATCCTCGTTTCCATTGCAGTATTTATATTCGGCGTACCGTCGGCGGTCAGCATAAAATTCTTAAACAACCAGGATTGGGTATGGGGCGTAGCGCTTCTTGTAAGTGGCGTCATGTTCGCCTTCGCAGTTTACAAATTTGGAGTTGATAGAGTGAGAACAGAATTGATTAATCCTGACAGCGATATTGTTGTGGGAAAGTCTTATAATATTCGCATCACACTGTTCCCGGTGCTATTTGCAGTGCTTTTCGGCTGGTGGATCTGGCAGTCAATAACATGGCATCCGAGTGATTGGTGGAATCCCTTCCTTGAAGATAGCGTTGGAACAATAGTGGTTCAGTTTGCTATCGCTGGGCTTGCGTTTTATCTTATGAATGATAAATTGGCTAAGTGGATAAAATTGAAATCATATAATGGTGAAATGAAATAATTGGGAGGTAAATAAATGGTTGAGACAGTCATTTGGATGGTTATTATGATTTCCATTTTTCTGGGTGGCTTCATATATTACGCAAGCATAGCCGCAAGGGGCGAACAAAAAAAGAGATAATATTACTATATATAATTTGATTTCTTTAAACTTTATGCGGCAGATAACTCCGTAAAAGGAATTAAGTTTTCTGTCGCAGTTGTTTTATAAAAATAGAATGTTAATATATAGGCAAAAATATGATATAATTATAAAATGAGAAAATAAATACTTTTATAATAATTATATCAGGGAGGCGGAAACCATGAGTGATTCTTTAGGGTGTGTGGCCGTTGAAAAAGAAATGCAAAAGAAAAGGGCTGCCGTCAGACCGATGAATGAAAGGATTGCAAAACTCAGAGAGGAAAGTGTCCGGGCTGAAGTCAGAATATCCGACGAAAGAGCTAGAATAATTACCGAATTTTACAGAAGCGGAATTGCCGCGGGCAAATCATTTCCTGTTCAGCGCGCGATGGCTTTCAAGTACTTAATGGAACACGTAAGTCTGCCGGTTGAAGACGGTCAGCTGATTGTGGGGTTGAGAGGGACCGGCCCGCAGGAAGTTCCCACGTATCCGGAAATGTGTACTCACAGCATGAAGGACCTGGAAATATTGAATTCCAGGGAGAACATGCCTTACAGGGTGGACGATAAAACTCGGGAATTATACGAGAAGGAAGTGATTCCGGCATGGAAAGGAAATACATTGAGAGACATTATTTTTGATAACCTTTCCACCGAATGGCTGGAGGCTTATAAGGCGGGGATATGGACGGAATTTATGGAGCAAAGGGCTCCCGGCCATACTGCCGGCGGCGAAAGAATATTCAAAAATGGGCTTTTAGACATAAAAGAAGAAATTAAAAAGAAAATGCAGGAACTAAAACCCAGTGACCCAGAATACTACGATAAAATGGAAGAACTCAAAGCCATGGATATTGCGGCAGATGCTATGCTGATTTACGCCGAACGCTATGCGGAAAAACTCGAGAAAATGGCTGAGGAAGAAGAAGACTTCGAGAGAAGAAAAGAATTAAATGAAATGGCAAAAATATGCCGCCGGGTTCCTGCACACGCTCCGAAGACATTCTGGGAAGCGCTTCAGCACTACTGGTTTGTCCACGTGGGTGTGGTCTATGAAACGAATCCGTGGGACTCTTACAACCCGGGCCGCCTGGACCAGCATCTGTATCCGTTTTACGAAAAAGATGTGGCTGAGGGGAAACTCACTAGAGAAAAGGCCAAAGAGCTCCTGGAGGCCTTCTGGATCAAGATTAACAACCAGCCGGCAGTGCCGAAAGTCGGGGTGACGGCAGAAGAGAGTTTCACATATAACGACTTTACAAAAATCAACATTGGTGGATTAAAAGAAGACGGTTCGGACGGTGTCAATGAAGTTTCCTATTTACTTCTGGAAGTCCTGGATGAAATAAGGACATTGCAGCCCAATACCGCTGTGCTGGTGAGCGATAAAAATCCGGAACGCTTTCTTGTAAAGGCATTAAAAGTAGTGGGGCCTGGATTTGGAGAGCCGCCGTTCTTCAATTTTGATGGAGCCATTGTCAAAATGCTGAGGCAGGGCAAAAAGCTGGAAGATGCCCGCACTGCAGGGGTCAGCGGCTGTGTGGAAACCGGTGCCTTTGGAAAAGAAGCCTATATTCTTACGGGATATTTCAACCTTCCCAAAATCCTCGAAATTACCTTAAACAACGGCATTGACCCGCAAAGCGGGAAAAAGCTTGGCATAGAGACGGGAGATCCCAAGGGCTTTAAGACCTTCGACGAACTGTGGGATGCTTTTATAAAGCAGGTTAAACATTTTCTGGATATAAAAATGAAAGGCAACGACATAATAGAAGCGCTTTTTGCAAAATACATGCCGGTACCTTTCCTTTCGCTGTGGACAGATGATTGCGTTGAAAAAGCCAAAGATTATAACGCCGGAGGGACAAGATATAACACTCAGTATATTCAAATGGTAGGGTTAGGCACTGTTACGTACAGTTTAACTACAATCAAGTGCCATGTGTTTGATAAAAAGACTGTATCGATGGACGAACTTCTTGAGGCTCTCAAGCAAAACTTTGAAGAAAAATACGAGATGATGAGGCAAATCATTTTAAACAAAACGCCTAGATATGGAGAAGATGATGATTACACCGATGAGATTGCAAAGAAGATAGTTGATAAGTTGGTCGAGATAATTGAAAAATATCCGCCGTCCCCTGTCAGAAAAGCCTCAAAAAGGGTTTACTTCCTGCCTACTACAGCCCATGTCTATTTCGGCAAAGTTACTGGAGCGACCCCTGATGGAAGAAAAGCCGGTTTTCCGGTCTCTGAAGGTGTTTCACCGGTTCAGGGCAGCGACAAAAAAGGAATAGCAGCGGTTTTCAGGTCCGTTTCAAAGTGTGACTGGGACAAAACCGGCGGAGCGCTCCTCAACCAGAAACTAACCCCGGATCTGCTCGAAGGCGAGGAAAACCTGAGGAAGCTTGCCCGGCTCATAAAAACCTTCTTCAATATGGGAGGGCACCATGTCCAGTTCAATGTGGTAAGCGTGGAGCTGCTCCGGGAGGCGCAAAAGCGCCCGAAAGACTTCCAGGACCTGATGGTCAGAGTTGCCGGGTACAGCGACTACTTTGTGAATTTACCAAAAGGTTTGCAGGACGAAATAATTGCAAGGACCGAGCATAAAGAAGTTTGATTAAAATATAACCTGACCCTGCCGGAGATGCCTGGCCGTCTCCGGCAGTAATGTAAGTTTCATGGACTATATAAAAGCATGAAACGGCTGAATAGGATGGGGGCAACTAAATGGTCAATAATGGATTTATTTTCGACATAAAAAGATATGCTGTCCACGATGGTCCCGGAATCAGGACAACGATATTTCTTAAAGGGTGTCCACTGAGATGCTGGTGGTGTCACAATCCTGAGGGCATTTCTCAAGCGAAAGCGCTTATGTTTTTTGAATATAAATGCATGCAGTGTAAAACCTGTGCTCATGTTTGCCCAATTGGTGCAATTTCATTTGAAAATAACGTTCACCATATCGACCGCCTGAGATGTAATAATTGCGGTATCTGTTCCGACGCCTGCCCTACTGAAGCTTTAAGACATGCCGGTGCAATAATTACGATTGAAGAACTAATGAAGGAAATTGAAAAAGATGTTTTGCTATACGATAATTCAGGGGGAGGCGTGACCTTTTCCGGAGGAGAGCCGCTATTTCAGCATAAATTCTTAAGGGAAGCGTTGAGAGAATGTAAGAAGAGAGATATTCATACCGTGCTGGATACATCGGGCTATGCTTCCCCTGACGTATTTTCCACGGTCCTGGATTATGTCGACGTGTTCCTCTTTGACTTGAAGCTGGCTGATGATGAAGAACACAGGAAATACACCGGAGTTTCAAACAGCCTGATTAAAGATAATTTGCGGATGCTGGTGGACACAGGCAGAGGTCATGATGTCATTTTGCGCTTTCCTGTAATTCCCGGGATAACCGATACGGAAAAAAATGTTGACGGTCTTGTGAAGTTTGTTTCCTCATTGAAAGGCATAAACGAAATCGACTTACTTCCTTTCCATGATATAAGCGAAAAATACAACAGGCTCGGCATAGAATATAAAATGCCTGTCCACCAGGCTCCATCGCAGGAAAAATTAAAGTATATTAAAGAAAGATTTGAGGAAATTGGACTATATGTGAAGATTTGATAAAAAACTTAAACGGATACTCTTGAATTATTTTTAATGATATGTTAATATATATAATGCATTGAGCAAAGTGCCGAAGTGGTGGAATTGGCAGACGCGCTAGATTCAGGGTCTAGTGGGCTACGGCCTGTAGGGGTTCGAATCCCCTCTTCGGCACCATTTTTATTGAAAGCCTTGTATATCAAGGATTTAAATCTAAGATAGTGCAAAATGTAGTTTTTTGATATATTTTATCTAGAACTAGAACTGCTTTTTAGCGGTTCTTTTTCTTTTTGGGTAGAAATATGGTCCAATTATCAGTATAATAAAAAAGACAGCGTATCTAACTTTACAAAAACAGGAAGGATGGTTTTTGTGAAATACGAAGCGGTGCTCTTTGACCTGGATGGAACTTTGCTCGATACTCTGCAGGACCTTGCCGATTCCATGAACAGCGTACTTCTGAGCATGGGTTTTACCATCCATGACATGGAAAAATACAGGTATTTTGTGGGCGACGGCATGTATAACCTGGTATTAAGGACTCTTCCTCCCGATAAAAGGGAAGAAACCATAATAAATCAGTGCCTGAAAAAGTTAAATGAAGAGTACGGCAGAAGATGGGCTGATACCACCAGGCCTTATGAAGGTATTCCCGAACTGTTAGACAGGCTCAGCGAGATGGGACTAAAAAAGGCTGTCCTTTCTAATAAGCCCCACGATTTTACCAGATTGATAATCGATAAACTGCTCCCCAGCTGGAGTTTTGATGTGGTACTGGGTCAGCGGGAAGGCGTTCCAAAAAAACCCGACCCTACAGCAGCTCTGGAAATAGTAAATAAATTAAATGTACCTCCGGAGAGGTTCCTGTATCTTGGAGATACAAATACGGATATGAAGACAGCCAATGCTGCAGGCATGTATTCAGTGGGTGTTTTATGGGGATTCCGGGAAGCGGATGAACTTATTGAAAGTGGAGCGAAAGTGCTTATAAAACACCCAAATGAATTGTTAAATATTCTGTCAGGACAGGAATGATTTAAAGTCCTAATTAAAGTATCGAACAGAGGTAGTAATGACAGCCGCGATAAGCGGCGTTTTTTATTCAAATAATATGATACCCAATGCCCTGTAAGTTTTTTCATCCACGTTGCCCGAGGGTTCCAGACCATTATCCTTTTGGAAGGCTCTCACAGCTTCCCGTACATCCCAGCTATAAATTCCGTCTATTTTTCCGTTATAATATCCATAACCAATAAGCCGCTTTTGAACTTCCATAACATCCGAACCCCTTGAACCCTCGGTTAGAGGCTTTAAGCCAAAGGTAAAAGGCCCATCCACTCCGCCGATAATGTATACTTTTGTACCTATATTAACCCACTCATAGACCTGTTCCACATGCGGGTTTAGCATCCTGATGCAGCCGTGGGATTCAAATCCACCGATGGACCATGGTTTATTGGTACCGTGTATGCCGTACACCCCCCAGGGTACGTTCAGCCTCATCCACCTCGAACCGAATCCTTCTCCCCAGCTGTCCTTCTGGGTTATGGTAAAAAGGCCTATGGGAGTGGGTGTATCAAAGGTGCCCACTGCCACGGGAAAGGATTTGAATGGCTTGCCTTCTGACATGACCACCAGTTTCCTATCCAGTGTATAAATAACAATGGATACTTCTCCTGGAGGTTTTTCTGAAGGCACTTTGGCAGCAGGTTTTTCGTAAATTTTGGCCATTTTCAGGAGAGTTTTTATACCAAAGATACCATCGGGCCTCAAACCTTCCATTTTTTGAAAATCTCTGACGGCCTCGGAAGTTTTTTTATCATAAATGCCGTTAACGGTACCTTTGTAGAACCCCAGTTTTTTTAACTGGTACTGAATTTCCCTGACATCCTGGCCTGTCATAAGAGGAGTCTGCAATTTCAGGATTCTATCTTCACCGCAGGAACAGCGGGGTGTCGCATACACATACCCTGAATAAAAAAGCATGAAAATTATCATTATAAAAGCGAAAGCCCACAAGATTTTTGACATGGTATCACCCTTTGCTCGATAATACAATTATATTTTTTGTAGTTTTGAATTTTTAATTCCGAAGAGAGGAGATATTCCATGATGGTAAGCGTGGTAATTCCGGCTTATAATGAAGAAAAAAGAATACAGGCCACCTTAAAAAGTGTTTTTCTGGTTGACTGTGTAGGTGAGGTCATAGTAGTAGATGACGGTTCGTCAGATAATACCGCAGATCTTGCAGAAAAGGCCGGTGCCGTTGTCCTGAAAAATAAAAGAAACATGGGTAAGGGTCAGGCGCTCAGGTTGGGTTTATCTATGGCGAAAGGAGATATTATCGTTTTTCTTGATGCGGATGTGGGCCAGAAAGCGGCGGAAATAAAGAAGCTTATCCGGCCGGTCATGACAGGCGAAGCTGACATGACCATTGCAAGATTTCCCCCGGCAAGAAAAAAGGGTGGATTTGGGTTTGCCAAAGCCCTTGCAAGGTGGGGGGTTTATATTTATACGGGCAAAAACATAAACTGTTCTCTTTCGGGACAGAGGGCATTCAGACGGGAAGTAATGGAGTGCATCGGGAATATATCACCGGGCTTCGGCGTGGAAGTAGGCCTAACCATAGACGCCCTTAAAAAGGGATTTTCGGTGATGGAAGTAGATGTTGATATGACCCATCGGGAAACCGGCCGGGACATGGGTGGATTTGCTCACAGGATCAGACAATTTTTTAATATACTCCAGGTATTGATTCAAAGAGCAGTCGGATAAAATGGCTTTAATCCCTACTAACCAGTAGGGATTTTTTTTACAAAAGAAGGTTTTAAAAAAATTTTGTAGAATTTATTACATATATATCAGATTTTCGACAGTACTTTTGAATCCGGAGGGAATCAAGTTGAAGGCCGAATATCTTTTAAATATCAGAGTCAGGGATGCATTGGCAAAAGAGGTCTTCATGGTGCCGGACGACACCAATGTGGAAAAGTTGAATGAAATGATGCTGTTGAAGCAGCAGGAGGAAGTGCTGGTCACCGGCCCCAATCAAAAGATTGTAGGAATTATCACAACAAACGATCTGGCCAAAAGTCTTGCAAGGGGCATTGACCGTAAAACCCCGGTCAAATTCATCATGACTCCGGATGTGGTCTTTATGCCGCCTGATAAGCTTCTGCTGGAGGCCAAAAGCGAGATGAGGAAACTGGGCATCAGCCGGGCTCCGGTCCTTGATAAAGATGGTAATTTGCTCGGGCTGCTGACGGCAAAAAGCATTTGTGATGCTTTTTCAAACCGGCTGGAAAAGGCGGTGGAATTCCATGAACTTATACTGGATAATGTCAAGACAGCCATATGCATACTGGATGACCGGTGTGAAATACTGTCATACAATAAAGCTTTTGAAGAGTTGTTCAGACCATCCAGGATAATTAAGATGACCCCATCAAATTTTTTACCGGCACCGCTGGTGGAAAGGATAAAAAAGGGGGAACATCCCCTGGAAGACATATATTTTGAAAGCAAGGATAACCGTAAATTTACATTAAAAACATGCAGGTTTAATATTGCAGGGCAGTTAAGTGGCGTAATTCTGAACATTGAAGAAATATCAAATGTTATAAGCCTGATAGCCGAACTGGATAAGGTAAGCTATAAGCTATCCTTTATGGAAAAGCAGATGAGCAGCCTCAAAGACAGGGAATGCTGTTTCGGAGAGCTTGTTAGCAAGAATCCGAAAATGATGAAGGCCATCGAAATGGCAAGAAAAATTGCGCCTTCCCAGGCTCCGCTTCTGATAAAGGGTGAAAGCGGTACCGGCAAGGAAATGCTGGCAAATGCCGTCCATGAAAACAGTACCCGCAAAAGCTTTCCCCTGATTAAGGTAAATTGTGCCGCTATACCGTCCAATTTATTTGAAAATGAACTTTTTGGCTGTGAAGAAGGGGATTTTTCCGGTTCGGGGAAATATGGCAAGACCGGCCTGCTGGAACTGGCAGACAAAGGTACTATTTTTCTTGACGAGATCGATGAACTCCCGGCAGAAATACAGGTTAAATTGTTGCATTTCCTGCAGGACCAGACCTTTTTCAAGGCAGGGGGCAGCAGACCTATTCGTGTAAATGTGAGGGTGATTACAGCCACCAATAAAGACCTGGAATCTCTGGTCAGGGAAGGCAGTTTCAATGAGGAGCTTTACCGCCGTATCAATGTAATCACCATAGAAATACCGCCCCTTAGAGAACGGTGTGAAGATATTGTGGAGCTTGTCAACAACTTTGTTCACGAATACGGTAATTTTTACAATAAAAAAATCCAACACATTGCTCCGGGAGTGTTAAAAACATTCATGGATTATGACTGGCCGGGAAACGTGCGGGAACTTAAAAATGTCATAGAACGGATGGTTATACTTTCCAATAATGGCGAGATTACCGAGGATATTTTACCCAGATACTTACGGCAGGATTATCTTACGACAGACACCACCATTGAAATCAATGATCTGAACAAGGCTGCCGATATTGCCGAAAAGCGGGTTATCCTGGATACTCTGAAAAAATATGCCTATAACAAGACAAAAGCGGCCAGAGCATTGAAAATATCCCGCAGCACCCTTTATAACAAGATGAAGGAATATAATCTTGAAAAATAAAAAACATAAAAGGAAAAGTGGTGGGCTTGCAGGAGAAACCCACCACTGAAATTTTATGCCATGAACATTTTAATATCATCTTCAACATTAGTTATTCCACCTATGCCGAACTTATCAACCAGTACCCTGGCCACATTGGGAGACAAGAATGCAGGCAATGTAGGTCCAAGATGAATATTCTTGACTCCCAAATAAAGCAATGCCAGTAATACAATTACCGCCTTCTGTTCGTACCATGCAATATTATATGATA
The DNA here is from genome assembly GCF_003691585.1 of Biomaibacter acetigenes. Lineage (GTDB taxonomy): Bacteria > Bacillota > Thermosediminibacteria > Thermosediminibacterales > Tepidanaerobacteraceae > Biomaibacter > Biomaibacter acetigenes. The sequence continues at coordinate 2,264,854 of NZ_CP033169.1, read as the reverse complement.
TGGGCAATTCATTAATGTCGTTTAATCCAAATATTTCCTTTAATTTAAGTGCTATTACAGCCAGGGAATATGAATCATTGCACTGGCCTGCGTCCAATACTCTGGGTATTCCGCCTATATCTCCCAGGTCAAGCTTGTTATATCTATATTTGGCACACCCAGCGGTAAGTATCACCGTATCCCTTGGCAATTGTTTTGCAAACTCTGTGTAATATTCCCTGCTCTTCATTCTTCCATCACAGCCTGCCATTACGAAGAACCTTTTTATAGCTCCCGTCTTTACCGCTTCCACCACTTTGTCTGCCAGGCTTAACACCTGGTTGTGCGCAAATCCACCGATTATTTCGCCTTTTTCTATTTCAACCGGGGGCTTGCACTTTTTGGCATGTTCTATTATTGGCGTAAAATCTTTGGGTTTGCCGTCTTTTCCTGCCGGGATATGTTTTACCCCTTCGAAGCCCACCACTCCTGTGGTATAGACCCTATCTTTATAAGTATCTTTAGGAGGAACAAGACAGTTGGTAGTCATCAATATGGGACCGTTAAAGGATTCAAACTCCCTATCCTGCTGCCACCAGGCGTTTCCGTAGTTTCCTACGAAATGGGAGTATTTTTTGAATGCAGGGTAGTAATTTGCGGGAAGCATTTCACCGTGAGTATATACATCCACTCCTGTCCCTTCCGTTTGCTTCAACAGTTCTTCCATATCTTTTAAATCGTGTCCGCTGATCAGTATGCCCGGATTGTTCCTTACTCCAATATTTACCTTGGTGATTTCCGGGTTGCCGTATGTGGAAGTATTGGCTTTATCCAGGAGAGCCATAACGTCTACTCCAAATTTTCCGCATTCCATCACCAGGGCGACCAGGTCATCCGCCGTCAAATTATCATCGGTGGTGGCTGCCAGCGCCTTTTGCATAAACGCAAATATGTTTTCATCCTTATATCCCAGAACATAGGCATGTTCTGCATATGCCGCCATACCCTTTACTCCGTAAGTCAGGAGTTCCCTCAAAGACCTTATGTCTTCATTTTCAGTGGCCAGTATCCCTACTTTTTCGGCTTTTTTCTCAAATTCATCCACTGAATCCGCGGTCCATACCGCAGAGTCATGCAGGTTATTTCCGATTTCCACTCCCTCTTTTAACAGACGTTCTTTAATCTGGTCGCGCAGTATTAAGCCCTGCTTTATTTTTTCCACAAAATAATTTTTATCGAAGTTTACGTTTGTGATGGTGGAGAAAAGCCCTTCCATTATAAACCTGTCGGCTTCTTCATTTACGATACCCGCTTCTCTTGCTTTTGTGGTATAAATGGAAATTCCTTTCAGAACGTAGATTAGTACATCCTGCAATTTAGCCACATCATCTCTTTTTCCGCACACACCCCTTAAAGTGCACCCGGTACCTTTTGATGCTTCCTGACACTGGTAACAAAACATGCTCATTAAAAATGCCTCCTTTAATTATTATTTTTATTTGAATTAATAGATCCAAAGGTATAATACTTGATTTTTCCCGGAAAATCTGTGATAAAAATCACATGCTATAACAGAAGTTTAAGGTGAGATGTTAGAAATCAGAATAGAGGTTAAACATGATGCTAAAATAGGCTTGAAATATTTTAGAGGATATGCTAAGATATTAATGCAAACGTGCCGAAGTGGTGGAACTGGCAGACGCGCTGGACTCAAAATCCAGTGGTAGCGATACCGTGCGGGTTCGACTCCCGCCTTCGGCACCATTTTTTTGTTTAAAGCCTTAATTTACAAGCTTTTAAAGCAAAGAAGCCGAAAGGCTACCGAATAGCTGTCATACATAAAAACAAAGCCCCAAATCTTCTACCAATAAAGATGTTCGGGGCTTTTTGTCCATATATGGGTGTGCAAAAATAACTTTTTTGTGAAAAGTTTATTTTTCTTTTTCTTCTTTTTCACAAGCATCCAGTTCATCGATGATGTTTCTGCAGATTGAAATAAGCATTTCCGTCTGACGGGCAGGCCTTGTCCTCAACAGATGCATAAATTCATTGATGGCTTCTTCGGCTGAGGATTCGGCGCTATATTTTATTGGCCCTTCCAGGATATAATCCAGGCCCACATTCAATGCTTTTGCTATCTTGTTTAATGTTTTTAATGACGGTATTTTGTCACCCCTTTCCATTTGACCGATATAGCTGTAATGAAGGTTAGCTTTTTCCCCCAGTTCCTCCTGAGTAAGGTTCTGCTTCTGGCGAATTTGTCTGATTTTTTTTCCTATGTCTTTGAAGATTTCATCTGTTGACAAACTCATCAACTCCCCGTTGCTTCTTTATATATGTTGCAATTTTTTGTAAAAAAAGTAAAGAGAAAATATGTATTATAAAAAAGTCCAAAATTGTCGTAATTTGACGAGCGCCGGTAACACATTTGCAGTATATTTCATTTAGTATAGCAAATATACGTTAACTTAGCAATATTATAATTTTATGCATATTTTGAGGTAATTCATATTTTTAGGGTTTTTAAGAAAGCCAGGGAGCTTAAAATAAAAAAAGATAGGTTTTTCACCTATCTTTTTAATCTTGGGTCCAGTGCATCCCTTAAACCATCCCCGAAGAGGTTGAATCCCAGCACCGTAAGCATAATTGCAATACCCGGCGTTATACTGAACCACGGAAAAGTCCTCAAATACGACCGGCCGTCAAAAATCATAGAACCCCAACTGGCCATAGGAGGTTGAGCTCCAAGACCCAGGAAACTGAGGCTGGCTTCGGACATGATTGCACCCGGGATGCTCAGTGTTAGCATAACTATAATGGGCGCCAGGGTATTTGGCAATATGTGCTTGAATATGATTCGAAAATCTTTCGCCCCTGAAGCATGGGCTGCTTCCACAAACTCCATTTTCTTGAGGGAAAGTATTTGACCTCGCACAAGTCTGGCATATCCGGCCCATCCTACAAAGCCGATGGCAATAAACACATTATAAATGCCGGGCCCCAGGGCGAACATGATACCTATGCAAAACAGCAGCTCTGGAAAAGCAAACATGATATCACAAAGCCGCATAATTATGTTGTCTACTTTTCCGCCATAATAGCCTGCTATGGCTCCCAGCAGCACTCCGATGATGAGGGCGATGCCTTCCGAGATAAACCCCTACCATCAACGAAACTCTGGCACCGTAAATGATCCTGCTAAGGATATCCCTGCCGTAATCATCGGTTCCAAGAAGATGCTGTGCGGTAGGCGGCTTTAAGCGGTATTCAAGGTTCTGAGCATAAGGGTCATGAGGGGCGATTACCTCTGCAAATATGGCCACCACTACCAGAAGTATCACAAAAAATAATCCTACCATGGCTGCTTTATTCCGCTTCAATCTGAGCCAGGCATCATAATAAAGGCTTCTACTTTCCTGAGTGCTTTTTTTTGCTGTTTTCATCCTGGTTTTTGGTTCATTAAGAGGTGTTTGAGCCTGAGCCATCAACCTTCACCCCCATCATATCTAATTCTCGGGTCCAGGAAGGAATATGATATATCAACTATTAAATTTGTAAATACAAATACAAGGGCGGTGAAGAGCACAGTACCCTGTATGACAGGGAAATCCCTGTTATTGATGGCTTCAATGGAGAGCCTTCCCAGGCCGGGAATCCCAAATACAGTTTCGGTAAGTATGGAGCCTGTAAGAAGTCCGCCAATCTGAAGGCCTATTATGGTGATTACCGGGATCATGGCATTTTTCAAGGCATGCTTGTAAATTACAACCCTTTCGCTTAAACCTTTAGCCCGGGCTGTGCGGATGAAATCCTGGCGGATTACTTCCAGCATGCTGCTACGGGTCATTCGGGCTATGGTGGCGGCGAACCTTGTGCCGAGAGCGATAGCCGGTAAAACCATATATTCAAATCCAGAATAACCTGAGATGGGAAACCACTTTAATTTCAATCCAAATACCAGTTGAAGGATTATAGCCACCCAGAAAACAGGGGCGGAAATTCCCATAAGTGCCACTATCATGCTGGAATGGTCAAAAAAAGTGTACTGCTTGACGGAAGATACTATTCCCACCGTAAGCCCTATTATTATAGCCACTATCATAGAAGAAAGAGATAATTTTACAGTAGCGGGAAATCTCTGCAGTATAGTTTTCATCACATCCTGGTGGTTGTAAAAAGATCTACCCAGGTCACCCTTTATAGCTTTAAACAAAAAATCGAAGTATTGAATATAAAGAGGCCGGTCAAGACCCAGCTGGTGTCTGATGTTTGCTATGGTTTGAGCATCAACCCTTTTGCCCATCATATTGACCACAGGGTCGCCGGGGACCACATTTATTAATATAAATGTTATGAGAGTAATTCCTATCAGCACCGGAATCATAGATATAAGCCGGCGTATAATATATGAAGTCAAAACCGCACCCCCTCCGATGTATCATAAACAAACGGTTGGGCGCAGGAGCGCCCAACCCCGATCATTACTTCTTTTCGAGCCACATGGTCCTGTAATTGTAGCTTCCGATTCCCGTGGGATGGAATTGAACATCCTTGACATAGGGCTGAACGATGTAGTATTCCTTTATATGGAAGAGCGGAATTATGGATACATCGTCATATATGGCTATCTTTTCGGCTTCCTGGTACATCTTTATGCGCTCGTTCATATCGGTGGAGACCCGGGCCTTTTCAATGAGCTCATCCACCTTGGGATTCTTGTAGTTGATGGACCATCCTGGTGTCTGGGTAGAATGCAGGATGTTATACATGTAGTTGTCCGGGTCGGGGATATCGGCCCACCAGTTGGCAAGATAGATAGGAACCTTGCCGTTGTTTCTAGACTGCCTCCAGGAGGCACTGTCCATCTGGTTAATCTTCATATCGATACCGACTTGTTTCAACATGGCTTGAATGGCTACGTTCCTCTTGTAGAAGGTTTCGCTCTTGGCCTGCCAGTTTTCTACTTCAAAACCGTTGGGATATCCGGCTTCCGCCAGGAGTTTCCTGGCCTGCTCCGGATCATATGGGAATCCGGGGTTATTTTCGTTGTATCCGGGGATTCCGGGCCCCAGCAATCCTTTGGCAACAACACCCCTGTTGTTCAAAAGTTCTTTCAGAATCTTGTCTTTGTCGATGGCCATGGCGATGGCCTTTCTTACCCTGACATCCTGGAAGTATTTGACGTTTTCATTCATTACGTAGAAATAGGTATTCAACGGTGTGTTTTCCACGATCATCTTACTGAAATTGGGATCTGACGCAAGCCTTGGATATTCAGAGTCGGGAATGGGGAGAATGTCAATGTTTCCGTTCTCGAATTCCATGGTCATTGTGGCTTCGTCTTCAATAATCCTCATCTGGATTTTATCGATGTACGGTAAATCTTTTTCGAAGTAGTTTGTATTTCTTTCCAGGGTGATATGGTCGTCATGTACCCATTCGGCTATCTTGTAAGGGCCGCTGCCGATGGGGTTCAGGGTCCATTCTTCGCCAGCCTTCTGGGTGGCTTCGGCGGGATAAATGGAAGCGCAGGGCACCGCCAGATTCTGGATGAAGGGTGCATAAGGAGCTTCCAGGGTTATTTCAAATTCCTGATCGTTTATAATCTTGAAGCCTGCTAGCTCGGTGGCTTTACCGTCTTCCATATCCTTGGCGCCTTTAATGGGGTCAAATACCCACTGGTTAATAGCCTTGGTTTCTGGTTTGAGCATGCGCTCAAAGGTGAATTTCACATCCTTTGAAGTTAAAGGAGTACCGTCGCTGAATTTGAGGTCGGGTTTTAATTTGAAGTGATAGGTCAACCCATCGGAACTGACCGTGGGCATTTCAGCCAGGAGTTCCGGCTCCAGGTCGGTGGTGCCGCCTTTATACCTCACCAGAGTGCTGAACAAAAGTCTTGCCATGTAGTATGTTTCCAGCATTGAGTTCTGCTGGACATCCAGCCCCGGAGGATCGGCTCCAAGAGCATCCTGAAGGGTTCCGCCGTGCTTTGTATCCGCCGGCTGGCTCTGGTCCTGGCTCTGCTGGGCTTTCTGGCCTCCGCCGCAGCCTACCAGTGAAACCATTACAAGCATTACTAACACTACTACTAACAATTTTTTATAAATTGTCATTCAAGTCCCCCCCTTAAAATATTGGAAATTGAGGTTGATATAATAAAATTTTTTTAATCTTTACAAAACCTCCTTTCACGTGGTATGTTGAGTTATAGATTTATAAGAGAAATTTATACGACATTTTTTATAAAGTCCTGTTTGCTGTCAGGTTTCCGGGTTACCGTTGAATTACAAAATAGAAAATTTTTAACTTCATTAATTAAAAAATCCAGAGAAAACACATACTTGCGTTTTCGCTGGATTTCATCAACGAAAAGTTGACAAAGCAGCTACTCTTCAATATTTTTACCGTTTTTATCTGGAAATATTTTTTCTGGGCATCTTTAAATGCCACTATGAGAGCTTTTTGCGAGGAACCGAAATACCTGGATTCAATCTCTTTTGAGATTTCAAAAATGTCACATTCCATGTTTTTATCCAGAAAAATGGATCTAATAAAGTCGGATGTTAGTGGAAGAACTCCTGCGGCTCCAGCATCTAGTATACGGCCAGTGTCTTTATCTATTACAAGGCCGATAAAGAACATGCTGTACATGTGGGTTATCGGATTGTTTTGAGGCGCCTTGGAATTGCCTATTATATATATGGTATTTTTAGGGTAAACCATCAATGCAGTCCTCCTGTTGGTCTCTTATGCGTAGTTAGCCGGGAAAGGCCACATTGCATAAAAGGAACGGTGAATGCTTGATTTAACTTGATTTACTTTGAAAGGTCAATTATTTAGTATATTTATTCTACAAAAAACTTAGAAATCCTTCTAGCCATTTGTAAAAACACAAAAATTTATTTTATATGTACCGGCCGGAAAAATATTTTTCGGTTATTTTAAAGGAATTTGAATGGCAAAAATCGAATAAGAAAGGATAGAATATAGATGAAAGGGGACACACCTTCTTTTCTGAGGCTTGCGTCTGAGGTAATCGGAGGAATGTCTCTAATTAAGAAAGGGGGAGAGGGGGCTTGAATGAAGAGAAAGACCTCATCCACCGGGCCAAAATGGGTGATGTGACAGCTTATGAAGAGCTCATATCCGGGTATGAGAAAAAGGTATACAACACGGTTTACCGTTTTTTAGAAAATGTGGAAGATGCCAGGGATCTAACCCAGGAAATCTTTCTGAAAATATTCACCTCTTTGAAAAACTTCAAGGAAGGGTCGTCTTTTTCTACATGGCTTTACAGGATAGCCGTAAACACATGTATAGATTTTTGCCGGCGGAGAAAAGAGGACACGCTGTCCATTCTGGACGAAATGGATGGAAGCGAAACAAGTATGGGTAAATATTCAACTCTTCCAGAAGATGTGGTGGAAAATAAGGAATTGAAGAAAGCGCTTAATGACGCCATCAAAGCCCTGCCGGAAGATCAGAGGATCTGTGTGGTATTAAGGGATATACAGGGATTCAGCTATATGGAGATCGGTGAAATCTTAAAATGCTCCACGGGGACGGTCAAGTCCAGAATAAACAGGGGCCGCCGGGCCTTGAGACAAATATTGCAGAAAAGGGAACTTTTTTAAAAAAAAACGTCTAAACTAGTAGAAGGGGGGAAAATGATATGGCGTGCGAAACATACAGAGACATAATAGACAAATATGTAGAAGGCCTGGCCACTCTGGATGAGAAAACAGCCCTTGAAGAGCATATAAAGACATGTGCCGATTGCAAAAGCGAAGTGGAAGATATCAGCAAAATACTCAGGGCTTTTAATTCTTTTGAAAGCGTGGATTTGCCCGATGATTTCATGCCTTCTCTTCACGACAAATTATTGAAGATGCAGGCCGAACACAGAAATACCGGGGCCACGACCTTTTTCCCCAAATTTATAAGAATTTCTATGGCATCATTCTATAATTTTTACAGGCATAATTCAAAAGCCCTGGCTGCAGGTCTTTGCGTCATTTTAATAAGTTTTTTCCTGGGCCGGTTTTCCGTTATGCCCGGTGTCCATCTTACCAGAACAGGAAACAACATTGAACAGCAGATGGCAAAAACCGAATCCATGTCTGCATCTTCGAAGGCTGCACAATCACCGGCGGCACTTGAACAGAAATCCTCCGAACAGAATCCTGTTGAGAATAATAGGATACAGGCCGATATCAGCGGGGGTTCCGAAAAAAAGTTGATGATGGCTGACAACTCGGCGCAGAGTGAAACAGAAATTGAGGAAGAAGCTCAACAAGAGATTCAAAAAAATACCCTAAAAGATATTCAAAAAGATGTCGCTGCAAGAGCCGAAAACGATGGCACTGTCCATTCAATTGCACTGAATAAGAGTTCCCGAGATGGAAGCGTCAAAGATATGGCATCTCTAAAGAGCGGGATTCAATATAAAGCCCTGCAGGAAAGCGGTCCGAAGGCCGCTGCAGCAACCCCTTCCTCCCAAAAAGAAATACAAAGTAAGCAGGTCACTGTTCTGGTGAATGATTTTGATAAAAAAGTGGTTTCCGCTATAAGCCTGGCAGATCAATTGGGCGGAGATATTCAGCAGAGTAAAATAACCATAGAGAGCGGGGGGAATTCCCGTAAAGCATATATCGTGATGAAAGTGCCTGTCGAAAACATGGCTTCTGCCCTGGAGCAAATCGAAGCCCTTGGCGAACTAGAAAAAAACTTTGAAGAACCGCAGAATGAAAACAAAGGAGAAGCAAAAACCATAGAGGTCGACAAGCGACTGATGACGGTACAAACCCAGGATCAAAAGGAACAATCCGAAAAAAATTTTTCGGATAAAGAAACTGTGGATGAAGAAACACAAGATAAAGAAAAAGAAATGGCTATTATTCAAATTAATATAATTGAAAAGGAGACGGTTCAAGAACCAACGAATTAAGTTCACCTTTTTCTTTTTATGAGGGCAACAAACGATTGTTGCCATTTTTTTATTTTTGATTGCAGGTATTTGCAGATTTTTGGTGAATAATAGTATCGGGAGTGAATAATATGAAGAAAATAATGTTAATAGATGGAAACAGCTTGTTGCACCGGGCTTTTCATGCTCTTCCGCCTTTGAGGACATCCAAAGGCGTACATACCAATGCCGTTTATGGGTTTTGCAACATGCTGTTCAGGATTTTAAAAGAGCAAAAGCCCGACTATATTGCCGTTGCTTTTGATAAAAAAGGCCCCACCTTCCGCCATGACCAGTTTGAGGCCTACAAGGCTACCAGGCCAAAGACGCCGGATGAACTTGTGGGACAGTTTGACATATTAAAGGAGATATTACGGGCGCTCAACATCGGTTATCTGGAAATAGACGGTTTTGAGGCTGATGATGTGCTGGGCACATTATCAAAGAAGGCTGAGGATTCAGGAGTGTTTTCATTGATAGTCACCGGTGATAAGGACGCCCTGCAACTGGTATCTCCCAACACTCATGTTATGCTGACAAGAAAAGGCATTACCGAACTGGAAGCATATGACCCCGAAAAAGTAAAGGACAGGTTCGGCATACCGCCCGAAACCATCCCGGATTTAAAGGGGTTGATGGGGGATGCTTCGGATAATATTCCCGGGGTGCCGGGCATTGGAGAGAAAACCGCCTCTAAACTTTTGCAGGAATATAAAACGGTGGAATGTCTCTTAGAAAATGCACATAGCCTTAAAGGTAAATTGAAGGAAAATTTGCGGCATTACAGCGAACAGGCCAGGATTAGCAAGCATCTGGCCACTATCGTAAGAGATGTTGACCTGGACTTTAAGTTTGAGGATTTTAAGATAAAAGATCCCGATTACAATGAACTTGTCATGTTATTCCGGGAATTGGAGTTTTACAGCTTGCTGAATAAAATAGAACGTCCCAGAATTGAAACCAGGACTTGCAGCGAGGTGCAGCATACTGTAAAATCCGGTGTGGACCTTGAAGATATGGTAAAAAAGGTAAAATCTTCGGGCAATTTATGCGTTCTCATAGATATTTACCGGCTTTTTCCCATACCATCTTTAAAAGGTATCAGCATGGCAGATGGAGGCCGGGTTTATTATATCTCCTGGGAACTTATAAATATGGATGATAATGCCAGAAAAAATTTGAAAGAGATACTTGAAGACCCGGATATTCTAAAGATAACCCATGACGGAAAATTTGTCAGGAATGCCCTGCGGCAAATGGATATAAATTTCTATCCCCAGTTTGATACCATGCTGGCTGCTTACCTGCTGGATCCTTCAAAACCGAGATATGAACTTGAATCCTTGATTTACGAGTATCTTGGCATGGAAGTGAAAGTTGAGGAATATATCGGGGTGAAAACTGGTGCTCTAAAATCTTTGATGCAGGTAATGCAGGAAAGGCTCAAAACCTATGATATGGAAAAGCTGTTTTTTGAGGTGGAGATGCCCCTGAGCGTGGTGCTGGCGGACATGGAGAAGTCCGGATTCAAGGTCAACTCTCAAAAATTGAAACAACTTTCCGATGAGTTTGGGGAGAAACTGGAAAACCTGAGTAAAGAGATTTTTAATATGGCAGGTATGGAATTTAATATAAATTCACCAAAACAGCTGGGAGAAGTACTTTTTGAAAAATTATCCCTGCCCGTGATAAAAAGAAAAAGACCGGATATTCCACCGATGCGGAGGTGTTGGAGAAGTTAAAACCTGCCCACCCCATTGTCGAAAAAATCCTTGAATACCGCTTTTTGATGAAGATGAAATCCACCTATGCCGATGGGCTTCTGTCACTGGTGGACAGAAACACCGGTAGATTATATACAAGCCTCAACCAGACGGTTACATCCACGGGACGCATCAGCAGCACCGAACCCAACCTTCAAAATATCCCGGTCAGGACTGAAGTGGGAAGGCGCATACGGGGCGTTTTTGAAGCGGATGGTCCGGAACACCTGCTACTTTCCGGGGATTACTCCCAGATAGAGCTTCGAGTTCTGGCTCATATTTCCGGGGATGAAAGCCTCATCGATGCCTTTGTGAAGGGCGAAGATATTCATACCAGGACTGCCAGCGAGGTTTTCGGCATTCCACCGGAAAGTGTAACACCTCTATTGAGGGACCGGGCTAAGGCAGTGAATTTCGGCATAGTATACGGCATAAGCGACTACGGATTGGCCCAGAGCCTGGGGATTTCCAACAGGGAAGCTCAGGATTATATAGAAGCATATTTTCAGAGATATCCGGGGGTCAGGGACTATGTGAGGGAGACCATCAGGAAGGCCCGGCTTTCGGGATATGTCACCACCATTTTAAACCGGCGCCGTTATGTTCCGGATATAAACAGCAGGAATTACAATCTTAGGTCCTTTGCCGAAAGGGTGGCCATGAACACACCCATTCAGGGAAGCGCTGCCGACATTATAAAAGTAGCTATGGTAAAAGTTTACCGGGATTTAAAAAAAGCCCATCTCAAATCCAAAATGCTGCTCCAGATACATGATGAGCTTATTCTGGATGTACCGAAAGATGAACTTCCTGTGGTAAGAGAAATCTTGAGAAACGACATGGAAAAAGCCATCCCGTTAAAAGTGCCCCTGGTGGTGGACTTTAAAACGGGATATACCTGGGAAGACCTTTAAATATTGAAATTACCAGGAGGAGTGGCTGTTGAAAGTCATAGGACTTACCGGAGGCATTGCCAGCGGAAAAAGTACCATTTCCATGTTGCTTAAGAACAGGGGTGCTGTTATAATAGATGCGGATAAGATTGCGCGAGAAATCATGACACCGGGGAAACCGGTGTGGCATGCCGTAATAGAACATTTCGGCCGGGAAATATTGCTGGATGGAAAGAATATAGACAGAAAGAAACTGGGGCGGATAGTTTTTTCAGACCCGAAATTGCTGGAAACCTTAAACAGTATTACCCACCCCGCCATAGTGCAGGAAATCAAAGAAAGGCTGGATTATTACAGGCATAAAAATGAAAAAGTAGTGGTGGTGGATGCTGCTCTACTGCTGGAAATAGGTCTTGATTCCCTGGTGGATGAAGTCTGGGTGGTGGTTGTAGATGAAAAAAATCAGCTAAAAAGGCTTATGGACCGTGAAAAGGGCATGGACCTGGAGGAAGCCAGGAACAGAATAAGAGCGCAGATGCCCCTTGATGAAAAAATAAAAATGGCGGATAAGATAATAGATAACAGCGGAAGTATTGAAGAAACAGAACGGCAGATAGATGAATTATGGAGGGAAATAGAGCTGTCGTGGCAAAAAAAATTGCAGCAGTATTGATAGTCATAATCGGACTTTTAGCTCTATATAACAATATTTCATGGTTTATAAGATATCTTTATCCCTTGAAATACCAGGACTACATAGTCAAATATTCGCAAGAATACCAGATGGACCCCTATATGGTTGCTGCAGTAATAAAGGTGGAAAGCGGTTTTTCGCCAAATGTGGTATCCAGCAAGGGCGCTGTCGGCCTGATGCAGATAATGCCTGAAACGGCAACATGGGCTGCGGAAAAAAATGGACATGAAGGATTTTAAAATTGAAACACTGGTGATACCGGAAATAAATATAAAAATAGGGACCTGGTATCTGGCCAAATTACTTGAGGAATTTAATGGGGATATAACTCTGGCTCTGGCCGCCTATAATGGTGGAAGAGGAAATGTCAGGGAATGGCTAAAATCAGGCCAGATCAGGGGAAGCAAAGAAGATAATATACCTTTGCCGAAACAAAAGATTTTGTCTCAAAGGTCAAGAAAGCCTATAAATGGTACAGGAAATTGTACAAATTATAAGGAGGAGGTCAATGGACCAGGGTATACTAGCAATTTTAATTGTATTGATACTGGGAGTTTTAAGCAAGAATAATTCACTGGCGCTGTCAGCCACAGTGGTGCTTGGACTGAAAACTGTTGGACCTAAAAGAGGCATTGATTTTTCTAGACAGGAATGCTATAAAATGGGGTATAATCATTCTAACCATGGGTATTCTTACACCCTTCGTCACCGGTAAAATTACATTGAAGGATATTCAGGCAATACTCTCAAGCCCCATTGCAATTGTAGCGCTTCTGGCCGGAGCCATAACGGTCATATTATCGGGCCGGGGCTTAGGCTTGATTACCAGTGAACCTTCCATAGTGGTAGGGATAGTGCTGGGTTCCGTAATAGGTGTTGCATTTTTCAAAGGAGTTCCCATAGGCCCGATGACCGCAGCCGGTATAGTGGCAGTAATTTTGAGCCTTGTAAAACATTAAAGGAGAGATTGAACTTATGGAGGAAATTAAAAATTTAAAGGATGTAAAAAAATTTAAAGTAGACTCTGAAAGGCCCTTTTACTCGGCAAATCACGACGAAATAAAAGCCGGTTTAACCACAGATATTTATTTTATCAAGACCATGGAAATTTTAAGGCATATGGGCCTCTCCGGCAAGAATGTGGTAGCAGAAGTATTTCCCAGGAAATCAGGAATCATGTGCGGCGTTGAAGAGGTTTTGAGTCTATTGAAAGACAAAAATATCGAAATTTATTCACTTCCCGAAGGCGAATCTTTTGAGCCGAAGGATACCGTTATGAGAATAAAGGGAGCCTATGAAGAATTTGGTATGTTCGAAACGGTGTTGCTGGGGATGTTGGCCCATTCCAGCGCATGGGCTACGGCATCCAGGCAGTGCAGGGAAGCAGCCGGTGACAAGGTTTACATATGTTTTGGCGCCAGGCATGTACACCCTGCGGTGGCGCCGGTTATGGAAAGAGCTGCAGTAATCGGCGGAGCCAACAATGCCAGTTGTATCCTGGCGGCGAAGCTTCTGGGCCGGGAACCTTCGGGTACCATTCCCCATGCAGCCATGCTGGTGGCCGGAGATACCGTTTCGGTGGCCAGGATTTATGATGAGATCATGCCTCCGGATTCCCCCAGAATTATTCTGGTGGACACTTTCAGAGATGAAGCCGAAGAAGCCATGGCGGTTGCAGAAGCCCTGGGGAGGACTCTGGAAGGAGTTAGGCTTGACACCCCCAGCGAAAGGGGAGGGGTTACTCCGGAACTGGTGAATGAAGTAAGGAAGAGGCTTGATCAGAAGGGTTATAATTATGTAAAAATATTTGTTTCAGGAGGGTTATCTCCCGATAGAATCAGAGAGCTCTCTGCCGCTGGCGCCGATGCTTTTGGAGTGGGAAGCTACATATCCGGAGCATCTCCCATAGACATGACTCTGGACCTCAAGATGGTAGACGGCACTCCCATAGCAAAGAGGGGCAGGATTCCGGGACTTATAGACAATCCGAAGCTGAGGAAGATGAAGTAAAAGCATCGGGAAACCAGAGGGATATTTCGCGCTCGGCACTTTCGGCGCTGTCGGAACCGTGAACCAGATTTTCCGTGGTGGAGATGGCAAAATCCCCGCGGATGGTGCCCGGCAGCGCATCCTCCACTTTTGTGGCTCCATTTAAAAGCCGAACTGTGCTTACGGCTTTATTACCCTCCAGTACCATGGCAAAGACCGGGCCGGAAGTGATATAATCGATGAGTTCGGGGAAAAATGGTTTTGAACGATGTTCCTGGTAGTGCTTTTCAGCCAGTACCCTTGACACTTTCATCAGCCTGGCTTGAATTATTCTTAACCCCTTTTGTTCATATCTTTGCAATATTGTTCCTATCAGCCCGCGTTTAACACCATCGGGCTTTATCATCACAAAAGTTCTTTCCATTGAACAAACCTCCATTTTTGTAAATTTCCAAAATAACTTGTTTCATTATTTTACCAAAAATTTTGGAGCCATACAAGTTTAATCAAGAAAAGTTGAGATAAGATACGGGCTAATTTACCAGGCATTGGAAATTGACCCCGGTGTGAGGATATAATATAATGATTCTGATAGTGATTTTACATAAATGTCGGGGGGACAATATGAAAAAATTAGTAGTTTTTTTTACAGCTGTTTTTCTATTCGTTTTTTTACTGACCGCGTGTTCCAACAACTCTGTGGGTCCCGTTCAGGAGAAAAAATCTGAAGATAATACTTCCGCCGTTCCCCAAAGCGGTGGGAAAATTAATATTGGAGTGACTTCTGCAATAAATCTCGATCCATTAAAGGTCCAGACCGATGAGGAAAAATCTTTTGTTTCGTTGATATATGAGGGATTGGTTAAAATTGACGGGCAGGGCAGGATAAAACCGGCACTGGCTAAAGCCTGGGAAATTTCAGGGAATGGCAGGACATACACTTTTAAATTGATGAATAATGTAAAATGGCATGACGGAGGAATTTTTTCTTCTAATGATATCAAAGCCACCTTTGATAGAATAAGACAAATAAAAAGTTTGCGGGAGAAAAAGGATAAAGTCAAGGTGTTTCCCGAATTTGACAATATAGAGAGTTATTCCGCTTCGGATGCAGACACTTTTACCGTAAACCTTTTCAAACCCGATGCCGGTTTTCTATATGGCATGACCATCGGAATACTCCCGGCATCTTCTATTTCATTGGAGAAAGGGCAAACGGGAAGTCCTTCGGACAAATCATCTGACACACAGCAAATATTAAAACCTTCAGGAACGGGCAAATATAAGGTTGTAAAGCAGGACAGCGATACCATTGAACTGAAAAAAAATGAGGATTATTACGGCAAAAAGCCATATATTGATGAGATAGCTATACGAATCTTTCCCGACATAAATTCCATGAAAGAGGCTTTTAAAAACCGGGAAGTGGACATAATGCCTGTAGACACTCAGGACTGGGGCATCTTCCAGAACATGCCGAATGTCAGCCTTCTTCACTACCCTTCCCGTTATTTTGAATTCATGGCCTTGAATCTAAAGAATGACCTTTTTAGTGATGTCGGTGTCCGTCAGGCCATTCTAATGAGTATAGACAGAAATAAAATACTTCAGGATACCACCCTGGGCAGGGGTGTTATTGTAGACAGCCCGGTAATGCCTTTCTCATGGGCTTACAACCCGCAGGTGCGGCACCAGCCTTTTAACAGGGAAAAGGCCGGGGAGATGCTGAAAAGTGCCGGCTGGAAAGATGAAGATGGCGATGGCATACTGGAGAAAAAGGTGAATGGAAAGAAGAAAAAATTTGAGTTTGAACTGCTGGTGAATACATCGAATGCTGCCCGCTATCAAGTTGCTTCCGACATTCAGAAAGATTTAAAAGAAGTGGGTATATCAGTAAAAATGGTGAATGTTCCCTGGGAAGAATTGAAAACCAGGGTTATGGGGGAAAAATTTGATGCTGCAATCATGGGATGGAAATTATCGCCCAATCCCGACTTGAGGTTTATGTTTTTACAGGATGAAATAAAAAACGGTTATAATTTCGTATCCTACTCCAACCCTCAACTGGATGAAATATTGATAAAGGCCCAGTCTATTAATCTGGAGCAGGAACAAAAGGCACTCCTTTATCAGGCTCAGGAAATAATAAGCCGTGATCAACCATACATTTTCCTTTATAGCCCCAACAATCTGCTGGCTATAAACGCAAGAATAAAAGGTTTTCAGCCTGATCCGGTAAACCTTTTTAACAATATAGACGATTGGTGGGTCG
This sequence comes from Biomaibacter acetigenes, assembly GCF_003691585.1. GTDB lineage: Bacteria > Bacillota > Thermosediminibacteria > Thermosediminibacterales > Tepidanaerobacteraceae > Biomaibacter > Biomaibacter acetigenes. Next base: position 2,248,299 of record NZ_CP033169.1, on the reverse strand, counting down.
AGTAAGGACGAAATAAGCAGATAAGGCCAGAGGAGAGGTAAACCATGAAAAAAAGCCAATATGATGGCGGTTATTATTACTATTCGGAACAGGGCAGCCGGGAACAGGATTATAAAGGAGATACCGGCAAAAATGCTGACTTCGGAATAAAAGATATCATAGCTATGATCATAGCCGCTTTTGAGCTGGTGCTGCCCCCGCTATTCATGATATTCGGCATGGTTCTGGGAATTTATTTCGTATTGAAGTTAGTTTCGGGCTTTTGAAGCCTTTACACTGCCGGATGTGCCGAGCCATCTCCGGCAGCGGACGTGGTTTTTCACCAAAATATGGATTTAAAAAAGAGGAGTTTCGACTCCTCTTTTAAATTATATTTCCTTCGATGCTGATTTCAATGATATTAAGCGGGATGTTTTTACCGGAATTTCCTAGAGCTTCTTTTGTGATCTTTACTAAACCGTAGCAACAGGGCACTTCCATGTGGGCTCGGTGATGCTTTTTATGTCATTTCTTTTAATGATTTCCGCTAGTTTCTTCATATAATTTCCGTCATCGAGCTTTGGGCAGCCCACAACTACGCTTTTTCCCCTTAAGAGGCTCAGGTGATAGTTTGGATACGCCACCGCCACACAATCGGCAGTTATTAGAAGATCCGTCCCCTCAAAGTACGGCGCTTCCACCGGCACCAGCATGAGCTGTACCGGCCACTGCATGAGCTGTGACTTTATACTTATCTGCACATCTTGAGTTTCTATTTGGGGAATATTTACATCGCTATCTTTGGTTTTCCTTAAATCTCTCATGGTGCTGCCGGGGCAGGAAAAGCCATGTAGATTATGGTCTTGTGAATGGCTGTGTCTGTCTTTAGCGCCCAGGTATTCTTTTACCGCCTCTTAATTAAATTCATCGGCTTCCCTCTCGATTATAGTTATGGCTCCTTGAGGACATTCCCCAAGGCAAGCTCCAAGCCCGTCACAATACTTATCAGATACAAGCCGAGCTTTTCCGTTCAACAGCTTGCTGTAATTATAAATTTTAACTTAAGGCTTCTTGCATACGCTGGAGGATTATAAGGACTTCTATGAAATATATATCTTCCCTTAACATATGATCGGCCAGCCGTGGCCAGAAATTGGCCTGCTTTCCGGGAATACTGCACGTTACTAAATCATTGAACAGGTGGCGTAAAAATTCTGCATGTTCATGTATTAAGGCAAGGCTTCTTGTTATGAAATGTCCGGGGTCTCGGCCTTCTTGAAATGCATCCAGCACTTCTTCGTAAAGTCTTCCTATACGCCTTTCCCATCTAAGAGTTTCCCTTCGGTAGGAAACTTGTTCGGGACGGAAGAATCCAGACAATACACCCATATGTTCAGAGGCAATTCTAAGCCAGAAAAGCATCTCTTCATAAGCGATATTCCGGAACTCTCCCGGAAGGCGGGGTATGAACAGCTGCGGGGCTGTCGATGCCATCCCGGTGCCAGGCACGCCGATTTCCTCCCTGATAGGCCGGGGTTCGCCCTTGATCCTTGCCAGCACTCCGGAAAAGAAAATTGCCTCACGACGGATATGATCTATCAAACCGGCCGGTAATATGGATAAAATCCTGCACGCTTCGATTCCCTGGGCCACTCGACCTTTAAATGCTATAAACTCCATTACGGCGTCCTGCAATACAAAAATGAACTCACCGGCAATATCCTGCTGTAATTCGCTCTGTTGATTTAAGTTTACAAAGCGTCGGGAAAATTCATTGGATGTTTCAAATAGCTGCTCTTCAGTAGGATCGAACCCGTTACGCATAAAGCGGGCATGATCTATCAAAATGCCAAGCCAGAAATTTATTTCTTTTCGCAAGGACAATTCCTGGAGGCTGAGGTTGTCATCCGGGAAACTCATACAAACACCCTCCGTAATCTTGTTTTTATATTAGTATACTATTCGGGGGGAGTTTAGAAAGTGATTATTGACATTAATATAATTACCGTATATAATATTTATTGTCATAACGCGGAGATGGCGGAATTGGCAGACGCGTACGTTTGAGGGGCGTATGGGATAACCGTGCGGGTTCGATTCCCGCTCTCCGCACCAAAATAAGAAAATCATAAGGATACCTTTAAGGTATCCTTATTTCATAAATTATTTATAATATAGCAATAGATGTGTGACAATATAAATTGTAATGTATGGAGCTCTGCTGATTGCAGGGCGTTTAATATATTTAATGAGCCTAGAAATTATTAAAAAATTGTTAATATTATATAGCATTGTTTTGACTGGTTATTAAGGATATGGTATAATTTTGAAAAGGAAATTCGGTAAGGTGATTAAGGTGAGAGGGAACAACTTGATATAGGAGGCTTAAGTCTTTATGCCGATACCAAAAGAAAATGAGAGATATACTTATGCTGATTATTTAACATGGTCTGAGGATGAAAGATGGGAGATTATTGATGGTATAGCTTATGCGCAGGCTGCTCCAACCTGGCAGCACCAAAGTATTTCCGGCGAGATATACAGGCAAATATCAAACTACCTGGTAGATAAACCCTGTAAAGTGTTTACTTCGCCATTTGATTTAAGGATTCCGGAGGAAAACGAAAAGGATGAAGACACAAAAAATGTCCTCCAGCCCGACCTTGTTGTTATCTGCGATAAAAAAGGTCTTAAAGGAACTGGTTATTATGGTATTCCCGACCTTATAATTGAGATAACTTCACCTTCCACATCGAGGAAAGATAGATTGGTGAAATTCAATAAATATGAAAAAGCGGGCGTAAAAGAATACTGGATCGTAGATCCAGAAGGAAAGTTTGTTAGTGTGTTTACATTGCAGGAAAATAAAAGATATGGGCGGCCAGAATTATATAGTGAGAAAGATAAAATCAAAGTTTCAATTTTTCCTGACCTTGTAATTGATCTTGGAGTAGTGTTTGAGGGGATATGATGGTGCCAGAAGGGATTACTAAACCTTAGCGGGATCCAAAGTGAATCTTGACGAGAAAGAATAGGAGACTTCACCATGAAGCTTGAGAAAGATAAAGTACAAATAATTGAGCACGATCCATTATTTGAGGAAGTTTTTAAAAAGGAGTACAAAAGACTTAAAAACGCCTTTAAGCATTCGGAGATATTACATGTCGGCAGTTCTTCGGTTCCAATTCCTTCTAAACCGATAGTTGATATCATGATAGCAGTATCAATAGTAAAGGAGACTCAAGTTAAAAAACTTGAGTCTTTAGGTTATAAGTTTATTGGTTATGTAGCTAATAATGGGGCACGCATCTTTCTAGTATTAGAAAATGACCCCTATGACATCTATTTACATCTCGTAAGAAAAAATGGTAAGTGCTATAAAGATACCAAAAGGTTCAAGGATATATTGCTAAAAAATGCTGACATCCGTCAAATATATTCCGAACTAAAATACGGCTTAGTTAAAGCTTCTGATAATCGTGATATGTACTCTCTTCATAAAGGGAGCTTTATAGATTTCCTGCTTGAAAACCATGATGAAAATACAGTAGATTTGGAGGCAATAAGGCGTAAAAAAGAAGAAGTATTGGTGGATCACGCATACACTGTGAGATTACTGGGGGAAACTAAAATTAAACTCAATAAATACAGTGATAAGATAAAAATGAAGCCCAAATAGAGGGCTTTTATTTTTTTGCTTTTTTTTATGATATATTATAATTATGAGATATAGTACTTCGGTGATAAAAACCGCCGCTGACGCCAGAAACCTGGGATATAAGGTAAATGTTTATAGAGAGGGTGTTGCTTCCTTTGACGAAGATGCCCATAGATTTGCTCTTAAAGAGATGGAAAAGACGCTGGGATGCCGGATATTCTAGTTTAAACGGAGATGTATTATATGGGTCTAAAAGAAGATATAAAAAAGTTCGCAAAGGACATAGGCCTGGACGCCGTAGGTTTCGCGTCTGCGGAACCCTTTTTGGAAGAAAAGAAGATTTTAGAGCAGAAAAAAGCAAAGGGGTTGCTTTCACCTTTCGAGGAACAGGATATTGAGCAAAGATGCTATCCTGAAAAACTCCTGCCCGGAGCTAGAACTATAATATGCTTTGCCATGGGGTACCTTATAAATCCTTACAGGCCGGTTGAAACGGGATTAAAGGGGCCGTTATTTGGGAAAATATCCCGGTATGCTCTGGTGAAAGATTATCATTATGTGCTGATGGACAAACTCAAAGCCGTTATTGAATTTATTTCGAAAAGAAAACAGGGCAGGTTCATGATTTTTGTTGATACCGGAAGCCTCATGGATAAGGCCGCAGCCAGAAGGGCGGGCATCGGGTGGATAGGGGAAAATACATGCCTTTTTACGCCGGATTTAGGTTCCTGGGTATTTTTAGGAGAAATATTAACCGATATAGAGATAGAGCCTGACGAGCCAGCAAGAGATTTGTGCGACCACTGCGGGCGGTGCGTAAAGGCCTGTCCAACCGGTGCCTTGATGGCACCTTTTCAGATAAACCCCCACCACTGCCTCTCATATATAACCCAGATAAGGGGCTCCCTTCCGGAGGAATTCAGAAAACCCATGGGTAGCAGGATATTCGGCTGCGATACGTGCCAGGAGGCTTGCCCCAAAAATAATAGTGTCAGGATTCCCCATCACCCGGAGTTTGTGCCGGATCAGCCGCTCACGTCGAATTTATTGAAGCTGGCCACTATTGATAAAAGGGACTTTGAAAGAATTTTCAAGCCCACCGCCGCCGGCTGGCGAGGAAGAAATGTGCTGCGCAGGAATGCCATCTGCGCCCTGGGGAATATGGGAAAGGGAGAAACAGATAAGGAAAATGTAATGTTGTTACTAAAAAAACTGGCCTGTGATCCATCGGAGATGATAAGAGAACAGGCCGGATGGAGCTTTGAGCAACTTTTGTCAAGCAGGAGAAGGTATTGAAACTTCCAACTGCGCTACACCCCCGTTCTGCCTCATCGGTTTCGGTTGAAAACCGAGGGATTTAACCCCATTATACAGACATTAAAAAGGGAGAATGGAATGAATAATTCCTATTCTCCCAAAATTGGTTTTTGTTCCGTTATTGGGCAGGTTCATTAACAGTTATTATTTGATACTGGCTGTTCCAGTTCACTTTTGTACCGAAGCTTTCTGATATAAATCTAAGGGGTACAACAGTCCTTCCTTCTAAAATTGTGGCCGGCTCATCTATTGTAGATACTACACCGTTTATTTTAACCTCGCGACTTCCTATACTCAATTCAATGGTTTTGCCATTCTTCGTTATAATTATTGACCCTGTATCCTGGTTCCAGTCAACTTTGGCACCGAGATTTTCAACGATAATCCTTACGGGGACCAATGTCGTGCCGCCTTTTACGAGAGGTTTCACGTCAGACTCTACTTTTTGACCTTTTATGAGTAGCTTTATGCCCTCCAAACCCATTTCCTCATAAAGTTTTCCGATTTCATTGTAAAGCCCATCATCTTCAGGTTCTTTTTGAATGGCTTCTTCCATATTTTTAAGGGCTTTTTCCAGGTTCCCTTCTTTTTCATTGAGTATTGCAAGATATGCTTGCACCTTTGCATCGGGATTTACCTTCAATAGTTCCTCCAGATAGGATATGGCGGATTGAACATCTCCTTTTGATTCATAACTCTGGGCCAGTAATATCATGGCTTTATGGTTTTGGGGATCAATGCTGAGTGCTTTATTGGCCATATCGATAACCTGGTCATAGTTGCCCAGCGATTTATAGACAAGAGCCAGTTTGATTAAAGCCTTTTCATCATTCGGATTTTCTTTTAACTTCTGTTCAAGTTCACCTATGATTTTTTCAGGATCTTTTCCTTTTTCAGTTTCAAGTTCTATTTCTTCGCCGTCTTCTATCTCGATTTTTACTTTACCGTCATCAATTTTTATTTTGATTTCTTTATCATCTAAGTTTTTATCATACTCGTCCTGCTCTTCGAGTCCTTCGTCCAGGTCAATTTCCTCATCTTCATACTCTTGACCTTCATCCAAATCATCTACATCTTCCTGGTCGTCGTCTTTGTCTTCCTCATCTTCATCATCCCTGTCATTTTCGTCCAGATCTTCATCCTCTTCCTCATCTGTTTTATCATCTAATTCCTCATTTAAGCCATTTGAATTGCCGGTGCTTGTTTCTACTTTTGTAGTGTTGTCATGGGCAAAAACCTGAACTGAGTTAAAAGAGAAACTAAAAATAAATGTCATAACCAGTAAAAGGATAAATAGATTTTTGATCCTCATTTTTTATTCCTCCTCGCGATTTGATGTTTCCATTATATTACTTTCGTAACTTGTTATTTTTTAAGTGGGGGTAAAAGAAAAAAAGATATAAAAATATTATATCCCTATTAATCATCATCGGAATCGGGATCATCTTGGTCCGCACCGCTATTGCTGTTATCGTTATCATTATTATCTACATTATCATTGCCTTCCTTATCCCTGGTTTGATCGTCAATATCTTCTTTATCGTCGGCTTTATCCATTTCATTATCATTGTCATACTCCCGTTTTTCAAATTCATCATCTTCTTCTTGCTCGACGGTTTCCCTATCATCGACATTGACCTGATTTTCGTCATCCTGTTCCATAATGTCAATGGGCCGGTCTTCATCTTTTCCGGTGAAATCCCTGTCGCTATCGGTATTATCTTCATCCTCATCCTCGAGGGTGTCATCCCGTTTTTCAATTACATCATCATTCTTTTTATCGTCATCATCACCAAAGTTGTCCTTTAAAATATCCTTTGCTTTATCCGCTTTCTCCGAAATGACCTCGTTGTTTCTTCCGGGCTTATATTTTTGCTCATCTTTTACACCGGTATCCTTTAGTTTTTTACCTTCCATATCAAGTCCGCTATTGATTTTCTTTATGTTGCCCTGATTAATGTTTCTTTCGTCCGTTTTTTTGCCGGTCTTTTCAAAGAGATCCCCATCACTTTCCGGTCTTCCCCTTTCCCGTTTTTTATTACCTGCATTATCACCCGGCATCTTATTAAGGATTTCAGATACACGGCTCTTCTTAATTTCCTCAATAGTGACATCTACGCCCTTTTCCTTCATTTGAGTATAAATAAAGTATCTGCCCATGGAAATATTATTCTCTTGGGAATGTTTTCTTTTTTCGGGGGTTATTTTTAAGATTAAGGCCTTAACTTTTAATGCGGCCAGATCGTTTACAGTTCCTCTCAGCGAGCCAATGAGGTTTTCCAACCTTTCTTCCGCTTTATCTTTTAAAAGCGTGTAATCTTTGCCATCCATGTTTAAAGCCACAGAAATGAGTATGTCATTTTCGTTTTGCACATCCAGATAACCCTGTTCTTTCGATCTAACTATAATTTGCGCTAAAGCATTTTGTACTGTCATGCCATTTAATGTTAATCCCTTTGACAAAAACCGCGCGTCTTCATTTAGAGGAATAGTTTTTAAAACCCTTTCCTGTTTATTGATAACCAGTTCTAAACTTGGATTTATATCAATATCCACGTATGCGTATGCGGAATTTGCGGTGTAATGAAAATACGAAACACTGATAAGAAAAATAAGTAATATACTTGCCGCAACCATAAAATATTTAACGTTCTTTCTGTTATACCTTATAATATCGGATTCCTGAAATGTGATCTGCTGCCCGAGACTCATACCGCTGCGCCTTTTTATTGATAAAAAGTCACATTCCTCCGTCATCACTATGGCTTTTTTTTCTTTTAATTTTAATATGGTGCCCCTATAGTTCAAAGGCGTCACCCTCTTTTCAGCATTTTTTACGTACCCTTTTAAAACATCAAGATCACTATTTAGAATCAAACATACCGCAATTATAAATTTCCTGTTTCTTTCAATGGTTTTCCGATTGACATTAACAATTTTCATCAAATCTACCATGGGTATGTTTTTCTTTTTATTTAATTTCCCAAACATTTCTTTGTTTTCTGCTATCATCCTTGCTATCTTTATGGCCAGCCTTCTAGAATCTTTATGCTTTGGAGCACATACAACCAGGTCTTCGACTGTTATGTTGAACTCTTCAAGCTTTCTGTTAAATAGCATAATTTCCTCCCGGAGTTCAACGTTATCGGATTGGGATGTGAAATCTGCCTTCAAATACCTTTCTTCGAAGACGCTTTCCTCATCCTCAAAATATGTAAAAGGGTATACCATGTTATGTTTGTAATTGCTCCTTATGAAATCAATTAACCTTCTGCGTATCACCTGTTCAGCAAAACTAAAAAAATTTGAGTTTTTTTTGTCGTCATAGGCATCGATGGCTTCATTGAAGGCTAAAAGCCCGATGCTGTATTCCTCGCTGTTCTCAATCTCTATGTAATCCTTCAGCACACTGGAGACCGTTTTTAAAATAAAAGGTGCATACTCTTTTATAAATTTTTCTTTTAAAGCCCTATCGCCAGACTTAATCTTTGTAATTACATCTTTTACGGAATCCGCGCTCTGCTTATGTTTCCTGAATGGAGATATGTTTATCACAAAAAATCACTCTCCATAATATTAATTCGAGCAATAAATCTTTTTTGGTGGAGAGAATGTATTTGTAAAATTTTATTAGGTCATTTTGCAGGAAAAAGGCTACACGTTATGTAGAAAAAAAACCTCACCATCCTCCAAATAAGATGAGTTAAAAACTCAATAGGAAGGTGAGGTTATATGGAAATAATTCAACTTATATTGCAAAAATTCCTGCTTACCGGAGAAAAAATTATTGATTTAATGGATTGAATTATGGTGTGAATTATTTTATCATACCCCTGAAATGTCCAGGATAAGTGATAAAATTGACTTAAAACAAAGATTTCAGGGGGTATTTTTATGGAGAACGGAGCTTTTACATTTACAATGTGGCTGGGAGTTTCCAACATCATGGAGAAGAGAGGGGAGCTTTTCAGGGTAGACATGGGTCTTACCGCCGGAAGTTCTTTTTCGGTTCTTAATTTAAACATGGAGATTTTTGATGGGGTTTTTACTTTCAAACACTACAATGATGTTCTGAAGGAGCGCATAGTGAGCCCGGTGAAACAGGCATATTTCCCGGACACCTTCGGATTTGCCATAGTGGATGCGCCCGCATGTCTTCACAATGAACTAAAGGATGAGGTAAAATTAATAAAGCTGGCAGAAGCAGTATGCTATTTCAAAAATGGCGCACTGGGGCCTGGCCTTGCGATTTTACAGATGCTGGAGGCAGACCTTTCAGAAAGCCTGTTTTTAGAAAAAATGCTGCCCTCCATCCTGAGGACTAACATAGCCGCTGAATACTTCTACGGAAATTCTATAAAAGAGGCGGATGAAGGACTGGGTATCGGATTTTTTAGGATACCGGTGATGGACCCAAAGCTTATATATTCCGAATCCGAAATCGTTTTCTACATTCATCCGGCCGGTCTATGCCATGACCGGCGGTATAATTCCATAGAATTTTTGACGCCGGGTGATAAGGTAATATTTGAGCGTGAGGAGAACAATGTCCACGACCCCAATGCGGTCCACATTTATACTGAAAAAGGGATCGACCTGGGATATATCCCTAGATGCATAGCTTCAATAATAAATTTCAATATGAGAAGGCGAAGCCGGTATGAAGCCTTGATTTCACTGGTGCTGCCCGATACTTTTTACCACGACCAGAGGATTGCCATCCAGGCCAGGCTAATATCGGAAAAACCCGTTATCTGATGGGCGAAACTTGAACCATCAGCCATGCCTGTATAAAACTCCATATCCACCGGCGGGAAAGTGCCAGTCTATGTTACCGTGAGGGCAGCCATATGGACACGCTCCGCATTCCACACATCGGGCGTAAATCACCTGGATATCCTGTGTGTCGCCATCCCAGTAGAAAACCCTTGTGGGGCAATAGTAGGTGCAGGGCTTGTTTTCACATCGCTCTCTGCAAAGGCGGGGTTCTTTAATGGAAATATGAGATGCCCCGTCGATTTTTATTTCCACGAAATCCAGAGGATTTTCTGTAGTTTTCAAGAAATTACCCATTTAAAACACTCCCCAGTGGAGATACCCATGATATATATCGGATATTGTTTTTGGAAGGGGCTGCATATTCTTAAGTTCTCCAATAATCTTGTCGAATTTCATACTGAAAGGAAGTAAATCTACCGTAAAATATTCATAGGCGGTGTCATTGGCGGCTTTGGACAGGAGAAAGTCCGCATCGGGATGCTGTTCGTAGTATTTTTTCGCTCCTTTGCTGGCTTTCATGTCTTTCATAAAAAAGCTGGTTTTGACTTTTTTATCATAAGTGGTGAGCATTTCCTCAGAGAAATTCTGGGCTGCTTTGGCCTGGGCTGCGGTTTCTCCGGCAAACCTTCCCGTCAGCATAGCCAGGTCTGTTCCCCGGCGGCCGCTTATCATAATGGCCGCATCGCCGGTCACCAGTATCCCGGAAGCAGAAAGCTGGGGGATTTGCTCATAGCCGCCCTTGGGAATGGTATGAGCCTGAAATTCCACAGTTTTGGCGCCTTCAATGAGTCTTTTGACCAGAGGATGCTGTTTTAGCCTCTCCATCAATAAATATGGATTTAAACCCTTATCGATGATCTGGTTTAAATATACTCCGACCAATATGGAAATACTGTCTTTATTTGTGAAAATGGCGCCCTTGCCAATAGCGCCGGAGGCAGGGTAGCCTACCATACCGATGCTGGCCCCTTCATTCTTTTCCAGGTTGAATCTCTCTTCAATTTTTTCTGAGGGCAGTTCAAGTGTTTCCTTTACATAAAGGGTCAAATCATCAGGGGTTACCTTTTCTCTGAGACCTGCTTTTCTACCAGATTGCCGCTAACTCCTTCAGCCAATATCACTATATCGGAATAAATCCTGTCACCGCTTTCCAGCACCACTCCGGAGGTTTTACTGCCCATAATCCCGGTTTTTTCATAAAAAAGGTCTTTTACAAGGGTATTTGTAATAAGGCGTGCTCCAGCTTGTACGGCTTTATTGGCGAACCATCGGTCAAATTTGGCTCTGATGACGGTAAATTTATTATACGGGGGTTTTGCAAATTTAAGCCCTGTAAAGCCTATCTTTACGGCGGAATCGGTATCCATCAGCCACAATTCATCGGACACTATAGGCCGCTCTAGAGGGGCTTCTTCCCAGAAGGCGGGAACTAAAAGTTCTGTGGGCTGGCGGTAAACAGCCCCTCCAAAGACGTTCTTTGCCCCGGCATATTCTCCCCGTTCCACAAGCAAAACCGACATATTGTTTTGGGCCATGGTGAGAGCGGCAGCGCTTCCGGCCGGACCGGCACCCACAACTATGGCATCATATCTATCATTGCCCATAATGACACCTCATATAAAGTTAAAGTGATTATTTAAAAAGCAGTCCGCAAAGGACTGCTTTTTTACTGGGGATTGTACCAGCCCCGCTGATTCATGGCATCAAAGATCATCTTGGCGTGCTGCTGTTCTTCATCCTGTATCTGACGAAGGGCATTTCTCACGGATTCATTGGCGGATTCCATAATGGCTGTTTCATAGTGGCCGGATACGTATTTTTCCGTCATTAACATGTCGTTGAGCATATCCTTGTCGGCGGTGGTTCCCATGGCTTTTTGCTGAACAGGCATATTATCCCTCCTATTATGTCACAGAGTATTGTGTGTAGAATGGTTAAAATTAGTGACTGGTAGTAGCTTGAACTCCACCCTGCTGCAGGAGTTTTGTCAGGGTATCAACATGCTGCTGTTCCCTATTGGCAATATTTTTAAACATAGAGGCTATTTCGGTATCCTGGACCTGGCTCGCATAATTGTTGTACTTCATGACGCAAATTCTCTCATGACTTATGGCATCCTGCAGTTGAAGTTTTTCCTTTTGAGTCAGCTGCAATATAATCACCTCCAGATATAATTAATACCGTTATTATTGTTTCCTACAAACATTTTACTATTCTCATGGTAGAAATTGACAAAAGTGCCTCGCCTTGTTTCGACTTAAAAAAATTTGTCGGGTAAATAATAATATTGTCTACGAAAAACAAAGGAAGGGATTATTTCATGAAAATAGTAAAAAATGTAGGAAGGCTTGATAGCTATATTAGATTGACACTGGGGTTTTCCATGCTGGGTTTTGGAATAGCCAGAAAGTCTGACCTGCTTATCCTGCTGGGCGCAGGAAAAATAGCCGAGGGCATTACAAGATTTTGCCCAATGCTTTATATTTTCGGGATTACCACCATAGATAACAGGATAGAGTACCTGGAGAAAAGACCATTGATTGAAACCACCGATCAGGAACAGCCGGAAATGGCACCGCAGGAATAATGTAAAAACCAAAAACGTGTTCAGGCAAAAAAGAATATGGTATAATTATAGCAACAATGTGCACATGCTGTTTCAAAATTCGGGGGGCAGAAAAAATGGAATTAAAATATAAGATCTGGCTGGAAAAAAATGGAGAGCAGGTGTTTGGAGATGGCATATACCGGATCCTCGTCCTCGTAAACCGGCACGGTTCCATAAACCAGGCTGCCCAGATAGAAAAGATGTCCTACAGGCAGGCCTGGGGCAAGATAAAACAGATTGAAGACCGGTTAAAGGTCAAGCTTTTGGAGAGACACAAAGGAGGGGAATCTGGAGGAGGGGCAACCCTTACCCCGCAGGGTAAAATGCTGGTGGAAGCATATGGAAAGCTTAATGAAGACATGGAAAGGCTTCTTGAAACTGTTTCCAAAAGGTTGGATGAGATCTTGGGAAACTTTAAGGATTGAATATTTTGATGCGAATGGGTGATTTGAATGCGGGAGGTTTATCTTGACAACAGTGCCACCACAAAGGTGTTGGACAGGGTGGCACAAACAATGTACGATGTAATGACAAAATACTACGGCAACCCATCTTCCCTTCACCGCAAGGGAATAGAGGCAGAAAAACTGATACGGAAGGCCAGAGAAATCATTGCGCAGGCTCTGGGGGTAAAGCCCGGGGAGATTTATTTCACTTCGGGAGGCACCGAGTCTAACAACCTGGCCATAAAAGGAGCGGCATACAGTATGAGGAGGCTGGGAAACCACCTCATCACCACAGCCATAGAACATCCTTCGGTGCTGGATACCTTCAAGCAGCTGGAGAAAGAGGGATTTTGCGTTACATATCTCAGCGCGGATGGGGAAGGATTTGTAGATACCGGGGCCCTGCAAAAGGCTTTAAGGCCTGATACCATTCTGGTAAGCATCATGTATGTGAACAACGAGGTGGGCTCCATACAGCCCATTGAAGAAGCCGCTGCTTGCATTCACCAGAATAAAAACACCCTTTTCCACGTGGATGCAGTGCAGGCCTTCGGGAAAATACCGCTGGTGCCGGGGCTTAAGGGAATTGATATGTTATCCATAAGCGGGCATAAAATATACGGCCCAAAAGGAATTGGAGCCTTATTTGTGAAGGAAAAGGTGAGGATAAACCCTCTTTTCAATGGTGGTGGGCAGGAACAGAACATAAGGTCCGGTACCGAGAACATGCCGGGTATTGTAGGCCTGGGTACCGCGGTGGAAGAAGCTTTTGAGAACCTGTCTTCCTGGAGGAAAATCATGAGGGATTTAAAGAAAAGGCTTAAAGATAGGATACTGCAGGAGATTCCCGATACAGTTCTAAACGGTCCAGATACCGATATGAATGGTTCCGGCTCAAGTTCCGATACCATAAATGAAGCTCCGCATATCCTCAACATATCCTTTTTAGGCACCAGAGGCGAAATCTTGCTGCATACCCTGGAGTCCCACGGCATATATGTATCCACCGGTTCCGCCTGTTCTTCCCATAAGGAGGGGAGGAGCCATGTGCTTTCCGCCATGGGAAAAAGTCCTGAAGAAATCGATGGAGCCATACGATTCAGCCTTTCGCCATTTTTATCGATGGAGGATATAGACTACACGGTAGAGGTTCTCAAAAAAGAGGTAGCGGAGATAAGAAAATTTGTACGGAGGTAGGAAATGGAAAATTTATACCTGATAAGCTTTGGAGAAATTGCGCTCAAGGGCGAGAACCGACCCTTTTTTGAAAGAATTTTAATACAGAAAATTAAGCAGGCTTTACGGAACTTTGAAAACATCAGGGTTCAAAAGACTCACGGCAGAATTTACTGTTTAGTAGATGGACCGCGGGAAGAGGTTATAGACCGTTTAAAAAAGGTTTTCGGTATCGTCGCCATAAGCCCAGCTCATGAGTGTGAGCTGAACATGGATTCTATAAAGGCTACCGCTCTTTCGGTGATGAAGGAAACCGATTACCGGGGCAAGACCTTCAAGGTGGAAACCCGCAGGCCCAACAAATCTTTTCCCCTGAAATCCCCAGATGTGAGCCGGGAGGTGGGGGCGCACCTATTAACGAATCTGGAAGGCTTGAAGGTCGATGTCCACCATCCCGATATCGAGGTGGAGGTGGAAATAAGGGAAAGAGGTTTTGTATACTGCGAGAGAATCCCCGGCCCAGGGGGATTGCCTCTGGGATGCAACGGCAGGGCGGTGCTGCTTTTGTCAGGAGGTATCGATAGCCCCGTAGCCGGATACATGATGATGAAGCGTGGCGTAGAGATTGAACCTGTGTATTTTCACAGCTTCCCCTTTACCAGCGACAGGGCCAGGGAAAAGGTCATAGATCTGTGCAAGGTCCTGGCCGAGTACTCCGGCAGGATGAGGCTCCATGTGGTGAACTTTACCGATGTCTTGAAAGAGCTTGGCGAAAAAGGTCCCGATGAACTTCTTACTATCCTCATGCGCAGGATGATGGTGAGGATTTCCCAGGAAATAGCGGCCCGGGTTGGGGCAAAAGCCCTAATAACCGGCGAGAGCGTGGGGCAGGTGGCAAGTCAAACTATGGAAGCATTAATCGCCACCAACGAAGTGGCCAAAATGCCGGTATTCCGACCGGTCATAGGATTTGATAAGGTGGAGATCATGGACCTTGCTAAAAAAATAGGTACCTACGACATTTCTATAGAGCCCTATGCAGACTGCTGCACCGTTTTCGTGCCCGAGCACCCCAAGACCCGACCGGAACTTGAAGGAGTGCATGAAGCGGAGGAAAAGTTTGATATAGAGGAATTGACTAAGACTGGGCTAAGGGATGTAGAAGTAATCGAAGTTGTATGATTAAAACATATAAAAATTATGAGTCGTATATTGCATACATTACATAAACCATGATATAATGTATATAGGGGTGATTAGCATGAAAAGTATGGCATCGAGTAGAATGATTCGAAAGCAGGTATATATAAATAAATATCAGAATGAACAATTAAAAAGGATATCACAACATAAAAAAATTTCCGAAGCACAAATAATAAGGATGGCGGTAGATCAATATATTAAAGAAAATGAATCGGCTATTAGTAATCCACTATATGGTTTAATCGGTTTGTGCAAGAAATCAAAGAGGCCTTCCGATGTGGCGATTAATCATGATAAATATTAATGTAATATTTTTACAGAGAGAGCACGATCAAAAAATTTACGAAACTTTGGTGAAATATAACGACCAAGACCTTTCTTATGTTGATGCATCTTCATTTATTATCATGAGAGATTTAAATATAAAAAAGGTTTTTGGGTTTGATAAGCATTTTCGAGTTGGAGGCTTCTATCTCGTTCCGGAAGGGGTATGAATACCATAGGGCTTTATGGGAAATATAACTAAATATCATCTTGTGCAGGAGAGCTGGAAATTTCTAAACACTGTTTCTAATATATATAATAATATTTCTAAAAATAAGAAGGTCTTTTTCCACAGCGGCAGCAGCCGCTTTTTTTGATTTTAAATGTTTTCCCCGTTGACGCTATTACGGAAGGCATATTATAATGTTTCTAAATATTAAAATCCTCGAGATCACAGAAAACAGCGGAAAGACAAAAAATTACGGGTACAATTCTTGCAATAAAAAGATACAAAAGCCTGATTTTGACATATCGGCGAATCTGGAGGGATAAAATTGCGTGTATTACACCATCCCATCCTGGGAGATGAAACCAGGGTGTGTAATGCCACTATCACGGTGGATGGCAAGCAAATCCCCGCTATTGAAGGTGAGCCCATTGCGGCGGCGCTTCTTGCGGCGGGTATCAAAAAATTCCGGGAGACGCCCAAACATCATAAGCCCCGGGGCATCTTTTGCGCCATCGGAAGATGTACCGACTGTATAATGACCGTGGACGGCATCCCTAATGTTAGGACATGCGTCACTCCCGTTCGAGATGGCATGGTCATAAAAACCCAGAAAGGACTGGGAGAATGGAGAGATGCCCGATGAATACTACCGAGATAGCAATTATAGGGGCAGGACCCGCAGGGCTTTCCTGCGCGGTGGAAGCCGCCAGGGCCGGGGTAAAAGTTACGGTTCTCGATGAGAATCTAAAACCCGGGGGCCAGCTTTTTAAGCAGATCCACAAGTTTTTTGGATCCCGAGAACACAAGGCGGGCATAAGAGGATTCCGCATAGGAGAGCAGCTCTTGGAAGAAACCGAGAAACTTGGTGTGGAAGTGCTTTTAAATTCCACGGTCTACGGGTTGTATGAGGATAAACTCATTGCCTATATAAAGGACGGCAGAGATCATACATTGAAGGCAAAGAAGATAGTCATAGCCACCGGGGCATCGGAAAACGCCCTGGCCTTTCCGGGATGCACCCTGCCCGGCGTCATGGGAGCAGGAGCCGCCCAGACCATGATTAACGTAAACAGGGTGCTGCCGGGGCAGAAGATTATTATGGTGGGTTCCGGAAATGTGGGACTCATAGTTTCATACCAGCTCATGCAGGCCGGGGCCGATGTGGTGGCCCTCATAGAGGCTGCGCCCAAAATAGGTGGATACGGGGTTCATGCAGCCAAGATACGGAGGGCTGGAGTTCCAATCTTTGTATCAACAACCATTAAAGAAGTGCTGGGAGAAGAAAAGGTTGAAGGTGTCATTACCGTGGAGCTGGATGAAAAGTGGAAACCGGTGGATGGCACAGAAAAGCAGTTCGAGGCCGACACCGTATGCCTGGCGGTGGGGCTCTCACCTCTTACCGAACTTGCCTGGATGGCCGGTTGTGAATTTACCTATATTCCTGCACTGGGAGGTCATGTACCCATCCATGACAGAAATATGGAAACCACTCTGACAGGAATATATGTGGCCGGGGATATCACCGGAGTGGAGGAAGCCTCATCGGCCATGGAGGAGGGGCGACTGGCCGGGGTGGCCTGCGCCGAAAGTCTTGGGTATTATGATGAACAAAAAGCAGCGGAATTGAAAGAAGAGATCTGGGAAAGGCTCGATGCCCTGAGGACAGGCCCCTTCGGAGAAGGAAGATTTTCGGCCAAATTAAAACAGCTAAATGCAAGGAGGTTGCTGGCATGACCCAAAAAACCGGTGTGCTATACCAGGGATACCCTTCGGAGCAGGAACTTTCCGGAGCTCCGGGCGTTCCTTCCGATGAGCGCATCAAAAAGGGGCCTGTAGCCTTTATAGAGTGCGTTCAGGAGATTCCCTGCAATCCATGTGAGGAGGCATGCCCTTACGGAGCCATAACCGTTGGCAAGCCCATAACTAATCTGCCCAAACTGGATGAAGAAAAGTGCATCGGGTGCGGCACATGTATAGCCGCATGTCCCGGTCTTGCTATATTTATGCTGAATGGATCAAAGCAAAAGGCTGAAGTGAGCTTTCCGTACGAGTATTATCCGCTTCCTCAAAAGGGTGATGTGGTGGACTGTGTTGACCGGGAAGGCAAACTTGTGGTAAAGGGTACGGTGCTCCGGGTGGTAAAATCCCCCAGGTATGATGCCACGGCTGTACTAACGGTGGAAGTGCCCATGAAATATATAAAAATTGTTCGCAGCATAAAAAGGCTGGGGAGGTCCTGAAAATGAAAGAAGAATATATTTGCCGGTGTGAGGAAATAACACGGGAAGAGATAGAAAAGGCCATCGCTGACGGAGCTACCACCCTTTCGGGGATAAAGAAGAGGACGAGGGCCGGCATGGGTCTCTGCCAGGGTAGGACCTGCCGACGGCTTATCACGCAAATGCTGTCTAAAGTGAAGGACCCGGCGGAGATAACACCGCCCACATCCAGACCTCCGGTAAGGGCTATTAAAATCGGGGAGATAGTGGAGGGAGAAGACGATTGAAAAAAACAGCGGAGATCGTAGTAATAGGCGGAGGCGTCATAGGCACCTCCATAGCCTATTTTCTTTCAAAAAGAGGCAAAAAAGTGGTGCTGGTAGAAAGAGAAGACCTGGCTTCGGGTTCCTCAGGCGCCTGTGACATAGACATAATTCTCCAGTCCAAAAACCCTGGCATTCACCTGAAGCTTGCCATGGCCAGCGCCGAGCTTTATAAAAGCCTGTCCCAGGAATTGGATTTTGACATTGAATACGAGAATACCGGTGGTATGATACTCATAGAAGATGAAGAGCAATTGAAGGTAATGAAAGAATTTGTGAAAAAACAGAAGGCCATAGGGCTTCAGGTTGATTTGCTGGATTTTAAGGAAGCTTCAAAACTTCAAAAGGGCCTTGCTCCTCATCTGGTAGGAGCAACATACAGTCCGCAGGATGCCCATGTAAATCCCATGAGTCTCTGTATTGGTTTTGCGCAGGCCGCCGCAAAGCTTGGAGCCGAAATATCCCTGGATACGGCCATAGTTGACATTAAAACAGCAAAAGGCAGGGTAAAATCTGTTGTGACAAACAGGGGAGAGATTGAGACGGAGACAGTTGTTAATGCTGCGGGCGTGTTTGCGCCGGAGATCTGCGCCATGGTTGGGATGAGCGTGCCCATAAAGCCCCGCCGTGGGCAGATAATAGTCACCGAACCGGTACCGAAGCTGGTTATGGGAGACGTGCTCTGTGCCAAATACATCGTAGCAAAATACAATCCAAAGCTGCTGGAGGGCTCCGATGATCCCGAAACCCGCCTCGGAGTTGGGTTATCTTTGAGCCAGACCAGAAACGGCAACATACTTATCGGCGGCTGCCGGGAGTTTGTGGGATACAACTGGA
This sequence comes from Biomaibacter acetigenes, assembly GCF_003691585.1. Classification (GTDB taxonomy): domain Bacteria; phylum Bacillota; class Thermosediminibacteria; order Thermosediminibacterales; family Tepidanaerobacteraceae; genus Biomaibacter; species Biomaibacter acetigenes. The sequence goes on along the minus strand of NZ_CP033169.1, from coordinate 2,229,261 downwards.
GTACCACCTATGAAGCCTTAACCACCATATTAAAACATGCTACAAGGCTGGTGCCGGCTTTAAAGGAAATCCATGCCATCAGGTCCTTTGCGGGCCTCCGGCCGTATACGCCGGACGGTTTGCCCCTTCTGGGCCCTGTGGAGGGTATAGAGGGCTTCATCATGGCAGCGGGTCATGAAGGTGATGGAATAGCCTTGTCGCCTATTACAGGCAAGATCATTTCCGATATAATATTGGAGGGCAAGACATTTATAGATATAGCACCTTTGAGCCCGGGAAGGTTCGGCAACACGGAGAAAATAAAGGCTGTATCATGAGGAGGCATTCGGGTGATAGTAAAAGGCGGCAGGACCAATTATGGGGAAGCCATAGGTATCCTCATGCTGGATACAAAGTTCCCCAGGATTCCCGGTGATATTGGAAACGCCCTCACTTTCGATTTTCCGGTAAAATATAAGAAAGTAAAAGGAGCCACATCTCAGAGGGTGGTCCGGGAGGCGGACCCATCACTCATAGCCCCCTTTATAGAGGCTGCAAGAGAACTGGAAGAGGAAGGAGTATCAGCCATCACTACCAGCTGCGGCTTTCTTGCCATATTCCACGAGTATCTGGCTGATGCTGTCAGCATCCCTGTATTTACATCCAGTCTCCTTCAGGTGCCCATCGTCTTTAGGATGCTGAAAAAAGGACAAAAAGTGGGTATCATGACCGCCAGCAAGCCCCACCTCACAGAACTTCACTTTAAAGGTGCAGGCATAAAGGATATACCTCTGGTCATATACGGCATGGAAGAACAGGAAGAATTTCCAGCAGTATTTTTGGATCAAAAAGAAACTCTAGATATAGAAAAGGCTGAGAGTGAAATGGTGCAAGTGGCGACGAAGATGGTTAGTGAAAATCCTGATGTGGGAGCCATAGTCTTTGAATGCACCAACATGCCCCCCTTCCGAAAGGCAGTCCAACAAGCGGTAAACCTTCCGGTGTTTGATATAGTGACACTGATGAATTATGTGTATGATTCGGTAATCGCCTGTAGATAAGCACGTTGTTTAATAATTTTAAAAGAAAGTTAAACCATATAACAGGGTGCATCAAAACCCTGTATTTTTTATGGGATAATCCAACTTGACTAGTAAGCCGGTAAAACTGCCGTTATAACCAGGCTCTTGAGATCAAAACCAGTGAGACGGCCGTCGCAAAATTTTTTTTTTGGTTAGCAGGAATTTTAATCTTAACGTAGAATTAATATAAATATAATAATTAATTAACTTAAAAAAGTTATATTTTGGAGGCATTATATTGAAGATCGATGCTGAAACCCGACTGGTAGGAGTAATCGGCAACCCGATAAGCCATTCACTTTCACCGGTGATGCATAATGCGGCTTTTGATGCTCTTGCCTTAAATTACATTTATATGGCTTTTCAGGTCGAAAAAGATGATTTAGAAGAAGCCGTAAAGGGTATCAGGGCTCTTGGCCTTGCGGGTATCAATGTCACCATTCCCCATAAGACCTGCGTGATTCCTTTTCTTGATGAACTTTCTCCCGAAGCCGAAATGATAGGTGCAGTAAATACTATTTTTAATAGGAACGGAAAGCTGATAGGATACAACACTGATGGATACGGATTTGAAATGGCATTACAGGAACAGGCGGGGATTTGTTTAAAAGATAAAAATGTTTTTATCATCGGGGCTGGTGGAGCTGCCCATGCCATAGCCGGACAATCCGTTTTGTCCGGAGCATCGTCGGTGACATTAACCAATCGAACATTTGAAAAAGCAAAGTCACTAATGGAATTTTTGAATAGATCATCATGCCGCTGCAATCAGAATGCAGGTAAAATAATACCGTGGGACAAAGATGCGTGGCGGAGTATTCTTCCACATTCAGATATTATTGTCAACACCACAAGCATTGGTATGAAGGGACAGGGAAATCTTGCTTTGGATATACCCTGGGATAGTATTAAAAAAGATGCGGTATTTTTCGATGCGGTATATACACCCATGGAAACATTATTTTTAAAAGAAGCAAAAAGACTCGGCTACAAAGTAGTAAGCGGGTTATATATGCTGATTTATCAGGGAGCAAGAGCTTTCGAACTATGGACAGGTAAAAGACCGCCCATTGAAGTCATGGAAAAAGCCGTATTGACATATTTTGCAAGAAAAGGTGAACAGGATGCAGAAAAGACCCGGGAATAGTAAGTACGTTAAAAAACTAAATCGGATGACTGTTTTGAATATAATAAAAGAACGCGAACCTATCTCCCGCCAGCAATTGGCAAAGATAACTGGTTTGACACCACCGGCAATAACTCAAATAATAAGAGAACTAATAGATATGGGTTTCGTGAAAGAGGTGGGATTGGAGAAATCCTGTGGCGGCAGAAGGCCTGTACAGTTGCAATTTAACCCGGAAGCGGGCTTTGTTATAGGGATAGAAGTAACCAGGCATGAGACTACACTGGGTATAGCGGATTTAAAAAACGACCCTACAGATATCCAGACTTTTGAACTGGACATGACAGAACCTGAAACCGGCATTCCTCAGTTAGTAGATACTATAAAACAGATTATAAATCATAATGAAAATTATCGCGATAAAAATTTTTTAGGGCTGGGAGTTGCTTTTCCGGGGCTCTTAAATATTAAAGAAGGTATAGTTAAACGCTCCATAAATCTTGGACCAAAATGGAATGGATTCCCTGTAAAAAGTGCCATCGAAAAAGAAATCGGCCTTCCGGTCTATATAGAAAACAATTCCAATGCATCTGCCCTGGCAGAAAGGTGGTTCGGAGGAGGGACCGAATACAAAGACCTTGTTTATATAAATCTTGGAGAAGGTATCAGCGCCGGTATCATCATGGACGACCGGATACTACAGGGGTTTCAGGGTCATGCCGGTGAGATCGGCCACATTGTCATTGTAGAAGGCGGCCCCCTGTGCAACTGCGGTAATCGGGGGTGTCTTGAAAGCATATGCGGAATCCCTGCACTGGTCAGGAAAGCCAATTCTGAAATGCCGTTAATAAAGGAAGAGGACCCCCTCAAGGAGATATGGAAAATTAAGGGGAAAATTTCTATAAATGACATATTAAAATCGGCTTCCATAGAAGGAACCTATTCCAATGAGTTAATCAAACAAATGGGGAAATATATAGGCCTTGCGGTGGCAGATGTGATAAACCTTTATAACCCCGGAGTGGTCTTCATTGGTGGCAAGATGGCGGCAGCCGCAGCAGCATTTATAGACATTTTGAAACAGACAGTTGATTCACATGCTTTTCCTGAAATAGCGGGCTCTACAGATATAAAACTTTCGGCCCTTGACGGAAACTCCGGGGTGATAGGAGCCTGCGCCCTGGCATTGAGGGAATTGCTAAAACCAAATTCTAATATTTTAGACGATGTTCAGCCAATATTAGATAAACAGGAAGCAAGGGAAGATTTCATCTAAAGATTTTTGATTTTTATTTAGATAATGATTTCAGAGGGGGGGTGAAAAAACGGGTTATTTTTTCCTATAATTAATTAATTAAATTAAAAAATTTAAAATCCAGGGAGGAGTTTTTGTGTCGTTCTTTCGTTCAAAAAAAGTAGTTTTGCTGACATGTGTAGTATTATTGTTATTTGCACTGGTTGGCTGCGGACAGCAAGCAGGAAACACTCAATCCAGCAATCAGCAACAGTCCAGTCAACAGCAATCTCAGCAAGAAAGTAAACCTCAGGAACAAATGGTTTTAAAACTAGCTGAAAACCAACCTGAAGACTATCCTACCACTATTGGCGATAAAGAGTTCGCCAAAATTGTCGAGGAAAAGACCAATGGGCGGATAAAGATAGAAGTGTATGCGGGCGGACAGCTTGGCGATGAGAAGAGTGTAATTGAGGCGGTCCAGATGGGTGGTATTGATTTTGCAAGAGTAAATGCCCAGCCGTTATCAGATTTCGCAAAACCCCTGCGTGTTCTTTCGCTTCCATACCTTTTCGATAACAGAGAACACTTGTGGAAAGTTCTGGATGGACCTATTGGGGATGAAATACTCGATACTCTCAAGGATGCCAGTATGATAGGCCTTGCTTACTATGATTCCGGAGCTAGAAGTTTCTATAACAGTAAACATGAGGTCAAAACTCCGGCAGATCTAAAAGGTCTAAAGATAAGGGTCCAGCAGTCAGAGCTAATGGTGGGACTTGTAGAAGCTCTGGGTGCGTCTCCTACGCCGATGGCATATGGCGAGGTTTACAGCGGCCTTCAGACAGGCGTTATAGACGGGGCGGAAAATAACTGGCCCAGCTATTATTCCACATCACACTATGAAGTGGCAAAATATTATACTCTGGATTATCATACGATGACCCCCGAAGTTGTAATAGCGTCAAAAGCCCTTTGGGATAAATTGAGCGATGAAGATAAAAAGATAATCAAAGAAGCTGCGAGAGCTTCGGAAGAAACTCAGAAAAAAGCCTGGCAGGAATATGAAAAGAAGTCCATTGAAGCTGTTAAAGCCAAAGGCAATGTGATTACAGAAGTGAAGGATTTAAAACCCTGGCAGGATGCAGTAAAACCATTGTATGACAAGTTCGGTGCAGATTACAAGGACCTTATAGAAAAGATAAAGGCAGCAAAATAAGTATATAAAATGCAAGAGGGAGTTATTTGACTCCCTCTTGCTGAACTCATAACGGGGGAGGGAAGATTTTTGAAAAAATTAGAAAGATATTTCAACAGTTTTATCGAGGTTTTCAGTATGAGTTTGCTTGTACTTATGACTTTGATAGTTTCATGGGTGGTCTTTTCCCGTTACTTTCTTCATAAAACTCCGGCATGGGGGGAAGAAGGAGCTCTGCTTTGCATGGTGTGGTTTGGATTTTTGAGTATGGCATTGGGGGTAAGAGACGACCTTCACTTGAGAATAACCATATTGGATCAATTTTTGTCTGATAAGACAAAAAACTTTCTAAACTGGATAAGCAGGATCCTGATCATTGGTTTTGCCATATTTATGATTACCGAAGGCATTAAAATGAGCAAGGTGGCTACGGGCAATTATATGCCCGGCATTAAATTAAATTCTGCTTTTTTATATGCCGCAGTACCTCTGGCAGGAATTGCAATGATCTACTATATTATTCAGGCATCCATCAAAGAGATTAAAAGAACAGGGGAGGGAAATAAGTGAATACAACAGCCATTACTCTTTTATTGGGTAGCTTTGCATGCCTGATAATATTAAGAGTACCAATAGCCTTTTCATTGGGCATATCTTCTGTTATTACCGCTGCCTATCTTCATGTGCCGCTTGCCATGATGGCCCAGGCAATGGTTAGAGGTATTAATTCCTTCTCATTGCTGGCAATTCCGTTTTTTATTCTAGCAGGAGAAATCATGGGGGAAGGCGGTATTTCTCAACGCTTGATCACTTTTTCCAATGTAATAGTCGGAAGAATCAGAGGTGGCCTGGCCCTTGTAAATGTTCTGGCAAGCATGTTTTTCGGCGGAATTTCGGGTTCTTCGGTAGCCGATACCTCTTCCATAGGGTCCATTCTGATCCCCATGATGAAGAAAAAAGGTTATGATGATGATTATTCGGTAGCTGTCACTATAACAGGTTCAACCCAGGGAATATTAATACCACCCAGCCACAATATGATAATATATTCACTGGTGGCAGGCGGGGTTTCAGTAGGAAGGCTGTTTTTAGCGGGAATGATACCGGGGATTGTGCTGGGGCTTGCACTTATGCTGCTTTCTTATATCATAGCCGTGAGAAGAGGTTATCCCGCCGGTGAACCGGCATCTTTAAAGACTGCACTGATCGCCACAAAGGATGCGGCATTGGGGCTTCTCACTGCTGTTATAGTTGTAGGCGGTGTAATAACCGGATTTTACACGGCCACTGAAGCGGCGGCGGTAGCGGCGGTATATGCCTTTATTGTTACCTTTTTTATATACAGGGATATACCATTATCAAAAATGAGTTTGATACTTATGAAGAGTTTAAAGACCCTCGCTATCGTTATGGCGTTAATTGCCACTTCCAATGCCTTCGGATGGCTGCTGGCATATCTAAAAGTGCCGGCGCTGGCTACAAAAGCTTTGCTATCGATTTCCTCGAATAAGTATGTGGTTTTATTTGTAATAAATATTTTGTTGCTTTTCCTGGGCTGCATCATGGATATGGCTCCGCTAATTTTGATCACTACGCCTATACTCTTGCCGGTGGCTTTACAACTCGGTGTGGACCCGGTTCACTTTGGGATAATAATGATGTTAAACCTTGCTATAGGTCTTTTAACTCCTCCGGTCGGTAGCACCTTATTCGTGGGATGTGCCATAGGAAATATATCCATAGAAAAGCTGTCCAGGTCCATGATACCCTTTTACCTTACTATGATTATTGTTTTGTTGTTTATAACCTATGTACCTCAAATAGTGATGTTCATGCCTGATCTTTTAATGGGGAAATAAAATTAGAATTGTTGAGAAGGTGATTTTTTGGTCTGGTCGAAGCACGAATATGAGTTAAAACTTGGAAGGATTCGCAGTTTGATGCAAAAGGAAGGCATCGAAGATCTCTTGATTACCACCCAGGTAAACTTCCTGTGGCTCACCGGAGGAAGACCATACGTCAATATGATGTCTGAAAAATCCTGCGGAGCTTTACTTGTGACATCAGAAGAGGTCTTTCTTGTTTCCAGCAACATTGAAGCGGCAAGATTGATAAATGAAGAATTGAGTGGATTGTCTCTGAAAAAAGTAGAATACCCCTGGTGGGAACCCGGGGCAATGGATGAAAAATTAAAGGAACTGGCAGGGGGAAAAAAAGTTGTTCTGGATGTTGACCTTGGCTTGAAATTTAATGTGCTCAGGTGGGACCTGTTGCCGGAAGAGCATCAAAGGTTTAAAGATACCGGGAAATGTGTGGCAAAAATACTGGAAGAGGTAGCTTTAAAGATAAAACCGGGAGACAGCGAGCTGGACGTAGCTGGATGTATTAAAAAAATTTCGGTTTCCTATGGAGTAAATCCGCAGGTTAATCTGGTGGCGGCTGATGACAGGGCATTTTACTACCGCCATCCCATTCCCACCGAAAAGAAAATAGAAAAGTATGTGCTCATGGCCATTTCCGGAGAAAAACATGGCCTTGTGGCATCGGCCACCCGGCTGGTGCATTTCGGCAAGGTGCCAGAGGATTTAAAAAAGAGGCATGAGGCCGTGCTAAAAATCGATACAGCCTTTATAAGAGCTACAGTGCCAGGAGTCAGAGTAAAAGACATTTTCGAGAAGGGCAAAAAGGCTTATGAATCTGTAGGATTTTCCGATGAGTGGAAGAACCACCATCAGGGCGGTATGGCTGGGTATAACTCCCGGGAATTCAGGGCTACAACTTGTAGTGAGGAAATAGTAGAAGAAGGCCAGGTCTATGCATGGAATCCCACCATCGCTGGTGTAAAATCCGAAGACACAATTCTGGTGAAAAATGATGGGCCGGTAATCCTGACTGGCTCCGAGAATTTTCCGATGGTGGAAGTGGAATTTGAAGGGCTTTGCTTTAAAAGGCACGATATACTGGTAAGGTAATTGCTCAATATGTTGAGATGGAAACTATTTAAATTGGAGGCATTCAAATTGAGTTACCTTTATACTTTTAAAGATCAGAAGGGTTTAAGAGAAGTAATAAAACCAGGAGATGTCACGAAATATATCGGCCTTGGCATATTAACCCTTGAGGCCGGCGAAAGTTATAAAACAAAGACTTACGATAAGGAAGTTGTCCTGGTGATTTTATCAGGAAAGGCCAATTTAAAAGTTGACGATGTAAAATATGAAAATCTAGGGGAAAGGAAAGATGTATTCTCAGGCAGGGCTACTGCGGTTTATATTCCCCGGGAAAGTTTTTATGAGGTTATTGAGGCCCAGGGCGACAAATTGGAAATTGCCGTGCTTTCTGCTGTAGCTGAAAAGAAATTTAAGCCCTTTGTGGTAAAACCTGAAGACGTAGTGGTAAATCACCGGGGGGTTCCAGGCTATCAAAGGGATGTGCACGATATAATCGTTGATAATGGTGAAGGACGAGTAGATAGGATAGTAGTGGGTGAAACTTTCTCATATCCAGGGGAATGGTCCAGTTACCCATCTCACAAACATGACGCCTATAATCCCCCTGAGGAAACCATGATGGAAGAAATTTATTTCTTTAAAGTGAATCCCCCGGAAGGCTTTGGGGTACAGGTTATGTATAATGATGACCTGTCTCTTAGGGATGCATACATCATAAAAGACAAAGATGCGGTGGCAATTCCCGAAGGTTACCATCCAGTGGCATCAGCTCCGGGATTTGCGGTTTACTATCTCTGGGTAATGGCGGGACCTCATGGAAGAAAACTCACACCTAAAGATGATCAAAAGCTGGTAAAGGCAATGAAGAAATAACTATTGCTTTAGAATAATAATTAATTAAGTTAAAAAATATTCAGGAGGGGATTGGTTATGGCAACACTTAATAAAGAATTATTAAAAAGTGGCTTCAAGTTTCCGGAAGATTTACAGGTACAGGAGTTTCCCGAAAACCTGCCGGAAAGGGTGATCCAGTTCGGCGAAGGCAATTTTTTGAGGGCATTTGTGGACTGGATGTTCCATCAGATGAACAAAAATAAATTGTTCAACGGGCGCATTGTAGTTGTTCAGCCCATAGCCGAAGGTTTGGTTCCCAGGATAAATGAGCAGGATGGCCTCTACACCTTGATTTTGAGGGGTTTAAAGGATGGTAAGCCCACAGAGCTTAAGGAGATAATCAGCTCAGTAAGCAGAGGAATCAATCCGTATAAGGACTGGGATGCATACCTTAAATGTGCCGAAGATCCACATATAGAATTTGTAATTTCCAATACTACCGAGGCCGGTATCGCCTATGAAAAAAACGATAGCCTGGAAAACAAGCCACCGGTGTCCTATCCGGGCAAGCTCACGGCATACCTTTACCACAGGTTCCGGCATTTCAACGGAGATGCTGCCAGGGGCATGGTAATAATTCCCTGCGAGCTTATCGACAGGAATGGCGATAACCTGAAGAGGATTGTCCTCCAGCTTTCTGACGACTGGAACCTTCCGGAAGAATTTAAGAAATGGGTAAAGGAACACAACATCTTTTTAAATACTCTTGTTGATAGAGTTGTTACCGGGTATCCCAGGGATGAAATAAAAGACATCCTGGCAAAACTGGGCTATGAGGATGAGCTGGTTGATACAGGAGAATTGTTCCACCTGTGGGTAATTGAGGGACCAAAGGAACTTTCCGAAAGGTTGCCCTTTACAAAAGTGGGCCTTAATGTTATATGGACCGATGACATGACGCCTTACCGGACCAGGAAAGTGCGTATTTTAAACGGCGCCCATACCTCTTCGGTGCCGGCCGCATTCCTGTATGGTCTTGAGACAGTAGGCGAGATGATGGACCATGAAGTCATGGGCAAATATACAAGGCAAATCATATATGATGAAATAATCCCGTCTATAGACCTTGATAAGGGAATGCTTACAGAATTTGCCGATTCAGTGGTAGAGCGCTTCCAGAACCCATATATAAAGCATTACCTTATAAGCATTCTCCTGAATTCATCTTCTAAGTTCAAGACAAGGGTTTTGCCTTCTATACTTGAATATAAAAAGCTCAATGGTAAACTCCCGGAAAAGCTCACCTTCTCCATGGCTGCTTTGATTGCAGTATATAAAGACGGCCATGTGGAGGGCAGCGCCATGAAGACCATGAGGGAAAAGGGCGAATTCACCATGAAGGATGACCTCCCGGCTCTGGAGTTTTTTGAAAATGTATGGGAATCATTTGACGGCAGCAAAGAATCCGCCGCCAAAGTGGCTGAAAGGGTTCTAGCCAATACTGCCATGTGGGGCGAAGATTTAAACAACGTAGAAGGCCTGGCGGAAAAAGTAGGGGATTATCTATATCAGATTACAAAAGACGGTATAAAAGCGACGGTAGAAAAACTTATCTAACAACCGCACTAATAACCGTACCGGGAGACGGTTCTTCGGAACATTCTGATTCAAGTCAAGAACCGTCCCCAACTTTCCTTAAGAGGAGGGATTTTATGCCGCTATTAAAGATTCATGAAAGGGACAATGTGGCGGTGGCCATCGATGATATAAAAAAAGGGGAAGTCCTAAAAGTAGAAGCTTCCAGCATCACAGCCATTGAGGATATAGATAAAGGGCACAAGATAGCCATAAAAGACATAAAAAAGGGGGAAAATGTCATAAAGTACGGTTTTCCCATAGGCCATGCCATATCCGACATAAAGGCCGGACAATGGGTTCACTCCCATAACATAAAGACAAATCTAGGTGAGATCCTTGATTATGAATACCATCCGGAGTTAAAACAGCATGAGCCGGTAAAATGTGATAAGACATTTCAGGGTTATCGCAGAAAAGACGGTAGGGTGGGAGTAAGAAACGAAATCTGGATAATCCCCACCGTGAGCTGTGTCAATAGGGCTGCCCAGCTCATAGCAAGACAAGCCATGGAAGAACTTGCAAGCGCCAAGAATATCGACGGCATATATGAGTTTACACATCCCTACGGCTGCTCGCAGCTGGGTCAAGACCAATTAAATACCCAGAAGATCCTGGCGGATCTGGTGAACCACCCTAATGCCGGAGGAGTACTGGTACTGGGCCTGGGTTGTGAGAACAACAACATTGCGGAGTTTAAAAAAGTACTTGGGGAATATGATCCCCAGCGAGTGAGATTTTTAGTCGCTCAGGAAGTTGAAGATGAGATACAGGAAGGTTTAAAGCTTATCAAAGAACTGGTGGAATATGCTTCACAATTTAAAAGAGAAGAGGTACCCGTATCGGAACTTACCGTGGGATTAAAATGCGGAGGGTCCGACGGCTTTTCAGGCATTACCGCCAATCCTCTGGTGGGGAGCTTTTCTGATAAGCTTATATCCTGTGGCGGGAGCACCGTTTTGACGGAAGTGCCTGAGATGTTCGGAGCCGAGACCATCCTCATGAATAGGGCCAAAAATCAGGAAATCTTTGAAAAGACAGTAAAGCTCATCAATGACTTTAAAGAATATTTCATGGGATATAACCAGCCCATATATGAAAATCCTTCTCCGGGCAATAAAAAAGGCGGCATTACTACCCTGGAGGAAAAATCCCTGGGATGCACCCAGAAGGGCGGCACCAGCAATGTGGTGGATGTGCTGGAATATGCCGAAACCATAAAACAAAAGGGATTAAACCTTTTGAGCGCACCAGGCAACGACATGGTAGCTTCTACTGCGCTGGCGGCATCGGGATGCCAGATTATCCTTTTTACCACCGGCAGAGGGACTCCGCTGGGGACTGCGGTTCCAACAGTAAAAATCGCCACCAACAGCGATATTTTCAAGAGGAAATCCAACTGGATGGATTTTGATGCTGGAAGGTTGCTGAACGGAGAGTCCATGGAAAAACTTACTGATGAGCTCATGGATAGCGTTTTAAAAGTGGCTTCCGGTATGGCCACAAAGTCAGAAAACATGGGCTTTAGAGAAATAGCCATATTTAAAAACGGGGTAACCTTGTAAATGTAAGAGGGGGAATTAGTTTGCAGGAAGGTTGGAAGGCATTTTGTAAAAAAGTGATTTCCGGGGAAATGAACATTGAAGCTGCCAGAAGGGAAGCTTCCAAATATTTTCATGCCTATGGGGTCTATCCGGAATCCATAAATTTATTAAAGGGTTGCATCTTTTTCATGACAAAAGATGCCGGGGAAAAGAAAATGGTAATAATTGTAGATGACCTTACCGATGAAGTTAAAAAACTTACTGAAGATTTCCAGGGGGAAACTGAATCTATCGAAGAGAAAATGGTAAAACTTTTACCTTTGAGCCATCACAATGCCAAAGCTTCACGGAAATGGTTTCCCTTTACATCACCGGTGGCCTTCGGTAAAGGTTGCATGAGCATGGGGTTGGGGGATAGATTGGGCCTTGCTTCACCGGGGCATCTGCGTCTTATAAAAAAGACAAAGATAAGGCCGGTGCTGGCCCAGCAGTCTATCCGGGAGCTGAATCTTACAGAAAGGACTTATGAAGATGTGCTGGATGCCGCATCCTGGGCCGTGTTTCAGGAAGGTTACCGGCTGGGCTTCGGAGCCGATGGGGACCATCTAAAGACCGAGGATGAAGTAAAAATGGCCCTGGACCTCGGATTTTCCATGATAACCCTCGACTGTTCGGAAATGATAAACAATGATGTGCCGGCCATGTCTGATGAAGATGTTGAAAAGGGATATAATAGCCTTGAACCGGATTATATAAAAAGAATCGAGCAAGATTACCTTGACAGTGAGTTTTACGTGAAGGATGTTATATCGGGAGATATCAAGATCGCATTTGATGGAGGAAATTTAAAAAGGATTGTTTTAATATACGGCAAAGCCCTGGATTTTATAAACCATATCTACCATGATATTATAAAACCCGCAGGAAGAAAAGTGGACTTTGAGGTTTCCATCGATGAAACCATGACGCCTACAACACCCCAGGCCCATTTCTTTGTGGCTTCGGAGCTTAAAAAAAAGGGGGTCGATGTGACCAGCCTTGCTCCACGGTTCTGCGGCGAGTTTCAGAAGGCTATAGATTACATTGGAGACATTGAACAGTTCGAGAGGGAATTCAAGGTCCATGCAGCCATTGCAGACCTCTTTGGCTATCGTTTGAGCATTCACTCCGGCAGCGACAAATTCAAGGTATTTCCCATTATAGGCAAATACACAAAAGGACGGGTTCACGTAAAGACCGCCGGCACCAATTGGCTGGAGGCATTAAAGGTAATCGCCCATAAAAAGCCCGACCTCTTCAGAAAGATATATATCTTTGCTCTGGAGCATTTTCATGAGGCTACCAGATATTATCATGTCACCACAAACCTTGCAAATGTGCCGGATATAAGCACCATGAGCGATGAAGACTTGTCTCATGTGCTCATTCAGGACGATGCCCGCCAGGTACTCCATATAACATATGGATTGATTTTAACGGCAAAAAATGAGGATGGGAAGTACCTCCTCAAAGATGATATTTACAGCACGTTGAATGAACATGAGGAAGAATACTACAAAGCATTGGAGGAGCATATCGGCAAACACCTGAAGTTGCTGCAGGCTTCCGTTTGATATTTACTTAAAAAATGAAAAATAAACTGCCACCAACAAGGTTCAGCCGGATCTGACCGTAATATGTGATAAAAGCGGGCTCGGCGAAAATAATTATAAAGGTGTTCCTACACTTATTGTCGAGGTTGTGTCCCCCTCATATATGGGAATGTAAAAAAGGCCCCACATGGGGCCTTAATTATTGAGGAATAATTTCTAAAAAATTTTTTAAAAAAAACTATTTTGAAGAAGGATTTTTTAAACAAATGTAGAAATAAATAATATAGTAACCGATTACTGTAACTCTGAGGAGAATAGTGATGGCAGAGAAAAACGCTACAATTTACGATATAGCAAAGCTCGCAAAAACGTCAACAGCCACTGTCTCAAGGGTTTTAAGCAACAACGGATACCCGGTAAAAGAGGAGCTAAAGCAGAGGGTGCTGGAAGCGGCCAGAAAGTTAAACTATACTCCGAATTTGCTTGGGCGGCAGCTTAAAACCAATGAAAGTCTCGATATAGGCATTATTATCCCAAGCATTACCAATCAATTTTACCCACTGCTATTATTGGGAGTAGAGGATGTGGCCAGAAAAAAGGGTTATAACGTGCTTCTCTGTAATTCCCTTAGAAAGCCAGAAAATGAGAAAAAATATTTATCAACTCTTTTTCAAAAGCAAATTAAAGGCATCATCATTTCCTCCATTACTAAGAACCAGGACTATTTAAAACAACTCCAGCAAAAAGGCTTAAAGATAGTCGCATTTGACCAGGGGATATCCCTTGACTGCTGCAAGATAAGCTTTGACTTTTATGCCGGGGGGTATATGGCCGCAGAACACCTCATAAAACTCGGCCACAGAAAGATAGCCTTTTTAAGTGCACCTTTAACCCGGTACAGCCGAATACAGATTTATGAGGGATTTATGCAGTGCATGAAAGATAACGGTATTGAGCAAAGCCAGGATTACATTATCTTATCCGAAGATGAAGAAGAAAGTCACGACCAGGTCTACGAGTTTAAAAACGGAAAGTATCTTGTAAATAAATTGCTGGGCTCAGGAAAACCAATCCCAACGGCCATATTCTGTATTAATGACATGACGGCTTTTGGAGCTATACAGGAGCTTACAAAAAATAAAATATATGTACCCAAAGATATTTCTGTTATGGGCTTTGATAACATTCCCACCTCTGAAATGATAACTCCTTCACTTACAACCGTAGACCAGTCGGCTTACGAGATGGGAGCTCTGGCCGCCGAAATGCTCATAAACAATTTAGAAAGTTCCAGTGAAAGAAGTATAGAGATAGTATTAAAACCAAAATTGGTGGTGAGAAACTCTACTAAAAAATTGATGGCGAATGACACAAGTATATATTTTTTTCTATAATAGTAATCGGTTACTATAATTTCGTTTTTTTTGGAGGTGGTGAATAAGTAAATAAAAATTTAACAAACCTTACATTAGTTAAATTACTATAAAATAATGGGGGGTTTAACGAATGGGTTTTATAGACTACTCAGTTTTAGTGCTGTTTTTTGTAGCGATGATCATTATTGGTTTATATGTGAAGAACCTGATTAAAGGCATTGAAGACTATTTTACCGCCGGTCACAGAATGCCGTGGTGGCTGGCGGCGATTTCCCACCATATGTCGGGATACAGCGCCTTTGCTTTTATAGCCTATGCCAGTGTTGCATACAAAATAGGTTTTCCGATTTATACCCTGTGGGCGGTGACTATTGCAATAGCAATGGTTTTGGGAGCTCTTGTGTTTGCACCGCGCTGGACCAATCTTGGACTTTACAAAAAGGTTGTTACACCGCTGGAAATTATGGAGCCACGGTTCAACAATACTGTGAGGCAGGCTTTAGCATGGAGTGGAATTTCATTGAAATTTATCGATGAGGGCCTGAAACTTTATTCAATAGGCGTATTTGTTTCAGTTATGGCGGGCATTCCTCTGCAATGGAGCATTATTTTTAGTGGAATAGTGGCGCTGTTATATACGACTATAGGCGGAATCTGGGCTGATGTATTGACGGATTTCGCGCAATTCATCGTTCAGCTCGTAATAACAATTCCTCTGGCTTTTATTGTTCTGTCGAAAGTGGGCGGATGGGGAGGACTATGGCAGCAATTGCCTCCGGGACGCCTTGCAGCTTTTGGTGGAGACTATACACCTCTCTATGTGCTTATATATCTTGTTGTAGTTATTTTGAGTTATAACGGCGGAACGTGGGGTCTGGCTCAACGATTTATTTCTCTCCAGGGACCCAGGGAAGGAATGAAGGCCGCATATCTTTCCGCTGCCCTTTACCTGGTATATCCGTTGTTTATGTTTATACCAATGTGGGCGGCACCCATATTTATACCTGCAATTGACAATCCGGAACATGCATATGTACTTATGGCAAACAAGTTCCTGGCTCCAGTATTGCCCGGCGCAATGGGCTTTATGCTGGCAGCCATGTTTGCAGCGACTATGTCAATGGTGGATTCCGATTCAAACAGTGTTTCAGCGGTGTTTACAAAAGACATATACCAGCGGGTTTTTGATCCCAACGCAACCCCTGAAAAGCTCTTAAATGTCGGCAGGATAACAACGGCTGTGTTCTGTGCTTTATCGGTTATTGCCGGACTTCTAACACCGGCGATGGGAGGAGCCTTTAAGGCTATGATGACATGGTTTGCAGGATTAATGGGCCCTGTGGCCATACCGATGCTCTTCGGGTTAATATTTAAGAGAACCACATGGAAAGGCGCACTTCTGTCATGGCTGTGCGGCGTGGTGTCTTTCTTCATATTTAAATATCCCATGCACGGCTCGTGGAATCTAATTACCGGCGGTTCACTACTCATCACAGCTATCGTTTTTATAGCCGAAGGCTATATTTCCAAAATGCCGCCTGAAAAACAAGCTGAAGTGGATGAAATTTTCGAGATACTGGAAAGAAATTAATAGTCTGATGTCATGGGGCCTGTATAAGGCCTCATGCATTTTAATTAATTTTAAAGGAGGCCTTTAAATTGACAGAGACTGAATATATAAAGGATTTGACAAAGGTTTCTGTAAACGGGTATGATTTTGCAGATTATAAGCACTTATTTAAACTGGATAAAATTGTTATGAGCCACGTCAGCGTAAAGCCAGGAGAGAGTGTTCCACCTCATGTACACGACAATGAAGAGCAGACTTACTGGATAATAAAGGGAATAGGGAAGATAAGGCTTGGGAATGAGGAATACGATGTTTGCGGCGGTCAGGCAGTATATACCTCTTGGCACCGAACATACCATAAAAAATACCGGGCAAGAACCACTGGAATACGTGTTTTTTGCTGCCATCTTTTGAATTTTAAAAGAGGTGACTTAATTGCCATTGCAATTTTTCGACTCCAATTGTTCCATTGGAATGAGGAATGTTCTTTTAAAAGGTTCTTTTACCGATATAAAATCCCTTTTAAGACGTATGGAAATCTGCCGAATCCGGGAAGCCATGGTCTACCACAGCCTGGCTGAAGAGTACCATCCCAAAAAGGGAAATGAGGTGTTGATGGAGACTATAAAAGATTACAGTAATCTATATCCCGTATGGGTGGTGATGCCAAACGATACTGGCGAATTTTACGACCCGTATAATCTTATTGAACTTCTCAAGGCCAACAATGTAAAAATGGTTCGGGCCTTTCCAGCAAAAAGCGCACAAAATTACGGCCTTTTTACACAGAGAAGCAGGGCTTTACTTGCGGTGCTAAATGAACATAAGGTTCCTCTGATGTTCGGAATGGATCAAATTGACTATGATGCAGTTTCCAGTATAACATCGGAATATAAAGATATCCCCCTTATCCTTACGAATACGGGTTATAGGGCCGACCGTTATCTTTACCCCCTGCTGGATTCCTTCCAGAACATATATATTGAGACTTCAAGCTATAAAGTCCATTTCGGGATAGAGGCCCTGTGCGCCAGATTTGGGACCAGCAGGCTTATTTTCGGCAGCGGGCTCCCGGTCTACAGCGCCGGGTCTGCGGTAACCATGATTACACATTTATTACTACCGGATGAGGATAAAAAGAAAATCGCCGGAGACAATCTAAGGCACCTGCTGGGGGGTGTAATCTATGATTGATAAGGGGTTTCATGAAATTAGAGAAACATTATCAAGAGGGGAACCTCTTAAAAAATTCACAATTATTGACTGTCATGCTCATCTTGGCCAGTGGTTTAACTTTCATATTCCCGAATATGATGAAAAATCTTTAATTAAAAGTATGGATATCCTGGGTATCGATAAGATGTGCATTTCCGCATTGCTGTCCATCGGACCTGATTTTTTATACGGCAACGAATGGGTCCATAAAGTGGTAAAACAATATCCCGACAGATTTTTCGGCTATATTGGCGTAAATCCCAATTATCCCGAGTTAATAGAATCAGAGATAGAAAAACACTGGGAAAGAGGCAGGATGTCGGCGATAAAGATCCATCCGGAAACTCATGATTATCCCCCGGATGGTATGGAATACCACAGGGTTTATGAAATTTTACAGGAACGAAGAGGGCTCTTGCTTTCCCATGTTTGGGGCATAGATAATGTTAAGGTTTTTGGAAAACTCGCCAAACAATATGACAGCGTTACTTTTATACTGGGGCATTCAGGAGGGGTGCCGAAAGCCATATATGAAGCTATTAAAGTCGCCAGTGAATGTAATAATGTTTACCTTGACCTCACAGGTTCTTTTCATTATGAGGGTATTGTGGAGCTCATGGTAAGGGAAGTGGGAGCAGACAGGGTTTTGTTTGGTACCGATGCCCCTTTTTTAGATTCGAGGCCCGCCGTGGGCCGGGTAGGTTATGCGGAAATTTCGGAAGAAGATAAAGCTAAGATTTTAGGACTCAACATGAAAAAGATTCTGGATTCTTTAATATAAAATAGATTTATAAGAAAATCAATTTTTACTGAGGAGGAGTGGCAAAGGTGGAAAAGAAGGCCAGCGCCGTAGATAAATATTATAGCCGGGTTACGGAATATATTAGTAAGATATACACCGAGGAGAGGCAGAACATAGAAAAGGCGGCAGACCTTATGACGGAGCAGATCGCCCAAAACAAAGTCATACACGCCATTGGTCCCGGAGCTCATTCCAGGATAGGGGTTGAAGATTTGTTCTTTAGGGCGGGGGGACTGGTTCCCATAAACGCCATTCTGGAGTTTTCCATGGATCAGGGAGCTTTAAGATCCATGCTCCTGGAGAGGGTACCGGGAATAGCGACAGCCCTTTTAGATTACTATAAGGTGAAAAAAGATGATTTGCTTATATTGATAAACGCCTATGGCATTAACGCTGCAACCATTGAAACAGCCCTTGAATGCAAAAAACGCGGTACAAAAATCATCGCCGTCACATCTCCGGTCAATGCCAGGGCTATTCCGGAAAATCACCCGGCACGGCATCCCTCCGGTAAAAATCTGTGCGATCTGGAACCTGACGTTATGATAGATTGCAAGATGCCGGTAGGTGATGCGGTAGTAGAGCTGGAGGGGCTGGATGTGAAAGTGGGCCCCATAACCACGGTAGTCATATCATATATAGTAAATACCATGGTCTGCCGCACCGTTGAAAAATTAATCGAAAAAGGTATAGAGCCCCCGGTAATTGTCAGCGTAAATACTCCCGATGCCGGGAGGAGAAATCAGCGCTACTTTGAAGAATACTACAATGTCCTGAAAAGATTGTAAGGTTTTATCTTTACAGTTTAAAAAACAAGCATTATTATTTATAAGGAGAGATGGAAGATGAGTAGACAAACGGAGTTCTATTTGAAAAAAGTAATAGCTTTGTTCTCCGCTATTGAGGGTGAAAATAAAGATGCAATTGACAGAGCTTCAGATATAATGGTAGAAGCCATAGAAAAAGACCGGTTGATTCACGTGATAGGCCCCGGAGGACATTCCAATATTGGAGCCGAGGAGATGTTTTACAGGGCAGGCGGTCTTGTGCCTGTAAACCCTATACTTGACCAGGGAACTGCGCTGATCTGTGGAGCTTTTCGTTCAACTGTTATTGAAAGAACCCCCGGTTATGGCAAAGCGGTGCTCGATAGCTACGGAGTGGGCAGCGGTGAGCCTATTGTAATAATCAATGCTTACGGAATTAACTCGATGTGCATCGACGTAGCCCTTGAAGCAAAGAAGAGGGGAATGAAAACCATTGGCGTCACATCGAAAAGTTATGCCGATACCGTAGCGAAAGACCACCCTGCCCGACATCCCAGCGGTAAGAACCTGTATGAAATAGTTGATGTTTTTGTAGACAGCCACCTGCCCCTGGGCGACGCTGTTGTTGAATTTGAAAATTTTGGGGAAAAAGTAGCGCCCACATCAACTCTGGTTAACAGTTTTACGGTAAATCTACTGGTCATTGAAACCGTAAGAAAATTGCTGGAAAAAGGCATTAACCCGCCGGTCTGGCGCAGCGCCAATATGCCCGGCGGAGATGAAGCAAATAAAAAGTATTTTCAAAAATATATGGGAAGAATTAAACATTTAAGATAGTTAAATAGAAAGGCATGACCATGAACTATAACGGCTTGCTAGAATCCATTGCGACAATAATCATACTTACGGGAATTGGCTTTTTGGCGGCAAGGTTTGGAATAATTAAGGAAAATGATACAAAAGCCTTTTCCAATCTGATTTTTTATATAACCTCCCCGGCTCTTATACTTTCCAGCATCACAGGATATTTTACCCGGGAGACGGTTCTGTCATCTCTCGCTGTTCCTCAGTTTGCCGTACTCATGACTCTCCTTTCGATAATTGCGGCATATGCAGTTGGAAAGATAATTAAAGTTGAAGATCAAACGCAACTTGATATTTTTTATATGACCGTTTCCTTCTGCAATACTGTGTATATAGGACTGCCTATTGTTACATCCATATACGGTGAAAGCGCGGCCGGTTTTGTGTTTTTCTATGACCTGGGTTCGGGGATGGTACTCTGGACGTTGGGGATGGAACTTGCCTGTAAGGGCTGCCCCACAGGTGAATGTAAAAAATCGCAGGAGGCTGGAAACTTCTTAAAAGGATGTTTTTTCACACCGGGTCGCTTTTTAAAGAACCTCATCAACCCACCCCTGGCAGCCCTGGTCCTGGCCGTTTTTATGGTCATGCTGGAAATTCCCATGCCGGACATAATAAGCAGAACGGCAAAGACTGTAGGGGATATCACCATCCCCCTTTCCATGTTGTTTATAGGTTTGTCCGTAGGCCATTCTTGTATTTCAAGGGAAATATTCGATACCCTGGTAATATGGGCGGCCTTTATCAGACTTATAATCTCTCCCATCCTGGTAGGAGGAATCGCATATTTTGCGCCAATTTCTTTAATACTCAAAAAGGTAATTACTGTTGAGGCCGCAATGCCGGTCATGATGTTTACAGCCATTCTGGCCAATAAATACAATAAACATCCGGAGTTTGCGGCAAAAACGGTTTTGATAACCACAATTCTTTCCATGATTACAATTCCGGCGGTAGTTTATGTGCTGGAGCTGATATATTAGATTGAGAAATTCCTTGAAATGTTGGAGGCATGAATGATGAGCAAAATCACCACTTTCAAATCAGACAATCTGTTGATTAATATATATAATAATCGCAAAGAAATGGGGTACGCCGCCGCCAGAGATATCGCTTCTAAAATAAAAGAACTTTTATCCCATAAGGATGAAATAAACATGGTATTTGCAGCGGCGCCGTCCCAGGACGAGTTTTTGGAAGAACTGACAAAAATCCAGGGCATACAATGGCACAGGATAAATGCCTTCCACCTGGATGAATACATCGGCCTTCCGGAGGACGCGCCTCAAAGGTTTGGCAGATATTTATATGAGAGGATTTTTTCCAAAGTGCCTTTTAAAACCGTAAATTACTTGAACGGCAATGCAGAAGATATCAAGACAGAATGTGAGCGCTATGGGAAACTCATAAAAGATAACCCTATAGATATCGCCTGCATAGGCATAGGCGAAAACGGCCATATCGCTTTCAACGACCCGCATGTGGCGGATTTTCACGATAGACTTACAGTAAAAAAGGTCAACCTTGACATGAAATGCCGGCTGCAGCAGGTCCACGACGGCTGTTTTACAAAACTTGAAGATGTGCCGGAATATGCCCTCACCATGACGGTGCCGGCCATATTTTCAGCCGAATTTATATTCTGTATTGTGCCGGGAAAAAACAAAGCCGTAGCGGTAAAATCCGCAGTTGAAAGCCCGATATCGGAAAAATGCCCCGCATCTATTTTGAGAAAACACTCCAACGCCGTGCTGTACCTGGATGAAGATTCGGCATCCGATTTAAATATTGTCGGAAATTGACTTGTGTTTTATGAGGTGATGGCTATGAAATTGCTTATTAAAAAAGGTAATATCCTTACCCCCTTCCGTGAGATCACGGGCGGTGGGCTACTGATAAAAGGTGGCGTAATATCCGAAGTGCTTGAAACGGAGCAAGACATGTGCAAAGCGGAATCAAATCTGATGGCGGCCCAGGAAGACAGTAAAATCATCGATGCCGGTGGAAACTACATCGCTCCCGGCTTTATAGACATCCACACCCACGGTGCCGGCGGGCATGATTTTATGGATGGCACTGTGGAAGCCATCCTGGAAGCCGCCAGAGCCCATATGCGGCACGGTACCACTTCTCTGGTGCCCACCACTTTGACCAGCTCGCTTGAAGATCTGTTTAAAACACTGGACAATTTTAAAAAAGCCGGGGAATACCAGGACGGTCCGGAGCTGCTGGGTATCCACCTGGAAGGTCCCTATTTTTCCATGGAACAGCGAGGCGCCCAGGACCCCAGATTCATTAAAAACCCCGACAGAGAAGAATACATGAAAATCCTTGATTACTCAAAAGATATCATCCGCTGGACCGTGGCGCCGGAACTGGAAGGGGCTCTGGCAATGGGAAGGGAGCTCAAAAACCGGGGCGTGCTCCCATCAATAGGGCACAGCAACGCCATCTACGAGGATGTTCAAAGAGCGTTCGAAAACGGTTTTACGCATGTGACCCACCTGTATTCCGGTATGTCAATGGTACGAAGAATTAACGCTTACCGCTATGCCGGGGTGGTGGAAAGCGCTTTTTTGATCGACGATATGACCGTGGAGATAATAGCCGACGGTAAACATCTACCACAGAGTCTTCTTAAACTCATATACAAGATAAAAGGTCCCGACAGAATATGTCTCGTCACCGACTCCATGAGGGCCGCGGGCATGCCCGACGGCGAATATATTCTCGGAAGCTTAAAGAGCGGTCAAGAGGCCATAGTCGAAGAAGGGGTGGCCAAGCTCCCGGACCGCAGCGCCTTTGCAGGCAGCGTGGCCACCGCCGACAGGCTTGTAAAGACAATGGTGGAAATAGCCTGTGTCCCTCTCATCGACGCCGTAAGAATGATGACCAGTACCCCCGCACGGATTATCGGCGTGGCCGACCGCAAAGGGGCCCTCGTCCCCGGAAAGGATGCGGATATTATAGTCTTCGACGAAAGGATAAATATTAAAACCGTCATAACGAGGGGAACCGTCAGATTTCAGTTACCAGAATAAATCGTTTTCATCACTTCATCATCTTAAAAAAATAAAGCCCCTGTCGGGGGCTTCCTTTTTTATGCCAGCATAACTCTGTCTTCTACGAACTTTTCACCCTGGAGCTGTTCAAATTTGTTCAACAGGCGTGGAATGGTCATGGTAGCCTTCTCTTCGCCCTTTATATCCATAACAATCCTGCCTTTGTGCATCATGATAAGGCGATTGCCCATTTTTATGGCGTGTTCAAGATTGTGGGTCACCATGATGGTGGTGATGCTATTCTTTTTGATGATCTCTTCGGTCAGCTCATTTACCAGCATGGCGGTCTTGGGATCCAGTGCTGCGGTATGTTCATCCAGAAGCAAAAGCTTCGGTTTTTTCATGGTGGCCATGATTAAAGTAAGAGCCTGTCGCTGGCCGCCGGATAAAAGCCTTACCTTTGTGGTCAATCTTTTTTCAAGGCCCAAAGGGATATCAGAAAGGTATTTTTTAAAAGTCTTTCGTTTATTAAAGTCCAGGCCCCACCGCAGGGAAATATTATTGGCCCTGGAAAAGGCCAGAGAAAGATTTTCTTCGATGGTCATGGAAGGAGAGGTGCCCAGCATAGGGTCCTGGAAAACACGGCCAATAAAGGCCGCCCGCCGGTATTCCGCCAGGTTTGTGATATCGTTGCCGTCCAGGTAAATTCTTCCGCTATCCACCGGAAAAACCCCTGCTATAGCGTTTAACATAGTGGATTTGCCTGCACCGTTGCTGCCGATGACTGTTATAAAATCCCCATCTTCCACTTTCAATGAAAGATCGTTAAAAACCTGATTTTCATTCGGAGTGCCAGGATTGAAAGTTTTTGAGAGATGCTCAAGGACCAGCATAAAAATCACTCCTTTTCCGAAGAAATCTTAATTCCTTTAAACGATTTTTTAAATCGTGGGGCAGTAAGAGCCACAATCACTACCAGAGCGGTTAAAAGTTTTAAGTCTGAAGCCTGGGCAAGCCTAAATGATAGCACCAGTGAAATGCTGAACCTGTATAAAAACGAGCCGAACAATACTCCCAAAGTGCTGATGAAAATTGACTTTTCTCCCAGCAAAGCGTCGCCGATGATAACTGAAGCAAGGCCTGCTATGATGGTCCCGATACCCATGCCCACATCGGCAAAGCCCTGATATTGGGCTACAAGGGCTCCTGCCAGAGATATCATAGCATTGGAAAGAGATAAACCGATAATCTTCGTCAGATCCGTGTTTACTCCCTGACTTCGTATCATCTGAGGGTTATCACCCGTAGCCCGTAAGGCAAAACCCAGCTGGGTTTTTAAAAAAGCATCCAGTAGTAATTTTATAATAAGAACGATGACGACAAACAGGATAAGGTACATATATTGTACCGGAAAGCCGGGAAATATTTTTTTAGCGGCATCCTGAATTATAGAAAAAATTGTAGGTTGATTTAGTAGAGGAATATTAGGACGCCCCATAATCCTCAAATTGATGGAATACAGTGATGTCATGGTAAGAATGCCGGCAAGTAAGTCACTAATTTTAGCAGAGGTGTTTAAAATTCCCGTGATATAGCCTGCCAGAGATCCCGCCAGGATTGCCGAAAGAGTAGCAGTAAAGGGGCTGTGGCCGCCCACGATAAGTGAAGCGGCCACAGCAGCTCCCAGGGGAAAACTTCCGTCCACTGTTAAATCTGCGAAATTTAAGATTTTAAAAGTAATGTACACTCCCAGGGCCATGATGCCGAAAACCAGGCCCTGTTCTATGGATTTTAAAAGCATGGTCTGCCACATTAATTTGAACACCTCAAAATGTCAAAATGGAATTCATTATTTTTCCACAATCTCATCAGCTTTTGACATCAATGCTTCAGGAATCTTTATCCCTAAAGTATCAGCGGATTTTTTGTTGATGATCAATTTTAAGTCCTTGGAACCTTCAATGGCAATATCCGCAGGTTTTTCACCCTTTAAAACCCTGGCCGCGACTTTTCCGGTCTGTTTACCTAAAAGGTAATAATCAATGCCCAGAGTGGCCAGAGCTCCGCCGTCTACCATACCTCTTTCGGCAGCGATGACGGGAATTTTGGCATCATTACAAACTTTCACAACGGCACCAATGGAAGAGGCTATGGTGTTGTCTGTAGGTGCATAGATAGCGTCTACTTTGCCCGCGATAGATTGTACCGCCTGATTTACTTCACTGCTGTTGGCGACAGTAGCTTCATGGATGGTTAGGCCTAACTCTCCTGCAGCCTTTTTCGCTATATCTACCTGAACCTTGGAGTTCGCTTCGGCTGCATTATAAAGGATGCCTACATTTTTGGCATTAGGAAGGATTTGTTTTAATAGTTCAAGCTGTTCCTTTATGGGATTCATGTCTGTGGTCCCGGTCACATTGGTTTCAGGTTTTTCAAGGCTCCTCGCAAGTCCTGCTGAAACCGGATCAGTCACTGCCGTAATCAGTATCGGAATATCTTTAGTAGCATTAGCCGCCGACTGCGCTGAAGGTGTGGCAATGGCTAATATCATGTCTACTTTTTCACCCACAAACTTGCTTGCTATGGTTTGAGTCGTGGGGAAATCGGCCTGGGCATTTTCCACTTCAAAGGTGACATTTTTACCCTCTTCAAAACCGGCTTCCTTGAGCCCATCGATAAAACCCTTGCGGGCGGCATCCAGGGCCGGATGTTCCACGAATTGCGAGATACCTATTTTGAATACCTTATCTCCGGATTGAGATTTATCCGAAGAAGACCCGGAATTTGAAGAGGCTTGAGATTGACCCGAACTGGAAGAGTTTGTGTTGGAATCTGTGCTTGCGGCTTTTTGACCACATCCGGCCAGAAGCAAGGCGGCAATGAGAAGTAAACAAACTGTTGCGGCTAAAACTTTTTTCAAAATAAAAACCCCCTTTTTACTTTCGGTTAGCATGGGGGAGGAAAATAAAAAAACACTCTGGAAAGTGTTAAAACAACTCTCCTACCATACTACCGTGCTACATAATTTTATTTTTTATAATTATACAATTATATATGTAAGACTGTCAACCTGATTTTGAATTTGATTTATTGCCTTCTTAAAGCTTCAATAGGGGGAACTGTTGAAGCGATTAAAGCGGGATAGATCCCGAACAAAAGACCCGAAGTCAATGCCACTACTACGGCTATTTTGATGGCTTGAAAACTTATGGCGGTATCAAAACCGTAACGAGCAAAGACATTCAATCCCCATATACCTCCTGCGGTGCCGGCGATGGCTCCGATGGCGCTGACATACAGGGCTTCCAGCAAAAACTGGATCAAAAGGTCGCTTTGTTTTGCACCGATAGCCCTTCTTACGCCGATTTCCTCGGTCCTTTCAGTGACCGACACCAGCATGATGTTCATTATCCCAAGGCCTCCAACCAATAGGGATACCGCTGCAATACCCCCGAGGAGCAATGTCATAATCCGATTGGCCTGATCCGCTTCTTCCACCAGTTGGTTTAAATTGGTTATGGTTATTAAATCTTCTCCACCGGGAATAACAGGTTTTTGAGACTGGCCTTCTCCAGGAGGAGACATACCGGGCCCCGCCATCCGGATCATTCTTGCTTTTGAAGGCATCATGGGCCCGCCATAGACCGGATTACCCTCGGCGCTCTCGCCTTCCTCGCCTCCGATGATGCCTGGGGTTGGAGCACTTTGATCAAGACCGAGTTTGCGCTTATATATTCTTCCCAATTGCACCACTGCAAGGTCTGCATCCTGGGTAGAGTTAGCCTTGCCCCAGATTTCCCCTACTTTCTTTTTACCTGCGATCTTGAGGGCAGTGGTGTACGGAATTACGATCTTGTCATCGATGTCTTCAGCTTTTCCGGGGCCTTTGGGTGCTAGAACTCCGATGATCCTGAAAGTCTCGCCGTTCAGGGTAAAGGTCTGGCCCACGGGGTTCCGGCCCCCCAGCAAGCCATAACCCATGTTATAACCCAGCACCGCCACCGGTGAGCGCTGTAACACATGCCATTTTGTAAAGAAATGTCCCGATGCCAGTGCATGGTCTCTTATAAGGGGAAATTCATTGTTTACCCCAATGATATTAACGGTTCCTCTGGCCCTGCGCCAGCGCATTACTGCTTTGGTATTTACCACAGGCGTGGCCATTTCTAGACCTTCGACCCGTTCCACTAAATCCTCCGCCTCTTCGGGTTTAAACTCCACCGAAGGATCGTTGGCCTTTATGGCTATGACATTGGAACCAAGGCTTTTGAACTGGGCCACTACCGCCTGGCGGGCACCCTCACCTATTCCCATAAGGCTGACCACCGATGTCACGCCTATGGCGACCCCAAGTATGGTAAGGGCAGAGCGCATGGGATGGGCCAGGACCCCGTGCCATGCCATTTTTGCGGCGAAAAGGAAACGGATGAAGAAGGAGTAGAAGTGATTCTTTTGGATCATTTTTTACCCCCCTCAATTGCCAACCGGAGCTTTGGGGTTTTCTGAGTCCGGGGTTTCATTTTGCCCGTTTTTGCCATCATTCTTTTTGTTGTCAGGCAGCAAACTATCTTTAGAGCCGATGTGCTGACTTGGGAGAACATCGGCACTGCTTCCGGTTATTACCAGATCCCCTTCATTTAAGCCGCTCTGGACTTCCGCTACCCGGTCGTTCATCAGTCCCAGTTTTACGGTAACGACCTTTGTGGTGCCATCTTTGTTCAAAATTTCTACTTTTGGCGTTTTATCCTCTTCAAAAATGGCTTCCAGCGGCACCAGCAGCACATTTTTGGCACTGCCGGCATCTATATAGGCATGAGCCTGCATACCGGGGCGTAGTTTGGGACCGCCCTTGACGCGAATATCCACGCCAAACTGCGGTATTCCGTTTACATCCTGGCCCATGGTGGCCACCTGCATGACTTCACCTTCGAAAGTCTCACCGGGAAGGGCATCCAGGGTTATCTTGACAGGGGCTCCCTGTTTTACCATCAGTACATCTACATCATCTACCTGGACCCACATTCCCATATCGGATGTATTGAAAATATATCCCATCCATTCTCCGGGCCTCACCGTTTCACCAACCTGTTTTTCCCATCGGGCGATGACACCATCCATAGAGGCCCGGATCTCCAATTGGCCAACTCTAGATATAAGATTTGCCAGCTCTGCTTCTTTTTCTCTTATCTTATCCAGTTTTTCCTGGATGGTCTGTTCGATATCGGAACCCGACAGAGAAATCAAGGGATCTCCCTTTTTAACCAGATCCATTTCACGCACGTGCACCGTGGAGGCAATGGCTTCGGCAGTGGATAAAACCTTTTCTTCTTTTGCAAAACCATCGATTTTGGCATTGTTGACAAACCACTGAACCTTTGTATCATCGTTGTCCGGTGACGGTATCCCAAGGCTTACCTCCAGGCCGGGGCGCACCAGGCCTGGGTTCTTACCTTCTACAGTAATCCAGTAGACAAACCCCCTGGCGGGATTTTGTTCATCGCCATCGGGAATAGGATTCGGATTGACTTCGGTTATGTATCCATCATATATTCCATCGAAGACAGCAAACCTTACGGCCAGCCTCTGGCCTTTTTTAACCCGTTCAAATTCATGGGAGTAAAGCTTTGCATTTATCTTAAAATGGGAGTCATCCACTATCCTGACCACTATCTGGCCCTGCTTCACCTCGGTGCCTTCCTTTACGCTGAGATCTGTAACCCTGCCGTCTATGGGAGCCCGGAGCGTAACACCGCTGGCGGGATTTATCTCATACAACCTGTCCGGTGACAAACCCGTAAGGTCTGCCAGAAAATTTTTGTTGGTCCGAATTTCGCTTTCCAGATTATCTATTTGCGTTTGAAGATTGGGAGCCTCAAGTTTTGCTATAACCTGGCCCCGTTTTACTTCCTTGCCTTCCTCTACGAGATATTCACTGATAATGTACTGAATATTCTCCGCAAATGACTCCCGAAAGCCCGGAGCCTGTATGCCGCCGCTTCTCGACGGATTTAAAGGACCGGTAGCATCAACCCCTACCGAAATATCTCCTCTTGTCACAGGCTTCGTGGAATAGACGGGGCCTTGAGTTTCCTGCTTTGGAGGCGGCACCAGCTCCCTGTATGCATAAAAGCCTCCACCAAATACAATGGCTATTATGAGAAAAATCATGAGAATCCGCTGTGTCATTTAAAAGACCTCCTAAAATGTGATAATTTATTGTAAATACTTACGTTTCTTAAGTTGGGGCATCGTTTTACCGCTATCTTCCCACTTCTTCAATACGGTCTATTTCGCCATCAAGCAGATGAAAAATCCGTTGTCCGTACCTTGCGATGTTTTCTTCATGAGTTACCTGCACTATGGTTATCCCCAGTTCTCTGTTCAATTTTTGAAATATGGCCATTATGTTTTCTCCGGTTTTGGAATCCAGAGCTCCGGTAGGCTCATCTGCCAGAAGGACCCGCGGCTGTCCCACTATGGCCCTGGCTATGGCCACCCTCTGCTGTTCGCCTCCCGAAAGCTGGGAAGGCAGGTGGTGGCCCCTTTCGCCCAACCCTACGGACTCCAGAGCTTTTATAGCCCTCCTCTGGCGTTCACGGCCTCCCATGCCGCGGTATATGAGGGGAAGCTCCACATTGGCCTGGGCATCAAGGTCCGGCAGCAAGTGAAAGCTCTGAAATACAAAGCCTATGAGCTGATTGCGGATATCCGCCAGCCGGCTGTCGTTCATTTTTTCAATCCTGGTTCCGGCTATTTCATATGTACCTGATGTGGGCCTGTCAAGACAGCCGATGATATTCAGCAGTGTAGACTTCCCCGACCCCGAAGGTCCCATGATGGATATAAAATCCCCTTCCTCTATCTTGAGGTTTATATCCTTTAGGGCTTCTATACGGATTTGACCATTTTTATAGATACGAGTGATTTGTGTTAACTCCAGCAGCGACAAATCATAACCCCCTTTGCAGATTATTCCAGATATATAGACGTAAAAAAATATAAAAAAGTTCCATCTTTTTTTAAAAAATATATATAGTTATACGGCTCTTAAAATCGGCGACGATTTTCGTTATCCACAATACTGGTTTACAAAATATAATTCGTTCAAGATTTGAAAATATCCTTTAAAAACGCAAGGACATGGAAATATATTTTTTATTTTGTTATAATGATAAATCGGAAATGGTTTTTTATGACGACACCGAAAGGAGTAGGAATATGTTTGATCTGGACACTTGCGTGGCTTTTATTACAAACAAAGCATCAAAAATGATGGCCGATGCCTTCAATGAAAGATTAATGCTTCACGGTATAACCCGAGTGCAGTGGATTGCTTTATATTATCTGGGCAAATACGAGGGAATTAATCAAAAAGAACTGGCTGAAAAAATGAATATAAAAAGCTCTACAGTGGCAAGGCTTCTGGATAGAATGGAAAAAGACGGATTGGTAAAAAGACAAGAGAATCCGGAGGATCGAAGAGTAACCAAGATCAGGCTTACTGAAAAAGGCAAAGAATTGAGAGAAAAGTTCCTTCCGGAAGGGGAAAAGATGAGTGAGATTTTTTCTAGAGGTTTGACCGATGAAGAATTGGAGGTATTTACGAGAGTTTTAAAAAAAATGGTAGATAACATAAGTTAAATAGAGAAATTTAGCACAAATAATGTGAAAATCCTCATAAGCACTATTGAATTATACGGCAATAGTTGCTATACTAATAATTAGCATAGCAACAAAAATATAAAAGGGGGATGTTTTTTATGACAAAAAATCCAAGGGAACTGCTCAATGAATTCATGGGGGGCCTGCAGGAGGTTTCAAAGACCAATGGAGAACAAGTCAAGGCTTTCATGAATCTTCTAGGGGCTGCATACAAGCCCGGTGCAGTGGATACAAAAACAAAAGAACTCATGAGCGTCGCCATTGCAGCTTACAACAGGTGCGAGTACTGCATAGTATTTCATGTCTACAAAGCTCTTGAAGCCGGCGCCACTCGAGAAGAAATCATGGAAGCGGCCATGGTGGCGGTGGCCTTTGGCGGCGGCCCATCCATGGCTTACAGTGTATCATTGTTAAAAGCATCAATAGATGAATTTGAATCGGATTTCAAAAAATGATTAAAAAAAGGCAGCCCTGGGCTGCCTGAAATTTTGAGGGGGATAAATATGTTAATAGACATAACACTAAAAGAATTAAATAATGGCGAAGCCAGGGTTGTAAGGATATTTAAAAATGCAGGTGAAACGGTCAAAGCCGGAGAAGCTTTATTTGAACTGGAAGCCAATAAGAGCAATATCACTGTAGAATCCGAAGCCGAAGGCAAAATATGCAAAATTATGGTGGAGGAATCCCAGTCTGTAAAAGCAGGAGATGTGCTTGCAAGGATAGAAGGCCCACCATGCCCACAGGCGGCCGCAGCAGAGGATACGGCAGATTTTAATTATTTTGGAACCCTCTTAAAACCCCAAGAACAGGAGCTTGAATGCGACATAACCATAATCGGAGGAGGGCCTGGAGGGTATGTAGCGGCTATTCAGGCAGCCAAAATGGGGGCAAAAGTAATTTTAATAGAAAAGGACGTACTGGGCGGCACATGTTTAAACAGGGGTTGTATACCTACAAAATCTCTGGTGCGTTCTGCCGAAATATTTAAAAATCTAAAAGAGGCGGAAGATTTCGGCTGTCAAGCAGAGAACATTTCTGTTGATATTAAAAATGTGATAGGCCGAAAGAATAGAGTGATAACCCAGTTGGTTCAGGGAATAGAATATATTTTGAAAAAACATGATGTGAGGGTTATCAGAGGAATCGGCGAAATAAAAGACTGTAATACCGTTTTTGTAAAAGAAAAAGCAGCGGAAATCACCATAAAAACAAATAATATCATTATTGCAACCGGTTCAAAATCTTCTTCGCTCCCCATTCCCGGCAAAGACCTGGAATGTGTCATGGACAGCAGCGATGCGCTACAAATGGATGAACTGCCGGAAAAGATGGTTATCATAGGCGGCGGAGTGATAGGAATGGAATTTGCCTTTATATTTTCCGGCTTTGGGGTAGATGTGACCGTCGTGGAGTTTCTTGATGAAGTGCTTGCAGCTTTTGACTCAGACATTATAGAAGAGATAAGTAAAATAGCTAAAAGCAAGGGCATCAAAATTTTTACAGGTTCGAAAGTGGAACAAATAATACAGGGTGAGGATGGCCAGAGCATAGTCGTATTCAGCAAGGATAATGAGAAAAAATATATCTCGGCGGATAAGGTCCTCATGGCCGTTGGAAGGCAGCCCTCGCTGGATGGCCTGGATGTTGCGAGTCTCGGCCTGGAATTGAACGACAAGGGAAGAGGCATTAAAGTAAATGAAAAGATGCAAACCAATATTCCCAACATCTATGCCATTGGAGATGTGACAAATAGGGTGCTTCTCGCCCATGTGGCATCTCACCAGGGGATCGTAGCCGTAAAAAATATTATAGGAGTGCCTTCTGAAATAGATTACAATGTTATTCCCAGTGCCATATTCACCGACCCTGAGATTGCCATGGTGGGAATTGGTGAGAAAGCTGCTAAAAAGCAGGGTATTGATGTTGAAGTTGGGAAATTCCCCTTTGCGGCCAGCGGCAAGGCGCTGACTATGGGAGAAAGCAGGGGTTTTGTAAAGATTATTAAACAAAAGTGTACAGGAAAGATTTTGGGAGGAGCTATAATAGGCCCCCATGCCACCGATCTGATAGCGGAAATTGCTCTGGCTGTAAAGAAAGGCTTGACTTGCGAAGATGTCATTGAGACTGTACATGCTCACCCCACCACGGCGGAAGCCATCCACGAAGCTGTCCTTGCTGCTGAAGGCGGGGCTATACACTTTGTAAATTAAAATGATTCAATATGAAAATTTTATTGATATAATCTCGGCGGGTATTGTAAACCCGCCTTTTGATTTATAAAGGAATAAATTCTATACGACTTGTAGACTTTTTTATACAAAATGTTTATACTTATAAATGGACAACTTAAGTTCAGACAAAAAATATGTGTGGTGATAAGGTGGAAAGGCTTATTCCGGGGGAAATGGAGGAAGAACTTTTAATTTTAAATGAAGATTTAAAAAGGGTGATTTCCACCAAAATTAATCTTATAAATTCACCTCTTAAAGAAATGATAAGCTCCGGGGGAAAAAGGCTGCGGCCCGCCCTGATGCTTGCTTGTGCCAGATTCGGCGAATATGATTTTGAAAAGGTGAAACCCCTGGCTCTGGCGGTGGAACTCATCCATACGGCTACTTTGGTGCATGACGACATCATCGACGATTCTCCTTTAAGAAGAGGGATTCCCAGTATCCAATCCAGATTAGGTAAAGATGTGGCGGTATTTGCTGGGGATTTTATTTTCTGCAGGGTCTTTGAGTTATTGACATCATTAAATGATTTTAATATTCTCCGCCGTACTTCAAAAGTTATGTATAAAATCTGCGAAGGCGAGATAAAACAAAGAGAAGACCTCTTTAGAACTGATATAACCTTTAGAAACTACATATACCGGATACAAAGGAAAACTGCCCTTTTATTCGGTTTAAGTTGCGAGCTGGGAGCATTGGCAACAAATGCACCACTTAAAACTGTCCGTGCTCTTTACGGCTACGGTATTAAAATAGGTACTGCCTTTCAACTTATCGATGACCTTCTGGATGTGATCGGTGATGAGAAAAATCTCGGCAAGCCTGCCGGAGCTGATATAAGGGAAGGTGTAGTTACTCTCCCGACCCTATATGCCCTGACCTATTCCCCAAAAAAAGATGAGCTAAAAAATATATTGCAAAATAAAAATCTAACCATCGAGGATACAAAAAAAGCTATTAAAATCATCAAGGATTCCGGTGGAGTGGAGTACACCGTCGAACTTACGAAAAGATACATCTATAAAGCCTATAAATTTATAGACATATTGGCGGATATCCCTATGAAAAAGGTATTAAAAGACGTAGCAGATTATATATATTCTCGCAATCATTAACTTGAACATCATTAATAATTGCTTTACTTTGAAAATGCATGATGATATACTTTTTTTAGCATTTTTTTATCTTTTGGGGGAGATATTCTTGGAGAAATGGCTGAAAACCCTGCTTGTATTGTTTTTAGCGGTGTCCATAATCTCATCGGGGGTGGCTTTGCTTCCTCGCCTGAGGGCGGAAAGCGCCCATAATTTAATCGATGGCGCCCTGCCCTACGCCGACCTGAAAAATATGGCGCAGGAACGTCAAACCTCTATTGAAGAAGTGGCTCGATTATTTAAAGAAGAGGCGGGAGTCAATGCCATACTTTATAAAGAGGGATGTATCCAGGATCTCGCCGACGACGGTCGCATTTTTATTGCCAACCGACAGGAGATGGTGCTTTCCGGGTGGCGGGAGAATTTACCATTTAAAGGAGGCGAGACTTACATAGTCACTGCCTACGCTGATGTAATGGAGCGGGTGCGGCGCCATCTGACAGAAAAACTTGGCGGGGAAAAGGTATCTATGCTACCGGAAAGAGACGGCTTTTACGCTCTGGCAGTGGACATGCGCCCATCTCTGGTTGATGCCATTGGAGTGGGCTTTGACCGTGAAAATGTGGTTAAGCTGGAAAATATGGGTTTTCACTCTGTGTTCATGCTGAAGGACTGGCCCGATGTGAGCGAAAGGGGAATACGTTTCGTCATAAAGGACCTTGCACTAACGGGGAAGAATATCAGCGCTGTTCTTTTTGAAAATAAGCAAGTCCTGGGTTATCCAAAATACCTGCCGGTTTTGGCCGAAGAGATGAATAAGCACCAGCTTGCGCTTGGTCAGGTGGAGTTTTACAACCAGCTGGGCTTCAATCAACTGGCTACCCTTTTAGACAAGCGTGTAATACGAATGCACAGTGTGACAGACCAAGAAATGCAGACCATTAAGCCGCAGGAACTGGTGGACCGTCTGACCCTTGCAGCAAGGGAGCGAAATATGCGCATACTTTATTTTAAATTTTTGCCTGCCCCTGATAGTGAAAGACGTTTTAACATAAATGTTGAATATATGGAAAAGGTGGTAACCCAACTTAAAACTGCCGGACTGCGATTCGAAAGGGGAGAGGGGACGATGCCGCGTCCCTTTGAGCCGATTCATCAAAGCCGTATGCTGCTTTTTTTGATAGGGTTAGGTCCTCTGGCGGGCGGCATGCTACTTCTGGAAAGACTTGGTGTGAGACGGACTTCAATTCTTGCAGGGATAACCGCTCTTGGGGCCCTCAGCCTTGCATTGGCTTTTTTTGCTTTTCCGCTACTGACCCGCAAAGTGATAGCCCTGGCCTCCGTAATCGTTTTTCCGACTCTTTCCATCATTTACCTGGTACCACGACAGGGCCTCAAGCCCTGGCACGCCGTGCTTTACATGGCGCAGATGACGGCCTTTTCCCTGACGGGGGCACTGATGGTGTCCGGGGTTCTTGCTGATATTTCTTTTATGCTCAAGCTTCAGCAGTTCAGTGGAATAAAAGTGGCATATCTTTTTCCAGTGCTTTTTGTGGCCTGCGCCTTTTTTATGCTTTACGGTGAAGGAACACCCGGCGAAAGGCTGAAGAAGCTCATGGATCAACCAGTGCTGGTAAAATATCTACTGCTGGCGGCGGTGTTGGCAGTGGTGGGCGTTATCTATCTAACCCGTACCGGCAATGAAGCGGCGGTGGGGGTCAGCACTCTAGAGCTTAAATTCCGAGCTTTGCTTGACCGGACGTTGGGTATAAGGCCCCGTACCAAGGAGTTTTTAATAGGCCATCCATTAATGCTTGTACTTCTTTATCTGGGTTACCGGGATCACCGTTATCTACCCCTCTTAATTCTGGGCAGTATAGGCCAGGTTTCGATGGTTAATACTTTTGCACACATTCATACGCCGTTTATCATCTCCTTTGTCCGAAGTATAAATGGCTTTATCCTGGGAATAATGGCAGGCCTGGTTTTGATGGCAGTGCTTCAACTGGGCCGGCTTTTGGAGAAGAGGTGGCGGAGTGGCTGAAGTGGTACTTTCCGGATATTACGGTTTCGATAACCTGGGCGATGAGGCGGTGCTGTATGCTATAGTCTCCGCATTGCGCCATGAGGTTCCCCAGCTTAAAATAACAGTTCTTTCACACAACCCCAAAAGAACTGCGAGCTTATATGGGATTAAGGCGGTGAACCGTTGGAAGTTGTCGGAGGTGGCCGGAGCTCTTAAAAGGGCGGATATGCTGATAAGCGGCGGCGGAAGTCTTTTGCAGGATGTAACCAGTCCGTCTTCTCTACTCTACTACCTTGGCGTGATTTCCCTTGCTAGAGCATTTAAGAAAAAGATCTTTTTTTATGCCCAGGGCTTTGGGCCCGTTAACCGGCCATGGGCCCGGTGGCTGGTAAGACGCGTGGCACAGAAGGTGGATTTCATAACCCTGCGCGATGAGGAGTCGGCTGAGGATCTTCGTTCCCTCGGAATAAGGCAGCCGCCCGTTATAGTCACCGCCGACCCCGTTCTGGGACTGGATCTTTCCTCAGTGGATAAAGACACTGGAGTTGCCGTGCTGCGGCGGACGGGTGCGGATCTGGACCGACCGCTGGTGGGGCTTGCTCTGCGACGATGGAAAAGCGAAGAGATATATCTTCCTGCCGTTGCCGGCCTGGCTGACAGACTGCTGGAAGAAGGTGCATTGCCGGTTTTTATACCCTTTCATCAACCGGACGACCTCGATACGGCGAAACAGGCTATTCGGCTTATGAGAAGGCCGGGGGCAGTATTGCTCGACAGGCCTCTTACTGTGGAGGAAATGCTATCGGTCACAGGTTTCCTCAGTCTGATGGTGGGTATGAGGCTTCACTCCCTTATCATGGCGGCGGTGTGCGGCCGACCGGTGGTGGGCATATCTTATGACCCAAAGGTGGACCGGTTCCTGAGGCTTATTGGCGCACCACCGGCGCTGAAGGTTCAGGATGTTAGCCTTAAAGACCTGTATATGCTGGTAAAGGCCAGAATGGAGACGGGGCAGACTCCAGAGGAGCGATCGATGATGACCGATTTGAAAGATAGGGCGCTACAGTCGGCAAAACTTGCCACAAGGTGTTTGAATAAATAGGTTCAGGCTTGCATAAATGCATAATCTATAAATGGTGAAATATAGATGCAACTTATGGATAGTTTTTTAAATAAAACTGTTAGGAGGAGCAATATATGGTAAGATTCAGAGGGCATCATCTCATATGCCTTAATTTTTTTCAGGGGGAAGGCTACAGTCAGGATTTTATAGATAACCTCAAGCAATTGTTAGACCGGGCGGAAAAGGGCGAAAAAATAGAGGTGGTTGCAGGACCTGATGATGTTTGCAAGGTTTGTCCTTCACTGAAAGGAGATATTTGCACCCATAAGGAAGGAGCCGATGAAGAGATAAAAGAACTGGACAATCAAGCAAGAAGTTATCTAGGTGTTGAACCAGGTCAAAAAGTAGATTGGAAGGAGATTAGGCAAGGAGTTGCTAACATTCCTGGTTCATGGTTTTCAGATTTTTGTAAAGGCTGTGATTGGGAAAAAGTATGTAACAGAGTGAGATAAAATTTGGAAAGGTTTTATGGTGAGAAAATGGCCTACAGAGATTTGCAGGAATTTATCAATGTTATGGAAGATAAAGGACTATTAAAAAGAATCAAAACAGAAGTGGACCCGGAACTGGAAATCACCGAGATCTATGATAGAGTAGTAAAATCCGGCGGTCCTGCCCTTTTATTTGAAAATGTAAAGGGCAGTAAATTTCCCCTTTTGATAAATGCCTTCGGGACCGAAGAGAGAATGAATCTGGCTCTGGGGGTAAATAATCTGGACGAAATTGCCGGACGTATCGATGAACTCATACATATGGCCATGCCGGAAGGATTTATGGAAAAGTTGAAGACATTTTCAAAGCTCGCCGGCCTCGCCGGAATTTTTCCCAGAAAGGTAAAGGAAGCCCCCTGCCAGCAGGTGGTAGAAGAAGATGTGGATCTATTTAAACTCCCTATAATAAAATGCTGGCCTCGGGATGGGGGGAGGTATATTACCTTACCCTTGATTTTTACAAAAGACCCTATGACCGGCCGCCAGAACATGGGTATGTACCGTCTGCAGGTCTTCGATAAAGCCACCACCGGCATGCACTGGCATATGCACAAAGATGGGGCTGAAAATTACCGGCAGACCTGTGAGGAG
This sequence comes from Biomaibacter acetigenes, assembly GCF_003691585.1. GTDB lineage: Bacteria > Bacillota > Thermosediminibacteria > Thermosediminibacterales > Tepidanaerobacteraceae > Biomaibacter > Biomaibacter acetigenes. Next base: position 2,191,269 of record NZ_CP033169.1, on the reverse strand, counting down.
AATTGCCTACAAGAAATCCTTAAAAATAGAATGGCGGGGAAGACTGGCAAACTGGTAAAAGAAAAAGTTGAAGGTAGAATGGAAGTAGCCGTGGCCCTGGGCGGGGACCCCGCTCTCATATATGCCGCTACAGCTCCGCTTCCCCGGAACATCGACGAGGTGCTCTTTGCCGGATTCCTGCGCAATGCTCCGGTAGAAATGGTGAAAGCAAAAACAGTGGATCTGTATGTGCCGGCCCATGCGGAGTTTATACTGGAAGGATATGTAGATTTTAATGAACTTAGGAGGGAAGGACCCTTCGGAGACCATACCGGGTACTACTCCCTGGCCGATGATTATCCTGTCTTTCATATAGAATGCATAACCAGGAAGAAATCCCCGGTCTATCCAGCCACCGTAGTGGGCAAGCCCCCCATGGAAGACTGTTTCCTGGCTAAAGCCACCGAGCGCATATTCCTGCCGATGCTCAAGATGTTCCTGCCGGAAATCGTGGATATAAACCTCCCTATGGAAGGTTCATTCCACAATTTCGCCATAGTTTCCATAAGGAAATCATATCCCGGCCATGCCCGAAAAGTCATGAACGCTCTGTGGGGCATGGGGCAGATGATGTTTACCAAAGTGATATTAGTCATAGATGATGACACCGACCCTCACGACATACCACGGGTAGCCTGGAAAGCCTTTAATAATGTGGACCCCGAAAGGGATATAATAATAACAAAGGGGCCGCTGGATGTGCTGGATCATTCTCCTAATCTAACAGGTTACGGTGGTAAGATGGGTATCGACGCTACCAAGAAATGGAAATCCGAAGGATATCTGCGGGAATGGCCCGATGAGATAGTCATGAACAAAAATATCAAAGACCTTGTCACAAAAAGGTGGAAAGAATATGGGTTTACCGATCAGGATAAATTTTAAAAAGATACGCTACATAGGCGAAGCCATTATGTTCCGCCATTCGATTTTTTCCCTGCCTTTTGCATTTATTGCTGCCTTCGCCGCATCAAAAGGTACACTGAAGCTATACCACCTTTTCTGGATAACGGTGGCCATGTTTGGGGCAAGAAACGCCGCCAATGCTTTGAATCGAGTGATAGATGCCGCCATAGATGAAAAAAATCCCAGGACCCGGGAACGCCATGTCCCGGCGGGCATCCTTTCAAAAAAAGAACTCCTGGCCTTTTCCGCCTTCTGCCTAGCACTACTTGTACTTTCCGCCTTCATGTTAAATCCCCTTTGTGTAAAACTCCTGCCTCTGGCGGGATTTTTATTGGTTTTTTATTCCTACACCAAGAGATTTACCTGGGGCTGCCATCTATTTTTAGGTCTTGCCAGCAGTGCCGCACCGGTTGGAAGCTGGATTGCTGTCACCGGCAGGATGGAGTTTCCGGCTCTGGTGCTGGGAGCCGTCTACGGCCTCTGGGTAGCGGGTTTTGATATAATATACGGCACCCTGGATGTGGACTTTGACAGGAAAAACGGCATTCATTCCATACCTGCAGATTTCGGTATAGAAAAAGCCCTGAAAATTTCCCAAGGCTTTCATGTTATATCGGTATTGTTCTTATTATGGTTCTGGCGGTTAATGCACCTCGGGCCTTTATTTTTTGCGGGCATCCTTGTAGTATCCATTCTACTCTATTACGAGCATTCCATAGTATCCCCCACCAATCTCACCCATGCCAAAGTGGCGTCATACAATGTCAATGAGGTTGTGGGGATAACGATGTTAGCATTTTTTGTAGCAGATTTAATTCTCTAATTATTAACTGACAAAAAGCATATTTATTGCCCAAAACCCATTTTTTCTAAAGCTTCCTTGGCGTATTCACGGCCATTTATAACAAGGTCTATGTCCTTTGTGGCATAGCCTCCCAAAGTATAAAACTCTAAAGCCCTACCTCCTACTAAAATGGGTTTTATTCCTCTCTCTTTTAAAAGTTCCGTAAGGATGGCAAGTGCTTTCAATGATTTTTTGAGGTTGTTTTCTTCTTTTAACAATTCCTGTAAACGCTCTTTTAAAATTTTTTCGTCCAATCTAACTTGTACCTCCTTGGTCCGGTTTTTGCAACAGCACCGCTTTTTAATGCTCTCTGCCATCTCATGTAGTCAAGCAAAAAAAGAACATATTCTTCTTCGGGATCCCTCAATCTTTTGGTCCGTTTAGAGGAATAACCTTTGTTTTCAGATTCCATTAAACTATATATTTTTAAAGATTTTTCTTTAAGGTCCGATAGATATTCATTAAAATTAACTATATTCAAGCAATCACCTTCAAGATCTAGACTTTTACTAAATTATACCAGTTTATTATAAAAGAACAATATTTTTCGGTTTATTTATGGAACAGGAAAAGTTACAAAGTTGCTTTAAACAAATTGCCCAAAAAAATAATTGTATAATTACATAAAATTAAGCACTTTGACTATGTATATTAATAAAAGTTTCTGATAAAATAAAATAAAATCAAATTTAAATTAAATTTAAAGTCGTAATTCGGAGGGATTTATGAATATCGTTATAGCACCGGATTCATTCAAAGGAAGTTTGACCGCCCTTCAGGCGGCAGAAGCCATAGAAAGAGGAGTAAAAAGGGCGTTAAAGGATAAAAAAGAGAAAACTCAAAACTTCGCAGAAAATATGATATACAATGGCGGATTACCCGACTCCGATTTTAAATATGATGTCGAAATAATAAAAATCCCCATGGCTGATGGAGGAGAAGGTACCGTTGAAGCACTAATCACTGCATTGGGAGGCAAGACGATTGCCACAAGAGCCCTCGATCCTTTAGGGAGAGAAATAGATTCTTTTTTCGGCATACTCCCAGACGGTACAGCCATCATCGAAATGGCCGCAGCCTCGGGCTTAAATCTCATAAAATCCGAAGAGAGGAATCCGCTAAAAACTACAACCTACGGTACCGGCCAACTGATAAAAGCGGCTCTAGATAAAGGCTGTAGAAAAATCATTATAGGCATCGGCGGGAGTGCCACCAATGACGGCGGCGTGGGGATGGCCCAGGCCTTAGGAACTAAATTTTTAGATAAGCAAGGTAAGGAAATTGGCTTTGGAGGAGCTGAGCTTTCTAAAATAGAAAATATTGCTATTTCAGGTCTGGATTCCAGGGTTCATGATACCAAATTTATTATAGCTTCTGATGTAAAAAACGTGCTTTGTGGCCCCCAGGGAGCGTCAGCCGTCTACGGACCTCAAAAGGGTGCTACGCCGGAAATGGTAGAGTTACTTGACAGGAATCTGGAGCATCTTTCGAATATAATCAAAAGGGACCTGGGTGAGGACGTATCCCAAATCCCCGGCTCCGGTGCCGCAGGAGGCCTGGGGGCAGCGCTAATAGCATTTTTGGGTGCTGATATGAAGCCAGGAATAGACATAATAATGGATCTTGCCGACTTTTCTCAAAAGGTAAAAGATGCCGACTTAGTAATTACAGGCGAAGGTTCCACCGATTTTCAGACTATATTTGGCAAGGTGCCTTTTGGGGTTGCTCAGGTTGCAAAAAAATATGGCAAACCGGTAATCTGTATATCCGGCTCCCTGGGAAAAGGTTATGAAAAACTTTTCGATGCAGGAATCACGGCACTATTCAGCATCGTAAACAAACCCATGACCCTGGAAGAAGCCATGGAAAGGGGGGGAGAGCTGCTGGAGAAGGTGACGGAAAATATATTTAGAATTTACTTTAGGAGGTAGAAAAAATGACTCCAGAACAACTTACCGCTGCAAAGCAGGTGATGGTCCATGGCCCTATGTTGCTTGTAATTGTTGTCCTTGCAATATTGTTCATTATTTATGCCACTGCAAAACTAAAAATTCATCCGTTTTTAGCTCTATTGTTTGCAGCATATGGAGTTGGTTTTTTAAGTAAAATGCCGGTCCAATTCATCGGCAATGTAATTTCGCAAGGGTTCGGTAATTTAATGACAGGGATAGGCCTCGTAATAGTTTTCGGCACTATAATCGGAACAATCATGGAGAAATCCGGAGCTGCCCTTAAAATGGCCGAGGTCGTTCTAAATATCGTCGGCATTAAACGTTCGCCTTTAGCCATGAGTATCATTGGGTACATCACAAGTATTCCGGTTTTTTGTGATTCAGGATTTGTAATTCTGACACCATTAAATAAAGCACTGGCAAAACGGGCCGGGATCCCCATGGCTGTCATGGCAGTGGCTTTATCAACGGGCCTTTACGCAACCCATACACTGGTACCTCCGACCCCTGGTCCTATAGCGGCTGCGGGAAATGTAGGAGCCGACCTAGGCTTGGTTATTCTAATAGGTATGGTTGTATCAATTCCTGCAGCACTTGTAGGACTTTGGTGGGCTTACCGTGTAGGGAAAAATATTACTACCGAAGTGGATCAAACAGGGGCAAGTTATGATGAATTAAGGAAACAATTTAAGCAGCTTCCCGGTGCGGTTAAATCCTTTGCTCCTATTGTCATACCCATACTTTTAATCGCTCTTGCTTCTTTTGTAAAGTTTACAAAATATACAGGAATAGGCAGTAATTTTATAGTGTTTTTAGGCACTCCGGTCAACGCTTTGATGATAGGTGTATTACTTGCGTTGACCCTACTTCCAAAATATGATGAAGAAACACTGATGAACTGGGTCGGTCAGGGGCTAAAAGATTCAGCGATAATCCTACTCATTACCGGAGCAGGAGGTTCTCTGGGCAATGTACTTTCAAATACACCAATTGCCGACTATATAAAAACATTCGCAGGTGGAGGCATAGCAGGCGGAGTGTTTGTGCTTCTTTTGCCGTTTTTAATTTCAGCTCTGCTGAAAACGGCCCAGGGTTCCTCTACTGTAGCTCTTGTCACAACGTCGAGTTTGCTTGCCCCAATGTTGCCCCAGCTTGGATTAACATCTCCTATGGATTTAGCTTTGACCGTAATGGCTATCGGGGCAGGAGCCATGACCGTTTCCCATGTAAATGACAGTTACTTCTGGGTAGTGTCCCAATTTTCCGGATTGAAGGTTACCGATGCTTACAGGGCGCAAACTATGGCAACTTTATTAGAAGGAATAGTAACGATAGTGACAACCTTAATACTATTTGCGATATTCCATTGATATATTGTGCTTTATTTTGATTCAATGAAAAGCGGATTTTTATCCGCTTTTTTATATCTTTACAAACTTTTTTGGAGGAATAATTCATGGAAAGCCGGTATCGAGTTTCGAAAGAATTGGCCGAAAGGATTGTAAAGATCCTGCATGATATAACAGGGAATAATGTAAATTTTATGGGAGAGAATGGCGAAATAATAGCTACAAATCAAATTCATAGATTGGGAAGTATTCATGAAGGCGCAAAAAAGATAATGAAAGGTGAAGTTGACTATTTAGCCATAACTGAAGAACAGGCAAAAAAAATGCAGGGGGTACTGCCGGGCTACAACGGTCCCATAGAAATGGATGGGCAGAGAATAGGTTGCATAGGAATAACCGGAGATCCGGTTAAAGTAGAACCGTTACAGAAACTTGCCGCTATAATTGTGACCGAAGAAATTAGGAAGGAAATGAACAGGAAAAAAGAACAGGAAGTTATAAATAAAATAGCATACAAGATAGAAAACGCTTCAGCCGCAATTAAACAGATTTCTTCCGGTGCTGAGGAAATAGCTACTACAAGCCAATCCATGAAAGATATTGCTAAAATCGCGGAGGATAAAATACGCGATATAAATAAAGTTCTTGACATAATTAAGCATATCGTTGATCAAACAAATATGCTGGGATTAAACGCAGCTATAGAAGCGGCTCGGGCCGGAGAATGCGGAAGGGGATTTTCTATAGTGGCCCGCGAGGTTCAAAAACTATCTAAAGATTCGCTTGATTCTTTGAAAAATATAAACACCGTAATGAATGAAATTAAAAATTCAATATTGATTATTACGAAAGGTGTGATTCAAAATGCTGAGACAACAAAGAAGCAGGCATTAGCTCTAGAACAAATAGAGACGAGTATATTGGATATACAAAATGAGGTCAAAAAACTTATCATGTAGACTTTTACTCTTAAAAACAGAAGAAATATTTGATAATCTTTTTGACAGTATGGGAGGAGTTTAAATAACCTATATAGAATTATTTAATGTAAATTTATTTCAAACGGGGGGATTTCATTGGAAATCACCCATCAGTACGCCCAGAGCATTGTTGACAGGACCATGAAAATCCTTGGATACAACATTAACATAATGAACAGTATCGGCATTATTGTGGGTAGCGGGGATAAAAAGAGGATAAATACATTTCACCAGGGAGCGGCGGAGGTTATTAAAACCGGAAGACCTCTAGAGATTACTTCAGACCAGGCAAGGAAACTGGAGGGAGTAAAGCCGGGAGTCAACCTCCCCATTTACCTGAATGAAAAAATAGCAGGAGTGGTAGGGATTACCGGAGAACCGGAAGAGGTGCGCCCTTACGGAGAACTTTTAAAGATTTCTGTAGAAACCATGCTGCAACAGGCATTTCTTTCCGAACAGCTCAGGATGGAACAAAATGCTCGAGAGCTTTATGTGGATGACGTAATACGCGGGAACTTTGCCGAAAATGAGGATATTTTTCTGGCAAAAGGCACCGTCTTGGGGTTTGATATGAAAATCCCTAGAGTGGCAGTGGTTTTAAAAATCTATGGTTTGAATGAAAAAATCAATGATTTGCCTGCTCGGGAAGATGAACTAAAGCTGCAGAAAAGACGGGAAAAGATATTGGATAGAATAAAACAGGCTTTTTCAAATCCGCAGAACATGTTTAGTTATAGCGGAAGCAATATTTTTATCATCTTCTACGCCATAAAAAATTTGGATAACGTTAAATTAAAGAAGGAAATTTGGAATTCAATTTTTTCTGTGAAGGATATCTTTGAAAAATATAATCTCACTTTCCTGGCAACCGTCGGTTCTTTTTATCCTGGGCTTTCGGGTTTGAAAAAATCTTACGACGAAGCCGTTAAAGCACTGGAAATTCAAGAACAGATTAAAAAAGCCGATAAAGAAAAAGGGACAATAACATTAGCCCAGGATGTAAGCCTTGAAATATTGCTTGCCAACATACCGCAGGACATGCTTCATAGATTTAAAAAATTGCTTTTATCGCACAATCAGCAGTTAATAATAATGAATCAAGAAAAACTTGTTGAAACGCTAAAAACATTTTTTAAAAGCGATTTAAATATAAGCACTGCCGCAGAAAAGCTAGGAGTGACACGCAACACCTTATCCAGCAGGCTTGATAAAGTAAAAGAACTTACCGGCTACGATCCCAGGAAATTCTTCGATGCCGTGAAACTGGAACTGCTGATTTTAATAGAAGAATTCAGGTTATCTTAGTGTATTGATTTTATAACGGATTTTGCAACAAATTTTATAACAGGGAATTTGACCTTTTAAGAAGCATTTTTTATTTCATCTGACAAAAGTTTATTTAGTGTCTCTTTAAAAAATCTACAAATATTGTATACTAATATATATATTGTATGTACAAAAATCAAAAAAATTTCCTTCTGGAGGCAATCAAAATGGGTATTAAGAACGGACTTATAATAACACCGGGCCCCACGGAAGTTAATGAGCGGGTGAGGATGGCTATGGCAAGGCCCATAACAAATCCGGACCTTGACCCGGACTTTTTTGATTTCTATGATAAGACGTGTGATAAGCTAAAAAAGATCCTAAAGACCAAAAATGATGTATTGATACTAAGCGGAGAGGGGATCCTGGGGTTAGATGCAGCCATGGCATCACTGATAGAACCGGGAGACAGGGTGCTGTGCCTTGCCAACGGTGTTTTTGGTGAGGGTTTTGGAGAGTTTGCTGAATTATATGGGGCGGAAGTTGTTTATTTAAGAAAAGAATATGATGATGCTTTTACCGTTGACGATGCAAAAAAGTTTCTGACGAAAAACAATGGTTTCAAGCTTGCTACGGTAGTCCATTGCGAGACGCCGGCAGGAATGATAAATCCCATTGAAGAAATATGTCCGGTTTTAAAAGAAGCAGGCATCATTACAGTGGTGGATGCCGTATCGTCAATTGCAGGTCAGGAGATCAGGACCGACGATTGGGGTATAGACATAGTCCTGGGTGGTTCCCAGAAATGCCTTTCGGCATCTCCGGGGCTAACTTTTCTTTCCATAAGCAAAGATGCATGGAACTGTATGGAAGAAAGAAAGACACCCGTACCCGGGTTTTACACCAATCTTCTAAAATGGAAGCAAATGTGGTACAAAGACAGGGTATTCCCGTATACGCAGCCCATATCGGATATATACGGCCTTTCAGAAGCGGCAGATGTAGTTTTAGAAGAGAGTGAAAATATCTATATCCGACATGCCCGCATAGCTAATGCTGTGAGGGATGCTCTAAAAGATGCAGGTTTTAAGATGTTTCCCAAAGAAGGAGCCGAGGCCAATACCGTGACCGCCTTTTATATTCCCGGGGAAATAGATGATGAGATATTCAGGAAGCATCTCTGGGTTAAATACGGTGTGATGATAGCAGGCAGCTGGGGAAAACTATCAGGTAAAGTATGGCGCATAGGCCACATGGGAGAAAATGCCAGAGAAGAAAAGCTATTTAGATTTTTCAGGGCTTTCGAACTTGCTTTAAAGGATTTCCAATATCCACTGCCGGCCTCCATCAGCAGAACTTTTTCAGAAAAGCTGTGATTTTTAAATCATACATGGGGTGAAAGCCTTTAGGCAAGGGTTATGAATAATATCTTATTGATAGCGCCGTATGAAGAACTGGAAAAAACAGCTAAAGAGGTGGTTATGGAGCACGGCCTTCAGGTGGATGTAATTCAGGGGAATCTGAGTGATGGGTCAAATATTGCAAAGCGCGCCGAAGAAAAGGGTGTGGAAGTCATAATAAGCCGGGGAGGCACATATCAGTCTATAAAAAATGTGGTGAATATACCCGTTATTGAGATTCAGGTGAGCGCCTTTGACATTTTAAGGGCTTTAAAAGACCTGCTGGATTACAGGGGCCCCATTGGAATAGTGGGATATGAAAATGTGGTTTTTGGGATAGATACTTTGATTGATGTGCTGGGGCTTGATTTAATACGTGTGATTTTCAAGAACGAAGAAGAGGCTCCCAGACAGGTATATGAAGTGGCATCGAAAGGCGTGAGAGAATTCGTAGGGGATACCATTGGTATAAAGACGGTAAAAAGCATGGGTTTTAGAGGTAGACTCATAGAGTCGGGGAAAGAAGCCGTATTGTCGGCCATCTATGAAGCCCGAAGGGTGCTCGAAATACGAAGGGAAGAAAGGGCCCGAGCAGAAAGATTTAAAGTAATCATGGATTTCATCCACGACGGAATAATTGCGGTGGACGAGAAAGGTTATATTACGATTTTTAATAAAACGGCAGGGGAGATTTTCAATAAGAGCGACAATCCCGTGGGCAAACATGTATCCGAAGTGGTGGAAACCACTAAACTCCCGGAGGTTTTAAAAAGCGGCGAGCCCCAGCTGGGAGAACTGCAGCGGGTGGGGAATGTGGTGATTGCCACAAATCGGGTCCCGATTATAGTTGACGGCGAAGTAAAAGGCGCGGTGGCTACTTTTCAGGATGTGACCCAGATACAAAAGATGGAGCAAAAAATCAGGAGGGAACTGCACCAAAAAGGCCTGGTGGCCAAATACAGTTTTAAGGATATCGTTCACAAAAGCCGGATAATGGAGGATCTGATTTGCAGGGCAAGAAAATATGCCGAACTTGATTCCACGACGGTCCTTATCCTGGGAGAGACGGGCACGGGGAAAGAACTTTTCGCCCACAGCATCCACAATGAAAGCCCCAGGGCGAAAGGGCCTTTTGTGGCTATAAATTGCGCCGCCCTTCCAGAGAATCTGCTCGAAAGCGAACTCTTCGGCTACGCAGAAGGAGCTTTTACCGGCGCCCGCCGGGGAGGGAAAATCGGCCTTTTTGAAATGGCTCACATGGGCACAATCTTTCTTGATGAAATAGGGGACATGCCCCTGAATCTTCAGTCGAGACTGCTCAGGGTTATTCAGGAAAAGGAAGTTATGAGGATTGGCGATGATAGAGTGATTCCGGTGGATGTCAGGATAATAGCTTCCACCAATAGAAACCTCGAGGAAGATATAGAAAAAGGCGCCTTCCGGCGGGATCTGTTTTACAGATTGAATGTATTAAAGCTGATTATTCCGCCTCTGAGGGAAAGGAAAGAGGATATACCGCTGCTGGTTGATTTATTTGTTGAGAAATATTCGTCAAGACTCGGCAAGAAGGTAAATGGAATAACACAAAAAGCCCGGGATTTACTTATGAATCTGGATTATTCCGGAAATGTCAGGGAATTAAAAGGCGTCATAGAACGGGCTGTGGCCTTTGCCGAGAGCGAATATATCAAAGAAGCTGATTTAGGGATTTCAAATCAAGCCGCAAAGCAAAACGATGCTATATCCCGGGATATTTTTAAAGGCAACTTCACATTAAAAGAAATAGAAATCATGGCCATAAGAGAGGCGCTGGCAAAGACACGGAACAATATTTCCGAGGCGGCCAGGCTCCTGGGCGTGGATAGGACCACCATCTGGAGAAAGATTAAGGAATCAGGTTTGACGCAGTGATGCAAAATACATCAAATGTTGCAAATTACAATATGTTCTATTGTAATTTGCAACATTTTTTTTGAAATAAACAAATCATAGCCCTGTTTTACACCTGGCATGATAATTGCTAAAAAATATAGCGACATGAATTGATATAAATAGAATTAAGGCAACAGTTTCAAAAATTTACATTCCTCAATTATATTAAGCAAACAGGTGATAAGTTAATGGAAAAACTTTGCATCATTGCCGACGATCTTACGGGAGCGACAGACACAGGTGTCCAATTCAGTAAGTTCGGAATATCCACAGCAGTCGTCTTCAATTATCTGACTATTAAAGATTTAACTTTCGACTTCGATATCGTTTCCATTAATGCCGGGACGCGCAATATCGATAGAGAAGTGGCCTATTCAAGGGTAAAAGATATAGTTCGGACTTTGCGCGATATGAATTTTAAGTTGTACTATAAAAAAATAGATTCCACTCTGCGCGGCCAGCCCGATGTCGAAATCGAAGCAATGCTGGACGAATTGGGGTTTGATATGGCATTCATAGTTCCATCGTTTCCCGCCAATGGAAGGAAAGTGGAAAACGGCTATCTATACATACAGAAGAATCCGGGAAAAAATAAGAACAATTTTCATCCCATAGGTTTTGTGCCGGATATATTTAAAAATAAAAAAGATAAGCCGCTTTCTTTAATAGAAATCGAAGACGTGAGAAAAGGCGCATCCAATTTAAAACAAAAAATCGATGAACTGAGGAAATTGAAAAAACAGATATTTGTAATAGATGCAGTGACAAATGATGATCTGATGAATATAGCCATTGCCGTCAAAGATTATGCGACACGATCCGTGATTGCGGGGTCTGCGGGTTTGGCGAGCTGCATCCCCCTGATGTGGGATATGGTGAAGGAGTATCGTCAATATCCCGGTGGAAAGCCGATATTATTTCTGGCAGGAACGCGCAATATGGTGACTGCTGAACAGATTAAAACGTTTACCGCTTTCAGCTCGGTGAAAGTTGTAGAAATGAATTCTGAAGAAATAATCAAAGGGAAAAACGATGAAGAATTGAACAGGGTCACAGATGAAACGAAAAAAGCATTGCATGAAGGCAAGATCGTTGTAGTGGCAATCGACAGCTTGCTGAAAAGCCAAAAAGAAATTTATAACCAGGAGATTTCATCGGAAAACGCCAAAAAAGTCGCAAAGAGCTTTGGTGTTGTGGCAAAAAATATTGTTTCCGATAAGTTGATTAAAGCCCTGGTTGTAACGGGCGGCGATGTAGCGATAAATGTTTTTGACGCCATGGAGGCAAAAGGAATAATACTGGAAAATGAGATATTGCCGGGCATACCTGTCGGTAGGCTTATCGGAGGAGAATTTGACGGTTTGCATGTAGTTACAAAAGCAGGAGGATTCGGAGATAAAGATTCATTTATAAATATAGCAAATTATATAAACACGGGAGGAGAAAAGTTGAAATGAAGCCAATAATCGGAATAACAATGGGCGACCCTGCGGGAATAGGGCCGGAGATAGCTGTAAAAGCCCTGGCGAAAAAGCAAATTTATGAAAAATGCGTACCCGTCATTATAGGAGATTTTGAGGCTCTGAAAGATGCCAATCAATTTACAAAACTAAACCTGGGACTCAATGAAATAAAAGAAATAAATCGGGCCAGAGGAGAATTTGGAACCATCGAATATCTAAATCTTAATTTTTTGGCTCCCAGAAGCTGGGAGTATAAAAAAGTGAGTGCTTTGGCCGGCAAGGCAGCATTTAATTATGTAAAAAAAGGCATAGAGCTTGCTCTGGAAAACAAGATTCACGCTGTGGTTACCGGGCCGATTAATAAGGAATCGATTAATATGGCGGGTTACCACTATTCCGGGCATACGGAAATATTTGCGGACTTGACAGGGACAAAAGACTATGCCATGATGCTGGCTAGCGGCAGTTTAAAAGTCGTACATGTCACCACCCATGTTTCTATGCGCAAAGCGTGTGATTTGATAACCGAAGAAAGAGTCTATAAAGTCATTAACCTGGCATATGACGCTATGAAAATGATGGGTATTGAAAGCCCCCGCATTGGCGTTGCAGGATTGAACGCCCATAGTTCCGAAAACGGCCTCTTTGGCACGGAGGAACAGACAGCAATTAAGCCGGCCATCGAAAAGGCAAAAAGTCAGGGGATAAACGCAGATGGGCCAGTTCCGCCTGACACCGTATTTGTTAAAGCGCTGGCAGGCCAGTATGATATAGTTGTGGCGATGTATCATGACCAGGGCCATATCCCTGTAAAATTGACAGGCTTTAAACTGGATCTTGCTACCAATAAATACACGTCTGTAAGCGGAATTAACTGTACTCTTGGTCTGCCGATCATTCGCACATCCGTAGACCACGGCACAGCCTTCGGCAAAGCAGGAGAAGGAAGAGCCAATGAAGAAAGCCTGGTGGATGCCATTGAAATGGCGATCAGGATGGCAAAAGTGAAATTTAAATTGAAATAAAATTTATCTTCAAGCAGATTAATCATGAAGGGTAGGCGATGAAATGTTAAAACCGGAAGGGATAATTGTTCCGATAATTACTCCCATGACAGAAGATGAGGAAATAAACGAAAAAGAATTGCGCGCTCAAATAAATAGAATGATATCGAGCGGCATTCATGGAATATTCTGCCTGGGCACAAATGGAGAGTTTTACGCTTTGACAACCGAGGAAAAGTTAAAGGTAATTAAAGTAGTGGTGGAGGAAACCAGAGGGAGAGTGCCGGTATATGCGGGGACAGGGTGCATCAGCACGAAAGAAACAGTGGATCTTTCTATAAAAGCAAAAGAGCTTGGAGTTGACGCCCTTTCCATCTTATCTCCTTATTATGTTGCTGTTTCTCAAGATGATATATACGATTACTTTGCCGCAATAGCACAATCCGTCGATTTGCCCATTGTTCTTTACAATATTCCTGCCAGGACGGGCAACAACATTGACTACAAGACAGTCGCCAGACTTTCAAAGTATCAGAACATAGTGGGCATTAAAGACAGCAGCGGCAACTTTGACAACACATTGAGATATATCGAAGATACGGATGACAGGTTGTCGGTGCTTTCGGGAAACGATTCTCTCATTCTGTGGACGCTTCTTGCAGGAGGAAATGGGGCCATAGCGGGAACCGCAAATCTGTTCCCGGAACTTTTGGTTGAAATATACAGGCTCTGGCAAAAGGGAGAAATTAAAAAGGCCAACGAACTGCAGAAAAAATTGAGGCCGTTCAGGGATGTCATGAAAATGGGCAACCCCAATTCAGTCGTGAAAAGAGCTATGAATCTTTTGGGATACAATGTAGGGCCGGCAAGGAGGCCGGTAAGCGGGCTCAATCCGAAGATAGACGAAGAGCTTGAAAAAGTATTAAAACTATACAAATAACAGGAAGTGAATTAAAAATGATTAAAGGAACATATTCACTGAAAAGCCCTGGAAAGGTGATAGCCGGCATTGACAGTATTGAAGGGCTGAAGAGCATTATTGCGGAAGAAAAGGCGGAAAGAGTATTAATCATAACGGATAAAGGCGTATGGAATGCAGGCCTGGTGGAAAGGCCGGCAGAAATACTGAGGTCTTGCGGCTGCAAGGTTGAAATAATCGACAATACGCCTCCCGAACCGGAAGCCTCGCAGATTGATGAAATGTTCAAAAGCATAAGCGGCGCAGATTTTCAGATGGTAATTGGAATAGGCGGCGGAAGCTCCATGGATGCGGCAAAAATCATATCCGTGCTTATGACGAATGGCGGCAGTGTTAGAGAAATACTTGGGACTGACAAGGTAGCAAATAAGGGCGTGCCCAAGCTGATGATTCCAACCACAGCGGGGACGGGTTCGGAAGCCACGCCCAACGCAATCGTGCTTGTGCCTGAGGAAAAGCTTAAAGTCGGCATAGTAAGCAGCAAGTTGATACCCGACTACGTGATCCTGGACCCGAGCATGACAGTAAAACTGCCGCCAGCCATCACGGCAAACACCGGCATGGATGCACTGATACACGCTATGGAATGCTATATATCGCTTAAAGCAAATCCCTTCAGCGACACTTTCGCACTGCGGGCAATTAAACTAATTTCAGGAAGCATCTGCAGAGCCTATAATAGCGGTGAAGATATCGATGCAAGGCATGACATGCTCATAGGTTCTTTTTACGGCGGAGTATGCATAGCGGCTTCCGGGACCGCTGCCGTACATGCGCTGTCATATCCTCTCGGAAGCATGTATAGGATTCCCCACGGACTATCCAATGCAATACTGCTGCCCTATGTCATGGAATTCAACATGGATGCCGCAATAGAAAAATATAGGGATATGGCCATAGCTATGGGAATCGAAGTAGACGGCCTTTCGGGCGAACAGGCTGCGCAAAAAATGGTGGAGAGCCTGTACGATTTGATAGAAGATTTGAATATCAAGTCGCCGCTTAAAGAAATGAAAATATCCGAAAGCGAACTTGACGAGATAGTGGAAAGCGCATCCAAAGTTACAAGACTTCTAGACAATAATCCCAAGAAGCTGAGCAAGGAGGACATGAGGAAGATATATAAAAATATATTGTAGAAAACAATCGTTAAGTTATTTGCAAACTGATTTAAAAGAAGGGAGTCAAAATCCTTGTATAACATTGTATTGTCGCATGAACTGTATAAGCCGGGAATGGAAGCTCTTGAAGAAAGTTAATATGAGCCAATTTACAGATAATTACAATAATATCAGAAAATTACGGATAAGGAGGTGAAGGTTTGAGCTAATAAGTTATAGAGACATGTATAGAGACCAGAATTAAGTTTATCTATTAATTTACAAGGGAGGAAAAATTAAAAATGATTAAAGTTCACAAGACTATTGCATTAATATTGCTGATTCTTATGATAGTATCGGTAACCGGCTGCGGCAATAAAAACCAACAGACTAATGATACGACAACATCGGCACCATCAACAACTGAGTCTTCAGCATCGGCAGATAAAGCTGGAGAACCAGTCCGCCTGGTATGGGCGACAGACTCTGTTGGTTCAAACTCATATACCATTGTATCCGCAATGGCTACAATGCTGAAAGATTACCTTCCGGATGGTTCCAGCATAGATGTTCAGCCAATATCTCCTGGAGGTATGGGTGCGCCTTACCTTTTTGAAAGCAAGACAGCGGATATTGCATTTGCAAACGGTGCTCCTGCAAAAGCGGCATGGAACGAAGGAACCCTTGGCAAGCCGCCTACGCAAAGCTACAGAGCCATTGCCGGCCATCTTACGAATGTAGCTGCGGTAACTTATTTCTCAACTGCTTTCTGCAAAAAGTATGGAGTTACTACTCTGGAAGAGGTTGTAGCAAAGAAAATCCCAATCCGGATAGGGACCAGCCCCAAGGGGTCAATGGATGAATGGTGCGCAAGCCTTGCACTAAAGAGCCTCGGCGTAACATATGATGATATCAAAAAATGGGGCGGGGACGTAATTCAGGCCGGTGGTTCACAATTGTCCGACATGCTGAAAGATGGAAAGATAGATATGATAATGAACCATACATCAGCCCAGTCCTCTGATGTGACTCAGGATGCCATGACAAATGATGTAACATTTGTACAGTTTGGGGAAGATATGCTCACGTTCTTTGAATCACAGGGTTTTGAGCGCATAACGTATAAAAAGGGAACATGGAAAGGCATGGACAAGGATATTGTATGGCCAGGTACGCCTGATTGCGTCTTTGTTTCAAAAGATATGCCCGATGATGTAGCATACGCCCTTACAAAAGGCTTGTGCGAGATTAAAGATGTTATATCGAACCAGTTCAGTTCCTTGACACCGTTCGATCCCACTACTGCGTGGATGCCGGAAAAGGTTGGCGGAGTTCCGCTTCATCCGGGTGCAGAAAAATACTACAAAGAAGTTGGCTACATGAAATAGTACGCCTGGTGTAAGACTGAAATTTACTGAATATTGATAGAAACATGTGAAAAAATGAAATGGAAACCTTTAATTAAACTTAGGTTTCCATTTCATTAAAAAAAATGGGGTGGCCGAATGAGCGATTTTATAAAAAAAATGGTGGACAAAGCAATCGAAGCGGAAAAAGAAGCAAGTGGAAAGCCGAAGATGTCAAAATTCAGGCTTGGCACGGTTATAACACTGTCAGTAATATTTTTGGCGTTTCAGGTTTATATAGGTGCAATAAAGCCGCTTGACTACAGGATAACTATACCCACACATCTATGCCTTGCATTGGCTATAACCTTTTTATTCAAACCTCTGGCTGAACAGTACAGAAAGAAATGGCTTTGGATTTTGGATTTTGCTTTTTTGACAGGGCTTGCAATTACATTTGTTTATTTCGTTACGAATGTAAACCGCCTTGCAGTAAGAGTAATGATGGTAGACCCGATGCTTCCCATTGATTTGTTTGTTGCATATTTTTTGCTTATTGCAGTTATGGAAGCGGTTCGAAGGGCATTGGGCATGAATCTGTATATATTCATTCTTGTTTTCATCGCTTATGCCTTCCTTGGTCAGCTTGTTCCTGAACCGTTAAAATACGCCGGTATGACATGGAAGCAATTCGGTGAGATGCTTACCCTTTCTCCGGATGGTATATTGGGTACTCCGCTTGGAACATCCGTCAGTACATTATTCTATTTTCTGGTATTTGGAGCATTTTTTGCAAGATGCGGCGGTGGTCAGGTACTAATTGATCTGGGCATGAAAATGAGCGATAAGACCGTTGGAGGGCCTGCGAAGGCCGCCGTTGTTTCCAGCGCCTTAATGGGAATGGTGAGTGGAAGTGCCGTTGCTAACGTTACGGGTACGGGTGTTTTTACAATTCCTCTTATGAAAAAAGCAGGCTATACTCCTGAAGAAGCTGGCGCAATTGAATCGGTTTCATCCACTGGTGGACAGATTATGCCGCCTATTATGGGCGTCGGCGCCTTCATCATGGCAGAAATGATCGGAGTAAGTTATACAAGAATAGCTTTGGCAGCATTGATACCGGCTCTGGCATATTATTTGTCTGAATTCATGCTGGTGCATTTCCTTGCTAAAAAGAAACAGCTTGCAAATAAAGGTAAAGAGGAGCTTAAATATACCTGCCCGCCCATAATACCAAGGCTTTATCAATTGATTCCCATTTTGGCACTTGTCGTTATGATATTCATGGGGGAATCGTTAACCCGTGCGGCGTTGATCGGTACGTTGCTGTCCGTGATTGTCAGTATGTTCAGGGCTGAAACCCGTATGAATTTGAACCGCTTTATAGATAGTATTCTGGACGGCATAAAGCAGGCAGCAGGCGTTGCAGTTCCCACGGCAGCCTGCGGGATAATGATAGGCATTGTGGTGCGGTCGGGTTTTGCAAATAAATTGACAAGCATTATAGCTGCTTTAGGGATGTCTAATCTTCTGTTTGCGCTCTTAATAGCAATGGTTGGTTGCCTGATACTTGGAATGGCTCTGCCTACGGTGGCGGCTTACCTGATAGCGGTTGTATTGTTCTGCCCGACAATTGTAAAATTAGGTGTTCCTGTACTGCCGGCAAATATGTTTATATTCTACTTTGGTGTCATTGCCCAGATTACTCCCCCCGTATGCCTTGCCTCATTTACTGCGGCAGGCATTGCGGGCGGAAATTCGTGGAATACAGGATGGAAAGCCTTTATCTATGCAACTGTTTCTTTTTTGGTACCGTATGTATTTGTATACCAGCCATCAATATTGCTGATCGGTAGCGTTACAAGCATAATTACCACTACTGTTTTGATGGCCATAGGTGTTATTTACCTGGCGGGTGCTGTTTCGGGATACTTCTTTGTAACTTTGGATTATGCTTGGCAGAGAATCCTTATGTTTGCCATAGCAGTGCTGATTATAATTCCTGAAACAATTACAACTGTAATAGGAATAGCGGCTGCTGCAGTAGTAGGGGCTATACTCTATATCAAGGCCAGAAAAGATAGAAAAGCAGCACTTGCAGGATCAATTGCAAACTAAAATTATAAGGTGATGCGATGAGAGGCAATAAATATAATGTAATAATTATCGGATCGGGTCTTGCCGCCTTTGCGACGGCGGCAAGACTATGTGAGTTGGGAATAAGAGGAGTTGCTATATACGCAAAATCTTATGGTGCTACACCATATGTTGCTGCAATTAATTTTGTTTTGCCCGAAAACAAGTATGGAGATACACCCGAACGGTATTTTGAAGATATGATGCGTGCGGGTTATGAAATAAACAATGAAAGACTGGTTAAAGAAATGACAGCAAATACATTAAGAGGTTACGAACTTTTGAGAAGATGGGATATAGAATTTGCAAAAGAAAAGGATGGTTCTATCAAGCTTCGCCATCTTTCAGGCCATACCAATCCCCGCTCTCTTTGCTGCACTACAGAGTTGATAGGCGCACAGATTATAAGAAAAATGGTTAAAAAATTGGATAATAATGGAGTTGAATTTCATTTTGGGTGTGAGTGTGTAAAGGTTCTGACGGAAAACGGAAGGGTTTATGGAATTACAGTAAAAGAAGATGATGGAAGCCTTTACAATGTTTATTCGCCGACAATAGTAGCTGCCTGGGGTGGAGCGGGAAACCTCTTTGGAAAATCAACCTATCCTCCTGACGTAAAGGGAAATACCCTTGCTATTGCCTGGGAGGCTGGTGCCAAACTGGTAGATATTGAATTTTTGGAATACGAACCGATGGTTGTAATTAGCCCGAAGGGAGCAGTTGGCGAACCATGCCCCACTGCAATGCTGGGTGAAGGCGCATACCTTCTTAACTCTGAAGGAGAACGTTTTATGCTGAAAGTAAGGCCTCAAGGCGAGGCGGGGTCCCCAAAAACTTTAATAAACAGGGAAATATGGAAGCAGGTTGAAAACGGCAAGGGTTCACCTCACGGAGGCGTTTTTGTAGATTTAAGGCACATTTCTCCCGAAGTTTTGAAAACATATCCATGGTTTTACAACAGATTAATGGAAAATGGTGTAGATCCAAACAGGGAATTGATTGAGGTTGGCCCAATGGCGCATAGTTTTTCAGGCGGCATTTACGTAAATGAGGATTATGAGTCTACAATAGAAGGATTTTATGCTGTGGGCGAAGCATGCGGTGGCGTGCACGGTGCATGCCGCTGTGCGGGAAATGCTGCAAGCCAGGCAACTTTATCGGGCCTTTTATGCGCAGAGAGTATTGCGAAAAAGAATAACGAAACGGCATTAAGAGAATTTCCTGTAGATTATTCGGAGGATAGGAGCATATTTGAAAAATATGTTCCACAGGTCAGAGAACTCGCGGTAAATGTATTGGGAATATACAGAAAAGGTATGGATCTTGAGAGGGCTCTTGGAATCCTGACGGAGCTTTCAGATAAAAATGAAGTGAAAAAGGATACGGAGACTCATCAAATAGTTGTTTCCATACTGCTTATGGTTCGGGCTGCCCTGCTCAGGAAGGAAAGCCGTGGAACACATATGAGAATTGATTACCCGGATATGAAAGAAGAATTCGCGAAAGAAATCATTATATGAATAAATTAAAACAGGTGATTTTATGATAGTTACTGACATCAAAAATCTATCGGATTTTAAGAAATTGAGCAAAAATATGCAGATTGCCATTGATTATCTTGAAGGAATCAATCCGCAATCCATGCAGGACGGAAGATATAATGTAGTGGACGACGATATATATGCGATTGTAAGCACTTACCGTACGAGAGAACATAATGCAAGCATGTTCGAGGTTCATAAAAAGTATATAGATATTCAGTGCATGATAAGCGGGGAAGAAATGATCTTCTGCAACGAGTCAAGCCGTCTGGAAGCACAGGGCGAATATAACACCGCTCATGACAAGCTCAACTTCAAAGATCAGGCAGGAGAGGTTTTGATACATCTCAAGCCTGGAATGGCTGCAATCTTTTACCCTTATGATGCGCATAAGGCGTGTTGTAAGGTTAACGATAAGACGGAACAGGTACGGAAGCTGCTTGTTAAAGTAAAGATTGGGGAATGATCGTACAGGACTCCAGCCCAAAAATTATATAGACAACTTGTTCTTATCATATAATAGATTTGAACAACATCTATAGAACATAACTATACAACACAGCGAGCAAAAGCACGCTGTTTTTTTTACGCTTTCTGCCATGAGAGGATGAACAGCTTTGAGGTTCTAATTCGGAACGGCTAGCCAGCGGTTATTTGTTTTTTCTGAAAAATAAAACGAGCGTTGTTTACAAAGAAAAAATATGGTAAGATAAAGTTAGGAGGAAGGACGGGATGAGCATGCCCATGGAAGAATTGGAAAAATTAAAAAAAGAGGCTGCAAGCGGTGCTGAGGAGCAATTTCAAAAAATGCCCGAGATGGGTTATTTTCTGCTGGCACAGCAACTGAGCTCAATAAACCAGCAGATTGCCTCTCTTCAAAATCAAGTGCAGAAAACCGATGAGAGTTTGCGCCAGGAGATCATTGCTGTGAGGCAGGAAATTGGAACTGTAAAGCAGGAAGTCAATTCCGTGAGACAAGAAGTAAATTCTGTAAGATCTGAACTAAGGCAGGAAATAGATTCTGTGAGATCTGAACTAAAGCAGGAGATAAACTCAACACGTGCGGAATTAAAACAGGACATAGCGGCATTGAGCCAGGAGGTTGGAAGTTTGCGCTTGTGGTCCATAGGTGCAGTTGTGGGGATTTTGCTGGCGGCAGTTGGATGGTTTGCCACATGGATCTCCGCAAGGTTTCCGGCAATCCATTAGTCCGGGATGTATACAGGAATTGTCAGCGAAGTTAAATCTCCTGCGGTTAAATTAAAATAAAACGTGGCAACGAATGTCATAAAACCCAAAAAGCGCAAAAAAGCAAGCCTTAAGAAATTCCTATCATTTTTTATCAAAGATCGTATCGCTGAAAAATCAGCTCAAGAAATACTAAAAAAGCATAAGATAGAGCATTCATTATTATTATAATAATATAAAAATTCATAAACAAGCCCTGCATGCAAAAATCTGAGATTGGAGGAGGCTGCATGGAGGATTATCTTAAGTTTATCAAGAGCGCGTGGGAAAGGTTTGTTGCAACCGGTTGCGTAAAGAATGCGGTAAATCCGATTGTAGCTGAGTCGTGGCAAAGATGCAGAAAATACGGGGTAAACCCGGAGGGAGGGGAAGGCAAGGTCCTGAACAGATTCAGGCTTCAGCGGAAGCTCGAGGAGAACCGTGATCTTATTTCAACTTCTCACCCCATAATGGAAAATATTTACAGCATGGTGGCCGGCTCGGGTTTTGTGATTATTCTCACCGATAAAGAGGGGTATTTAATCGATGTAATCGGAGACGACAGCGTGCTGGACAGGGCCAGAGAGCTAAACTTTATACAGGGGGCGCTTTGGACGGAGAAAGAAGTGGGAACGAATGCCATTGGTACGTGCCTTTTCCTGGACAAGCCCATCCAGATAATAGGTGCGGAGCATTTTTGCAGAAAGCATCATCCCTGGACATGCTCTGCAGCTCCGATTCACGATGCGGACGGAAATCTAATAGGATGCCTGAACATGTCCGGGAGCTGCTATGATGCTCATTCCCATACGCTGGGAATAGTATTGGCGGGTGCATTTTCAATAGAAAAGCAGATGGACCTTATCGATTCGCATAAGCTAATCGATACTGCGTTTGACTCGATTTTTGAAGGCATAATAATAACCGATGAAAAAATGCATATAAAGAAGGCAAACAGTATGGCCGAAAAAATCCTCGGGCTTTCGCATGAAGAGCTGCTTAAGGCTGACATAGGGGAACTGGTAAGGGAAATAGATTTGCAGTCGGAGGTTTTAAATTCCGGGAAGCCGTATTACGGAGTAGACTGCAATTTTTATGCAAACAAGAAGAGAATAACGTGCACCATAAATGCGATACCCATTGCTTCAAACAGCAAGTCCTCGGGCATGGTAATCACTTTCAAGGAAGAAAAATATATCCATAATGTGGTGAACAAAGTGGCGGGGTTTGAGTCATCCTACTGCTTTGATGATATAAAGACAAGGGATTCCCAAATGCTTTCCATTATGGAAGATGCGAAAAAAGCTGCCTTGAGCGGCTGCAGCGTGCTGATAGAAGGGGCGAGCGGCACGGGAAAAGAGCTCTTTGCTCAGGCCATTCACAACTTTGCCCACCCCAAAGGGCCTTTCGTGGCGGTAAACTGTGCTTCTTTGCCCAGGGACCTTATGGAAAGCGAGCTTTTCGGCTATGAAAAAGGAGCTTTTACCGGCGCACGCAAAGAGGGCCACCCCGGCAAGTTTGAACTGGCCGATGGCGGCACCATTTTCCTGGATGAGATAGGGGAGCTGCCGCTTGATTTGCAGTCAAAACTGCTGAGGGTGCTTGACAACAGCACGATTACGAGAATCGGCGGCGTATACGAAAAGAAGCTGAATGTCAGGGTGATTGCAGCGACCAACAGAGACCTTAGAGAAGAGGTAAAGAAGAAAAACTTCAGGGAGGACCTTTATTACAGGTTGAACGTGATACGGATAAAGCTGCCGAGGCTTGTCGAAAGAAAAACGGACATAGAACTTCTGGCACATTATTTCCTTGAGCGGCTAAACCGCAAAAACTCGGGAGAAGCAAAATCGTTCAGTGCAGGCTATGTTGCGAGGCTGAAGCATTACGAATGGCCGGGAAACGTGCGGGAGCTGCAGAATGCTGTGGAAAGGTCGTATTATTTATGCGAAAGCTCTGTCATTACTGAGGAATATCTTCCTGAAAACATTCGTGGAGCTGCTTTAAAGGAAACAATGAGCTTTGGCATTGTGTACCCGTTTAAATCTATTGAACAGGATGCCATCAAAAATGCGCTGATTCACTGCGAGGGCAACGTGGTTAAGGCGGCCGAGATGCTCAAGATAAGCAGGGCTACGATGTACAGAAAAATTAAAAATACAATATTGAGATTTAGCCAATAAATGTATCAAATGAGAATTCTCATTAAAGTTGTAAAAGGCCCGTTGAGCAAGCGTTATTTACTGATATATCTCAATTGAAAGAAAATAACCTGTCTCAAATTGAGAATTTGAAGCGAAGAAACCCGTGAAAAACGGGCTTTTTTTATTTGGCACAGTTATTGCAATTAATATAAGCAATAGATGGACTACTCTTGGATGAAAAAACATATATGAGAGACCTGGGTCTTACGCATGGGCAGTTGTCCACGGGATATTATCTTACTGGAGGGAGAAATTGGCATGAAAAGGTTTGTGATTGAATTCGGTTATGGAATAGATCTTCATGGTCAGGATGTAAACAATGCTGCGGCAAAAGCGGTGAAAGATGCGATTTCTCACAGTTGCTTGAGCGGTCTTGTGGAAATATGCGGCATTAAAAATCTTGACGAGGTCATTATCGATGTGCTTATCGCCTGTTCGAGGCCTGAAGAAATAATAGCTGAAAAAATAGAAAAAGTGCTGCCTATTGGCAAAAAAGCATAAAAGCAGTGAAAGGGGGTATGGTAGTTTCTGGCTTAGACCTGCCCATGTTTGGGGACAGGTGCGATTCTATCGATGTGGCTGTGGCCTGTATAACAGTAAGTATCTTATGATGAAGGGAGAGGTACAGTTGTGAATCTGTCAAAAGAATTATTGACAAGCATGTATCGAAAAATGATGAGAATCAGGAAGTTTGAGCAAAGGGTTTCAGAACTTTTGCTCAGGGGATGGTGCCGGGATTTGTCCATCTTTACATCGGCGAGGAAGCTACTGCAGTCGGGGTTTGCGAGAATCTCAAAGACACCGATTATATCACGAGTACCCACAGGGGGCACGGGCATCTCATTGCAAAAGGCGGAGAACTGAAATACATGATGGCGGAGCTTTTCGGCAGAAAAACCGGCTATTGCAAGGGCAAGGGCGGTTCAATGCACATTGCCGACGCAAAGATAGGCATACTTGGGGCAAACGGAATTGTCGGCGCGGGGCTTCCTATATCTGTGGGTTCAGGGCTTTCAGCCAAGATGAGGGGCACCGACCAGGTAACCGTGTGTTTCTTCGGCGACGGGGCGTCGAACCAGGGCACCTTCCATGAAGCCATGAATATGGCTTCTATATGGAGACTGCCGGTTATATTCGTTTGCGAAAACAATCTTTACGGAATCTCCATGAGGCAGGACAGACACCAGGCCATTGCGGACATATCCGACAGGGCGCAGGCATACGGCTTTCCGGGAGTCACTGTGGACGGCAACGACGTGCTGGCAGTTTACGAGGCTGCGTATGAAGCCGTAAAGCGTGCAAGAGATGGAGCAGGTCCCACTCTGATAGAGTGCAAGACATACAGGTGGAGGGGGCATTTCGAAGGCGATCCCACCACATACAGGTCAAAAGAAGAGCTGGAGGAATGGATGGCAAAAGACCCGCTGCCGAGATTTTGCGCGATATCTTGAAGAAAATGGTTATGCCGCAGGGGAAGAACTGAAGGAGATAGAGCTTTCAGTTGAAAACGAAGTGCAGCAGGCCATAGACTTCGCGGAAAAAAGCGAACTTCCCGATGAAGCGGATGCCGTTACCGATGTGTATTCAGACCTGGTAGAGGAGGGCAGGGCAAGATGAGAGTAATGACATATGCCGAAGCATTGAGAGAGGCCATGAGGAACGAACTCAAAAGAGACCCTCGGGTGTTCATTATGGGCGAAGACGTGGGCAGATTTGGAGGGTGTTTTGGCGTCACCGGAAACCTTGTGGAGGAATTCGGAGAAGACAGAGTGAGAGACACGCCTATTTCTGAGGAGGCGATTGCCGGCGCAGCCATAGGGGCGGCGGCAAACCGGGATGAGGCCAGTAGCGGAGATAATGTTCATAGACTTTGTTACTGTGGCCATGGACCAGCTTGTAATCAGGCTGCAAAAATGAGGTACATGTTTGGCGGAAACATTTCACTGCGATGGTCGTAAGGCTGCCTGAAGGCGGAGGGATTCAGGCTGCGGCACAGCATTCCCAGTGCCCTTGAAGCATGGCTCACGCATGTTCCGGGGATTAAGGTGGTATATCCGTCAGATCCTCAGGACGCTCTAGGACTTTTGATATCTTCCATAAGGGACGACAACCCTGTGGCATTTATAGAGCATAAGATGCTTTACAGCGTAAAGGGAGAAGTCTCTGACGAAAACGAACCGATTCCCCTTGGCCTGACGGCCGTAAAAAGAAAAGGCGAAGATGCAACGTCATAGCTACAGGCTATATGGTGTCAAAAGCATTGAAGGCGGCTGAGGAGTTGGCAAAAGACGGTATAGAAATTGAAGTGATTGACCCCAGGACGCTGTTCCCGCTTGACAAGGAAACTATTTACGGCTCCATCAAGAAAACGCACAAAGTGGTTATTGTTACGGAAGAAGCAAAAGAGGAGGATGGGGAGGCGAGCTTGCGGCACAGATAGCGGAAGAAGTCTTTGACTATCTCGATGCCCAGATTGTTAGAATCGGCGCATTGAACACCCCCATTCCCTTTGCTAAAAACCTGGAAAGCTATTGCATCCCGTCTGAAGTCGACATTGTAAATGCGGTAAAATCAATACTTTAAAAGAATACAAGCGGCAATAATAAAGAAAGGAGAAAAATCATGGCGTTGAAGGCGGCTTTCATGTTCATCGCTCCCGAGGCTGATGCGGAAAAACATCGGGCCGTGATAGACACCCCTGAAGTACAAGCTTACGGTGGTTGGAGTAAAAGATTATAAATCGGCTGCCGATGTGGCTCGCGAGCTGGTGGAGCAGGGAATAGGCGCAATAGAACTATGCGGCGGCTTTGGAATCGAAGGCGCTGCTATGGTGAAAAGGGCGGCAGGAGAAAAAAGCAGCGGTCGGAGTGGTGCGTTTTGACAACCATCCGGGTTTGAATTTAAAAGCGGCGACGATCTATTTAATAATAAGTATGGCGAATCTTAGTGGCTGTCCTGTGAACTGAATAATGAATACCGGGAGGTAGCAGCTAATGCTACCTCCTGGTCAATGGGGAAATATGAAAAGCATAGGGATAATCGCAAATCCTGCTTCGGGAAAAGACATCAGGAGGCTGGTGGCTCACGCCACAATCATTGACAATAATGAAAAGGTAAATATAGTAAAAGAATCATATTATCCGCTCAGGAATTGGGCATAAACGAAATATACATTATGCCGGACACTTTCAATATAGGATTCAAGGCAAGAGATGATATTTTCTGTGCAAAACAGCTCAAAGCGGATGTATATATTTTGGATATTAGGCTTACTGCAAGCCTTCGAGATACCATGACGGCTGCCGCCATGCTCGAGAAAATGTCAGTGGGCTGCATTGTTTCGCTTGGAGGAGACGGTACAAACAGGGCCATTGCCAAAGTAATTAAGGATACTCCGCTGCTTCCGATTTCGACGGGAACCAACAATGTATACCCCGTTATGCTTGAGGGCACAGTAGCCGGAATAGTAGCAGCAGTTGCGGCATCTGGCGCATTCGATAAGAGAAGGATATGCACAAAAAACAAAAGGATTGAAATAATTAAAAACGGGGAGTTGCTGGATATTGCCCTTGTGGATGCAGTGATTTGCAAAGAAGCATTCGTCGGGGCAAGAGCAATATGGTCGTATGAAACCATTTCCGATATTGTGGTAACGAAAGCACATCCGAATTCAATAGGGTTTTCTTCTGTAGCGGGCTATATTCAGGCAATAGAAGAAACAGATGATTTTGGCGGATGGGTTCAACTTGGAAACTCCGGGCAGTGGGTTGTGGCTCCGATAGCTCCGGGCATTGTGAACCAAGTCCCAATCAAAGAGATGAACACGATTTTGCTGGATGAACCAAAAAACTTTTGCGCAAGGGAAAACTGCATGATTGCCCTGGACGGTGAAAGGGAGATTATGCTCAAAAAAGGCGATGAGGTTGACTTTGTTATAACCAGAAACGGTCCATATCAATTGGATGTGGAAAAAACATTAAAAGCAGCAATGGAATCTAAATTTTTCAGAAAGGTGTGCATATAATGGCAGTAAACATTGTCATGCCCAAACTGGGACTTACCATGAAAGAAGGCAGATTGGAAAGTGGTTTAAAAAACAGGGAGATAGAGTTAAAAAAGGCGAAGAAATAGCAGAGATATCCACGGACAAGATAACAAATACTGTGTTGTCTCCTGCAGACGGCATTCTGGGGAAGATTATTGCTGCCGAGGGGTCTGTAGTTCCCGTATCGGACATCATTGGAGTTATATATGAAGAAGGAGAGAAAGTCGAAGAACAGCTTTTCCAGGGCGCTGGGAAAAGCGAAAAACAAAATGTCGAGGAAGTTAAAGCGGAATCGTTGTAAAAGCCACTCCAGTAGCAAAGAAACTCGCGAAAGAGCATAATATTGATATTTCCGGCATAATTGGGACAGGCCCGGGAGGGAGAATAACCGAAGAAGATGTGAAGGAAAAGATAGAGGAATTGCAAAAGAAGGCAGAATCTGAAAAGCCATCCTGCAACGAAGCTCCAAAACGGAAGGCTGATGCCGAAGTCAAGAGGGTGCCTATGGACGCCATGAGGCGGACCATTTCGGAGCGCATGAAGCTAAGTTGGAACAGCGCACCTCATGTAACCGAAAATATCAAGGTGGATGTTACAGAACTTCTGGAATGGAAGGACAAACTGACAAAGCTTACCGGCCATAAATTTACGATGACTGACTTTATAGCAAAAGCCTGTATTGATGCGATAAAGAAGACACCAACCGTTAATTGGTCAATAGACGGCGATTATATAATCCAGAACAAGGCAATAAACCTGGGCATAGCCGTGGCTATCGAAAACGGCCTTATAGTGCCGAACATAAAAGATGCCGGTGAGAAAACGCTGCTTCAGATTTCCGAGGCAATAAAGGAATTGGGGAGCAGGGCCAGAGAAAACGCCCTGATGCCGGAAGAAATAACAGGAGGAACATTTACCATTACAAACCTTGGTATGTATGGAATCGAAAGCTTTACACCAATAATCAATCCCCCGGAGAGCGCTATACTCGGGGT